>NZ_JBHWUW010000002.1:0-348093 GCF_042737245.1 Streptomyces sp. NPDC060002
TGGTCGGGGCAGGGGCAGCCCGCCGAGCGAGCTGCCCCTGCCCCCTCCTCGTCAGTCGCCTACGGTCTCTTCGATCTGCTCGGATCCGGCCACCGCGCCCGCCCACAGCCGAACGTCCGCGACACGGCCGGGCAGGTAGTGCCCCCATGCGTTGCCGGCGAAGTCCTTGCCGACCGCGAAGTCACCCGAGCCGATCTTGGCCGTGAACGCCTCGTCGTCGCCGTTCTGGACGGCCCCCAGGTAGAGACCGATCGTGCCGTCCTGGGCGTTGAAGACACCGGTCATCCTGACCATGCCGTCCACCATGGCGGCCTCGTCGGACGCGACCGCGCTGAACGTGCCGTTGGCGTTGAGCCGGCCGAAGCGCCAGAAGCCCACCGGAACGGTCTTCTCCTCCAGGGTCTCCTCGTCCAGCACGGTCTGCTTGTCCGTCAGTTCGTACCAGAAGCCCCAGGCCGACCCGTCGGCCGTCCGCTGTCCCACCACCTGGCCGGTGTAGCCGACGCTCTTGCCGACCAGCGCGGTGGCGTCCAGGGACGCCAGCGTCGTGACCGTGAACGACCCCGTGTCGTCCACCACAGGACCGGCCGTGGTGGCCGCGTCGTCCACCCCGTCCAGGACGATCGACTCACCGTTCAGCGAGGCCCCGCCGCCGAGGGTCAGCGACCGGCCGTAACCCGAGGTCGTGTCGGCGATCGTGGTGTCGACACCCCGGTCGGCCGACCAGTCGGCCACCAGTTCCACCCCGGCGTACCCCTGCGACGTCAGCGTCCGCGCGTCGTCCTCGATCTCCTCCGCGGACAGGGCCCGCTGCCACGCCGTGGGCTCGTCGATGCTGCCCTTGAAGTAGTCCACGTAGTTGTCCGCGTACAGCAGGCGGCCGATCTGGAACGCGCCGTCCGCGTGCCAGGCGGGCCCCGCGTCGACCGAGGCCTGCAGCTTGCCGTTCACATAGAGGTGGACCTTCTTGGCGACGGCGTCATGGACACCGGCCACATACGTCCACACTCCCTTGGGCGACGTGTTCGGCGCCGCCGCCTCGTGGAAGGCGCCGTCCGTGCCCAGCACGCGCATGCTCCACCGGCCGCCGTAGGAGATGATGAACGGGCTGTACTTCGCGGTGAACGGGCTCGTCGTCGCCGTGGACTGGCTGAGGACCGTGACGGTCTTCGTGGAGGCCGGGTCGACCCGTACCCAGGCGGCGACCGTGTACGACCCCGCCGTGTCCAGCACCGTGCCGGCCGTGACCGCATAACCGGTGCTGCCGTCGAGGGCCAGTCCCTTGTCCGTCACCGGCGTCGCCAGCGGCACGCCGGCGGCGTCACGCGTGATCAGCCCGCGACGGCCACGGTCGTCGCGGACCGCACCGCCGCTGAGGGTCGCGTTGTCCGCGCCGTCCCAGGTCGCGGAGTCCACCGCCGCTCCGTCGGCCTCGGCGAACTGCCACTGGCCGACCGGCTTCTCACCGTCGGCGACCACGAAGTCGACGACGGACTGCGCACCGTAGCGGCCGACGTTGTCCTTGGCCCGCACGTACAGGCGGTACGTGCCCGCCTTCGAGGGGGTGATGCCGACCGACACCGAAGCTCCCTTCTGGTCCGGCGACCACGCGGCCGTCGAGGAGAGCTTGTACTGGTAGGCGACGTTGGTGTCGCCGGTGGCGGCCGCGAACTTGAACGTGCCCTTCACCGCGGGCCCGCCGTGAGCGGTGCAGTCGTTGGCCGTGCACGCCGTGTAGGGGCTGCCGACGGTGATGCCGGGCGCCTTGGGCGCGCTGGAGTCCACCTTGAAGTAGCACCAGCCGGTGGTGGTGGCGTTCGACGGGCCGGCCAGATTGCTGGCACCGCCGTTGTAGTACGACCGCACCCAGGCCCGGTACCGGTAGAGCGTGCCGTCCGTGAGGGTGGACCAGGTCAGCGTCACCTTGGTGTTGTCGCCGACGTAGCCCGTCGACGGACGGACGTCGCCGTTGCCCGGCGTGGTGTCCACCCAGGTGCTGCCGCTCTTGCTGTCGAGGTCGTAGGCGATCCGCAGCTGGGCGTCCTTCTCGCCACCGGCCTTGGTCTGCGCGGTCGCGGCCAGCGCCGGGGTGGGGTCGGAGACGACCGCCGGGTCGCTCTCGGCGGTCTCGCAGACCGTGCCGGAACCGGTGACGATGCCGACGGCGCTCGGCTTGTCGGGCAGGCCGACGAAGTTCACGGCGAGCACGGCGTCGTTCTTGAACCGCTTCCACGCGGCGGTGTCCGACTCGTCGTGCGCCTTGATCTCCAGCGTCAGCCGGGAGAACTTGCCCGCCGCGAAGTTCGCCATCGTCGAGGTGAGGTTCTCGTTCGTCTCCTCCGCGTTGTCGTTGAACTCGATCGGCGCGTCCGGAGAGTCCGGGTCGCACAGCGAGCCACGCCCGGCCGAGACGTTCCGGTCCACCATCAGGTCCAGCTCCGCCGGCCGCGAGGACCACGTGGTCGCGGACGAGATGTTGTTCGTACGGACGAGGTCCACCCAGCGCGGGTCGCACTGGAACGCCCAGGGCTCGGTCACCCGGAACGTCGCGTCCAAAACCTTCTTGCCCTTCAGGCTCGCCGGCGAGAACTCGAAGTACAGCTTCTGCACATACCCAGGGCCGCAGTAATAGCCGTTCCAGGTACCGCACTTCCCGGCACCCTTGCCCTGGTCGTCATCGCCGTTGCCCCAGCCGTACGACTCGTAGCCGTCACTGCGCAACAACGTCCGCTCCGACTCACCCCAGGTCACCGTCGGGTCGATGAAGAGCGGGAACGCCGAGGCGTCGGTCTTCGTGAGCATCGCCGCGTCCGGCACGACCGACAGGGAGTCCTTGGTGACGGCCACGTCCATCCTGGCGACCTTGTCGCCCTGGCCAGGCTCCAGACCCGAACCGGACGGCGCCACCTCAGCAGGGTCGGCGGGCTCCACCGACTCCTCGGCGAGCGCCTGCGCCCGCACCGACTGAGGCTGAGCCCCGGCGGTCTCTGACGCCCCGGCGGTCTCTGCAGCCACGGCGGTCTCTGAAGCCTCCGGCGTCACGGCCGCCTTCGACGTCTCTGGCGTCTCTGGTGTCTCGGCCGCCTCTGGCGTCTCTGGCGTCTCTGACGTCGCGGCAGTCTCGCCGGCCGAGTCCCACATCCGCGCCGGCGGGGCCTTGAACACCGTGCGTCCACTGCCGTCGACGGCCACGAGATTGCCCGCCGCACCCTCGCGAACGTCCAGCCCCTGAGCCCTCAGCCCGAAGGTGAGCTTCTTCAACTCCTCGTTCGCCGCCGCCTCGGGCGTCTTCACCACGAACACCGGCTGGAAACTCTCCGGTGTGGCCGTCACCTGCAGGTCGACACCCGGCAGCACATCCGCGTACACGGCGCTCGGACCATCCAACCGCGGGGCCGGAAGCCTGCCCGGCCACTCCAGTTCCAGCGAGTTGCCCTGGTCCTCGATCCGCGCCAGCGGCGCCTTTTCGCCCCCCGCGGAGAACGCGATCGACACAGCGGCGGCCTTCGGCCCCACCGAACCATCGGAACGTCTCTCCAGAGTCGCGTCCGGCACCTGCCAGCCACCGCCCGCCCTGGCCACGCGCACAGGAACCACCGACTGCTCCAGCGTGAACGTGAACCCGTCGGGGTTGGCGTAGACCGTGGTCCGGTCCGTACGCTCCCCCGTCACCTCCACCCGCTGGCCGGACTCCTCGGCCTTTGCCAGCGCCTGCTGCCCCTCCGTCAGGGGCGCGGAATCCGCCTCCGGAGAAGCTGCCACAGCCTCCTGCGCGGGCAACGCCAGCATTCCCAGCAACACGGCCAACGCGGCCGTCGTCGCTCCCGTCCCCCTGCGTCTGCCGCGTCTACGACGTCCGAACGCGCCTGAACCACCCCGTGCCGAAAGCACTGAACTCCGCCCCCCAGAGTCAGAAGATCTCGAAAAAGTAAGCGAATTCAAACCCCTCTCTCACTCAGCGTCAAGGAACTATCGCTGTACGCAATGCCCACTTGACGCACTAAAGCCGGTCAACTGCCTCTTGGGAAATACGCCCTCGACGGATCGACGTCCGCGCAGAGCGTGAAATGAAAGGAGGATGAAAGAAAGAGGAAAGGGAACGACAGCCTCTAGCCGTTAACGGCCATCACCACGTAGAGGCCCGCGATGACCGCGAGCACGCAGACGACGGCCAGGACGATCAGCACGAGGCCGATCAGGCCAGTCGCGCCGACGATCGCCATCCACCCGGCGCGTTCCGCGCGTTCGGCCTGCTGGACCGCGTCGCGGTAACCGCTGTCGTCGTTCCAGTCGCGATCCGTCATGATCCCCCCGTGTCCACCCGCTGATTGTCCCACTGCGCCGGTCAAGCCTGGGCCCGAAGAGTGATCATCTCGGTGCCGGGTCCCTCTCAGGCACCGCGGGCTCGGCGGCCCTCGTCACCGCCGTCGCCGTGGCGAACCGCGCCCGCGGGCCCATGAGCAGGTACGACAGGCCGAAGCCGCCGCCCACCACGAGCGCGCCGCCGGCCGCGTCCAGCACCCAGTGGTTGCCGGTCGCCACGATCGCCGACACCGTGAAGAACGGGTGCAGCAGGCCCAGCGCCTTCATCCACCACTTCGGGGCGACGATCGCGATGACCAGCCCGCACCACAGGGACCAGCCGAAGTGCAGGGACGGCATCGCCGCGTACTGGTTCGTCAGCGCGGTCAGCGTCCCGTAGTCCGGCTCGGAGAAGTCCTGGACGCCGTGGACCGTGTCGATGACGCCCAGGTTCGGCATCAGGCGGGGCGGGGCCAGCGGGTAGAGCCAGAAGCCGACCAGGGCCAGCAGGGTCGCGAAGCCCAGCGAGGAGCGGGCCCAGCGGTAGTCGACCGGGCGGCGCCAGTACAGGAGGGCGAGGACCGACAGCGGCACCACGAAGTGGAAGGACTCGTAGTAGAAGTCGAAGAAGTCCCGCAGCCAACCGACCTTCACCACCGCTTGGTTGGCCCAGTGCTCGATGTCGATGTGCAGGAACCGCTCGATGTCGAGGATCTGCCGGCCGTGGTCCTCCGCGCGGGCCCGTCCGCCGGTGTTCGTGCCGCCGGTCGCCCCCAGCCGGACCTGCTGGTACGCCGCGTACGTCACGCGGATCAGCAGCAGCTCGAGAAGGAGGTTCGGGCGGGTCAGCACCCGCTTCGGGAAGGGAAGCAGCGGTACGTGCTTCCAGCGCGTGGGGACCGGCCGCGCGTACTCCGTCGGAATGGGCGTGCGGTAGTACGGGGACGTACGCGCCAGGAACGGGACGACCGTGGCCGCCGCGACCGCCGCGAGCAGCACCGCGTTGTCGCGCAGGGGGTACAGGGCCGCCATGTTCGGCAGCATCATCTTCGCCGGGAGGGTCATCACCAGGATCACCGCCACCGGCCACACATAGCGGTCGGAGGCGCGCTTGCCGACCTGCCCCACCACGGCCAGGAGGACCCACAGCAGCTGGTGCTGCCAGGTCGTGGGCGAGACGACGATCGCCGCGCAGCCCGTGAGGGCGACCGCCAGCAGCAGCTGACCGTCGCGGGCGTAGCGGACCGACCGGCGGACGCCCAGGGCGGCGACGGCCGCGCCGAGCGACAGGAACAGGCCGATTTCCAGCGGGCCGGAGAAGCCGAGGCGGAGCAGGGCGCCGTGCAGGGACTGGTTGGCGAGCGCGTCGGCCTCGCCGCCGAGACCGACGCCCGCCATGTGGTGCACCCAGTAGGTGTACGAGTCGTGCGGCATCGCCGCCCAGGCGAGCGCGGTGACCGCGGTGAACGAGGCGCCGGTGGCGGCCGCGGCGCGACGGCGGCCGGTGAACCACAGCAGCGCGGCGAAGAGCAGGACCGTGGGCTGGAGGGCCGCCGCCAGGCCGATCAGGGCGCCGGCCACCCGCCAGTCCCGTACGACGAAGCAGCCGAGCAGGACCAGCAGCACCGGGATGATGCTGGTCTGGCCGAGCCAGAGTGTGTTGCGCACCGGCAGCGACAGCATCAGCAGACTGATCGCGACGGGCGCGGCCAGCAGCGCCGTCCGTCTGCTGACCGGCTGGGGCAGCGCACGCGCCACGACCAGGCCCAGGGCGGCTACCAGCAGCAGCGTGCCGAAGGTCCAGCCCCAGCCCAGGGCCTGTTCGGCCGCCCGGGTGAGGGGTTTGAGGACGAGCCCGCCGAAGGGGGTGCCCGTGAAGCGCGTGGAGTCGTAGAGCGAGCCGTTGACGTGCAGCACGCCGTTCGGTCCGACCCAGGTCTCCAGGTCCGTCAGCCGTTCTCCGCGCGGGGTGCCGAGGACGACGGCCACCTGGCGCACGGCGAGTACCGCCGCCACCAGCCAGAGGCCGAGGCGGGCCACGCGCAGCCGCGTCCTCGCCGTGTCGGCCGCCGTAGACCCGAAGGCCTCCGCCGGCCGCCCGCTGTGCTCCGCATTCGCCACGCCTCGCCGGCCTCCCGCCGCGTCGTCCCACGCGTCCCGTGCACGAAGTGTCCTACCGAACCCTACGAGGCTCGAACCGCCCCCGGACAGAGACGCAGGCCACCCCCGCTTCACCTGACGTCCGCTCTCCTTTTGTCCGGAAGACGATAGTGGTCCCGGGGCCCGGCCGTTTCCACGCCGCTGGCATGCGAGACGGATACGGGACGGTCAGGGGGCGGGCGGGGGGCGGGATTTGGATCAGGCCGCGAACGGAACGGGGGCTTCAGCCGTACCGTCGTTGCCACCACAATGCGCGCTGGCGGGTACGGAGAGTGCTGGAGGGGATACGAGGCATGGTCGGTTTCCTGCGGGGACGGCAGGCGCGGCGGAAACGGATACGCGGGCGGATCACGGCCGTGCTGCTCGCTCTGCTGGCGATCCAGCTCGGTTCGCTCGTCGCACCGGCCTACGCCTGCGGCTGCGGCGCGCTGCTCCCGGCGGACCAGCGGCAGATCGTGGTCGGCCGGGAGGTCTCCGTCGTGCGCTGGGACGGCGCGCAGGAACAGATCGTGATGCGGCTGACGGTCGACGGGGACGCCGACCGGGCCGCCTGGATCATGCCCGTGCCGCACCGGGCGACGGTCGGACTCGGCGACCCGGAGCTGTTCGGCCAACTGGCCGCGGCCACGGCACCCGTGCACCGCACACGCCACCACTTCTGGCCGCAGGACGGCGACTGGCCGCTGACCACCGGCGGCGACACGGCGGGCCCACCGCTGCCCGGGGCGGGACCCGGCGTCGGCGTGATCGGACGCGAGCGGCTCGGCCCGTTCGACGTGGCCCGGCTCACCGCCACCGATCCGGGTGACCTAGACGAGTGGCTGCGCGCCAACGACTTCACCCTCCCGGGTCCCCTCGAGACCGCGCTACGGCCGTACGTCGACCGGCGCTGGGAGTACGTGGCGGTCCGGCTGACCCCCGAGAGCACGGGGACCGCGCTGCGCGGCGAGCTCGAGCCGCTGCACCTCACCTTCGCCGCCGACAGCCTCGTCTACCCGATGCGGCTGTCCCGGCTGGCGGCCACCCCGCAGTCGCTCGGCCTGTACGTCCTCGCCGCCCACCGCATGGAACCGGCCTCGCCGATCGGCGGCGAGCGGCCCCGGGTGACGTTCGCCGGGCCGCTCGGCAGGGCGAAGGGGCCACTGGCCGAGCTTGCGGAGGGCGCCCCGTTCCTGACGGCCGTCGCCCAGGAGTTCCCGCGGCCCTCGGAGATCTCCGGGGACATCGAGCTGCGCCGGGCGGCGACGGACACCGCGTACCGGCAGGTGATCTACGAGGACCGGCTGCTCGCGCTGGCCGGGATCCCGGTGTGGCTGCTGACGGTCGTCGGCGGACTGGCCGTCCTGAACACGGTCGCGGTCGTGGTGGGCATCCGCTGGGGCCGGGCCCGCCGGGCAACCCTGCCCCGCCCCCGACACGCGTCGGGCTTCCAGCCGACCCCCACCCCCGAAACCTGGGCGGCGCCGACGCCCGCGAGGCCAGGGGCGGCACCCGCGATGCCGGGCTCGGCCGTACGGGGGCCGGGGAAGCTGCCGGGGCCGGCGGCGGCGCCGAGAGCGGCAGGGGCGGAGGCAGCGCCAGGGGCGAAGGCGGTGGCAGCGCCAGGGGCGGCGCCGGCACCGGGGACGGGTGTCGCCGGCCTCACGGCATCGTCCGCGTCTGCCGGTGTGTCCTCGGCGCCCCCCGTGCCCCCACGGCCGCCGTCCCTCCCCCGCACTCCCCCTCGGCCCGCGCGGCCGCCCGTCACCGCTCCTCCCTCTCCTCGCACCCCTCCCCCTCCCGCCCACGCCCCCGCCCCCGCCTCCGCCCACGCCCCTGCTCCCGTGCCGCCGAAGCCGCCCGCGCCGCCCCGGACGCCGCCCGTGCCCTCCGCGCGCCCCACTCCGCCCGCTTCGCCCACTCCGCCCACGCCCCGTACCGCGCCTTCCGTGTCCTTCGCGCCTCCCGCCGCGCCCCCTGCGCCGAACGGCTGAAAGCCCCGGCCGGGGATCCGGGGAGCTCGACTTAGCATTCGGGACGAGACATACCGCCGGATATGTCAGGTACACGAGAGGCAGAGCGCATGAGCGAGTCGCAGGCCTGGGACGCCGTCGACGCCTACTTCACCGACCATCTCGCCCCGGACGACGAGGTGACGGCGGCCGCGCTGCGCGACAGCGAGGCCGCCGAACTGCCGCACGTCAACGTCACGGCGAACCAGGGCAAGCTGCTCCAGCTGCTCGCCGAGATCCAGGGGGCCCGGACGGTCCTGGAGATCGGCACGCTCGGCGGCTACAGCACGATCTGGCTGGCCCGCGCGCTCCCGGCCGACGGCCGGCTGATCTCGCTGGAGTACGACCCCCGGCACGCGGAGGTCGCCACCCGCAACATCGCCCGCGCGGGCCTCGACAAGCTGGTCGAGGTGCGGGTCGGGCCGGCCCTGGAGTCACTGCCGCTGCTGGCCGACGAGAACCCGCCGCCGTTCGACCTCGTCTTCATCGACGCCGACAAGGTCAACAACGCCCACTACCTGGAGTGGGCGCTGAGGCTCACGAGTGTGGGCAGTCTGATCGTCGTCGACAACGTCGTACGGGGCGGCCGGGTCGTGGAAGCGGACAGCGACGCGGGGGACGTGGTCGGCACCCGCGCCGCGATCGAACTGATCGGCTCGCACCCGAGGCTGAGCGGCACGGCCATCCAGACGGTGGGGGCGAAGGGCTACGACGGCTTCGCGCTGGCGCGCGTGCTGGCCTAGCCGCCCAGCCCTCCCCCGCTCCCCCGGAAGCTGTCACGCCTCGTGATAGAAGCCCACGTTGACGCTGCGCGGCCCGGTGCGATCGAGGACGATGATCTCGCCGGAGCCGCCGCGCGCCAGCGGCATGGTCCCGCCGTAGGCGAGCGGCTGCGCGTACTGGCCGCTCACCAGCCGCACCTCGGAGGACGGCTCGTCCTGCGAGCCGCGCAGCCACGAGACCTGCCAGGTGCCCTCGGGGCCGCACAGGAACTCCAGGTGCACCCGGGAGACGAACAGCCAGTCGTCAGGGGTCGCGAGGCGGCACACGGACTTGTCCCGGCCCACCCGGAGCACGGCACCCGGGTCGCTGGGCGAGTCGGCCATCAGCATGCCGGCCGTGGCGCCCTCTTCC
The DNA here is from genome assembly GCF_042737245.1 of Streptomyces sp. NPDC060002. NCBI lineage: Bacteria > Bacillati > Actinomycetota > Actinomycetes > Kitasatosporales > Streptomycetaceae > Streptomyces > Streptomyces sp. NPDC060002. The sequence continues at coordinate 9,588 of NZ_JBHWUW010000002.1, forward strand.
GTCCCGGAGACGGTGGCCATGGTGAGTTCGAGCACGTGCGCTCCCCTTGAGGTGTCTTTGACATGCCTGTCGGCGTCCTGGGTCCTAAGTGTGCTTGTACAGCGGCCGCATGATAAATCGCCCGGCCCCACCGCGTCCGGCACAATGGACGCATGACCGAGCGAAAGCCACCGGGTGTCCCGTTCGAGTCCTGGGTCGACAGGCAGATCCGTGAGGCGGAGCGGCGCGGCGAGTTCGCCCAACTTCCGGGCGCGGGAAAGCCGTTGCCGGCGGGTGCGGACACCACGTACGACGAACTCTGGTGGATCAAGCGCAAGATGGCCCGCGAGGGCCTCTCGGTCCTGCCACCGACGCTCGCCCTGCGCAAGGAGGCGGAGGACGCGCTCGCGGCGGCCTACGCGGCGCCTTCGGAACGCCTCGTCCGGAAGATCATCACGGACGTCAACGTCAGACTGCGCGACATGATGTTCAAGCCGCCGCCCGGCCCCCCGCTGGGCATGAAGCCGTACGACGTCGAAGCGGTCGTACGGGAGTGGCGGGAGCGCCGGGCGACGGCAGGTGGGTCGGCCGCGAGGACCGAAGGGGCCGAGGGCTCAGAGGTGTAGCAGCCGCTCGGTCAGTTCGCGGTAGTCCCGCAGGGCCAGCCGGAGCTGTTCGGTGTCGGTGGCCGTCGCGGCCGTCTCGGAGCGGTCCTTGCCGCCCTCCGCCGACTGCCAGGACCCGCGCAGGGTACGGCGTCGCCGGTCCACGGCGTCCGTGAAGCGCGCGGCGAGGTCCTCCAGCACCTGGTCGGCCTCCGCGACCGCGTCGCGCGGGCCGTCGACGAACCCGACGACCGCGTGCCGCATGCGCGAGGCGATCCGGTCGCACTCGTCGTCCGGCAGGAGAGACTCGCCGTGACCGGCGTGACTGCCGTGCTCGGCGGCGGCCGTCGTCGGTTCGCGGCCCGTGACGGTGTCCACCGCGCCCGCGTCCCGGTGCCGGGGCGTCGCCCCTTCGCCGGAGGCGCTGAGCGGGCCCGCGTCCCGGCCTGCGCCGGCCGCGCGACCGCGGGCCGCTCCGCCCGCGCCGAGGTCGGAGCCGAACGGTGTCGGCTCGGCCACGGCTGCCGTCCCGCGCGGCTCCGCGGACGTCCGTCCCCTCTCCCCCGGCAGGACGGTCTCGCCCGGCAGAGCGGCCTCACCCGGCGGGACGGCCTCACCCCGCGGGACGGCCTCGCCGGTGCGCGCGCTCTCGCCGGTGCGTACGGCCTCACCGGGCCGTACGGTTTCGCCGGTGCGTGCCGCCTCGCCGGTGCGCGCGGCCTCGCCGGTGCGCGCGGCCTCGCCGGTGCGCGCGGCTTCCGCGAGCCTTACGGTCTCGGCGGCCCGTGCGGTGTCGCCGGACTTCTCCGCTCGGGCTCGGTCGGCAGCCGGCCGGCGGTTCTCCGGGTTCACGCCCGGGATCGCGTCCGGGTTCACACCCGTGTCCCGCGTCGTCTCACGCGTCGTGTTCGGTGTCGTGTTCGGTGTCAGGTCGGGCATGTCGGTCAGCTCTCCTTCGCCTGGTGCCGGTGGAAGCCCCGCGGCAGGTGGTGGGCGGAGCTGGAGCCGCCCTGGCTCACGCTCTCCTGCGTCCGACGGCGGCCGGCGTCATGGGGGGCGTCGCCGAGCAGGTCGTCGAAGAGGTCACGGGCCTCGACCATGGCGGCCCGCAGGTCCTCCGTGCCGGGTGCGCCCGACGTGCCGGTCGTGCCGGTCGTGCTCGCGTCGTGCGTGCCGACGCCGTTGGCGCGTACACGTGCGACACGGTGGACCCGTCGATAGCCGTGGACATGGTGCGCGTGGTGGACGGAGAGTGCGGCGAGCTGCTCCTCGTACTGGTCGCCGTCCGGGAAACCCCGGGCGCCGGCCACTTCGGCGAGCAGACGGTCGGCCTCGGTGACCGCCTGCTGGGGCGAGTCGACGAACCGCTCCTGCGCGGCCGCCCAGCGGGCCTCGAACCTCTCGCGCTCCGCGGGCTCCAGCGGGCGCTCGCGCAGCCCGCCGTGCCGCTCCACCAGGGCGTCGAGCTCGCGCTCGGCGGCCTTGACGTCCCCGTCGTGCCGGGCCACGGCACGGTCGTACTCGGGCCCGAAGCGACGCTTCAGACCGTGTCCGCCGTGCGAGCCGCGGGCCCGCACGGCCAGGACGGCCGCGACGACGACGATGGCCGCCACGATCACGATCAGAGCGATGATCACTCCTGTGGACATGCCTTGCCTTCCGATGTGTCGGCCCCACGGGCCGGTTCACAGGTCGGGTTGCCCGGACCGCCCCTCCCAAACGGCCTCCGCACCGCCCCTCCCGAACGGCCTCCGCACCGCCCCTCCCGAACGGCCCCGGGAAAATCCCGGGACGAGGTTGCCGGCGCATATTCGGTTGCCGGCCCGCCGGGTCGCCTTCGGACAATGTCGGTATGACGACGTCGCAGACCTGGACCATCACCGCCGAAGCCTTCGACGCCCCGGCCGCCCGCGCCCTCTGGCGGGCGTACTACACCGAGGTCAGCGACCGCTACTACCTGCTGCACGAAGGGCGCAGGACCGACCCGGTCGAGCTGGAGCGGGAGATCGCCGCCCACCCCGGCGCCGAACTCGCCCCGCCCGACGGGCGGTTGCTCGTGGGGCGGTACGGCGGTGAGCCGGCCGGCACCGCGGGCGTACGGCTACGGGGCGGCGGCACCGCCGAGCTCACCCGGGTGTTCGTCCGGGCGGAGCTGCGCGGCCGGGGCGGCGCGGCGCTCCTCGTCCGGGGCGCCGAGGACGCCGCCCGCGCGCTCGGCGCCACCCGGATGATCCTCGACACCCGCGGGGACCTCGTCGAGGCCCGTGCCCTGTACGCCCGGCTGGGCTACGCGGAGACCGAGCCGCACAACGCGGACCCGTACGCCGACCACTGGTTCGGCAAGTCGCTCGGCCAGGACCTCAGGTGAGCCGGTGGTCGGGCACCACCCGCCCGCCGTACGGCTGTTCCCGGTCCGAGCCGCACAGCTCGCTGTTCAGTTCCCTGACCAGCTGGACCAGGTCGGTGGGCCGGTCCGGGCCCCACCAGTCGCCGAGCAGCTCGGCAAGGGACTCCTCGCGGACCTCGGCGAGCCGGTCGGCGACCACGCGGCCCTCGTCGGTCAGCACCATGTCGAGGCCCTCGCGCACCGCGAGCCCGCCCCCCTCGACCTGACGGACGGCCTCGATGATCGTCGGCAGCGGGACGGTCGTGCGGTCGGCCAGCATCGCCGGTTCGACGCTGCCGCAGCGTTTGATCCGCAGCAGCAGCCAGCTCGATGCCGGAAGGAGGTCCTGGCCGGCCCGGGCGGTGATCTTCCGGTAGATCTCTCGGCGGCCCTCCCGGGTGCCGAGGACGGACAGCGCACGGCACACCTCGTCGTACGAGGACCGTTCCACCGGGTTGCTGGCGAGGGTCTCCGTCACGTCGGGCGCGGTGACCGAGCCGCGCAGCGGGTCCTCCTTGAGGAACCAGGCCAGGACGAAGCCGACGAGGGCGACGGGGGCGGCGTACAGGAAGACGTCGGTGATGGCGGACGCGTAGGCGTCCAGGGCCTGCGGCCGCAGAGTCGACGGCAGCTCGGCGATGCCGCGCGGGTCGGACTCGAGTCCGTCCACCGAGATCCCGGACGGGAGTTGCCCGCCCCGGAAGGCGTCCGTGAGCTTGTCGCCGAGGCGGCCGGAGAAGATCGTGCCGAAGATCGCGACGCCGAAGGAGGCGCCGATCGAGCGGAAGAAGGTCGCGCCGGAGGTGGCGACGCCGAGATCCTCGTACGCGACGGCGTTCTGCACGATCAGCACCAGCACCTGCATGACCAGGCCGAGGCCGAGACCGAACACGAAGAAGCAGGCGCTCATCGCTCCCGTGGAGCTGTGCTCGTCGAGCCGGTGCAGCAGGAGCAGGCCGAGCGTGGTGACGCCGGTTCCGGCGACCGGGAACACCTTCCAGCGGCCGGTGCGGCTGACGATCTGCCCGGAGGCGGTGGACGCCAGCAGCAGGCCCGCCACCATCGGCAGCATGTGCACGCCGGACAGGGTCGGCGAGACGCCCTGCACCACCTGGAGGAACGTCGGCAGGTAGGTCATCGCGCCGAACATCGCGAACCCGACGATGAAGCTGATCACCGCGGAGAGGGTGAAGGTGCGGATGCGGAACAGTTTCAGGGGGAGCACCGGTTCGGCCGCCCGCCGTTCCGCGGCCACGAACGCCACGATCAGGAGCACGCCCAGCACCGTCAGGCCGACGATCTGCGGCGAGGCCCAGTCCCAGGTGGTGCCGCCGAGCGACGCCACCAGGACCAGGCAGGTGGCGACCGCGGCGATGAGGAAGGTGCCGAGGTAGTCGATGACGTGCTTCGTCGACTTGCGCGGGATGTGCAGGACGGCCGCGATGACGGCGAGGGCGACGACGCCGACCGGCAGGTTGACGTAGAACACCCAACGCCAGCTCAGATGTTCGGTGAACAGGCCGCCCAGCAGCGGGCCGAGAACGCTCGTGGCGCCGAACACCGCGCCGAACAGACCCTGGTAGCGGCCGCGGTCGCGCGGCGGGACGAGGTCGCCGACGATCGCCATCGACAGCACCATCAGGCCGCCGCCGCCCAGTCCCTGGAGCCCGCGGAAGGCGATCAGCTGCGGCATGTTTTGCGCCATTCCGCACAGCGCCGAACCGATCAGGAAGATGACGATCGCGATCTGGAACAGCCTCTTGCGCCCGTACTGGTCACCGAGTTTGCCCCACAGCGGGGTCGCGGCCGTCGACGCCAGCAGATACGCGGTGACCACCCATGACAGGTGCTCCATACCACCGAGCTCGCTGACGATCGTGGGGAGGGCGGTCGACACGATCGTCTGGTCCAGGGCGGCGAGCAGCATGCCGAGCAGGAGGGCGCCGATGGAGACGAGAACGTTTCCGGACACGTGTTCCTCGCGCGGATCCGCCGCCCTGCTGTGCGCGTCCAAGACCATGGATGCCTCCCGAGGCTCTGGTGACCCTCTCCATCGTGATCGGTGTGACCCGTTATGGCCTCTTGAGTCCTCTTGCGTCCTGACGGAATACGACATTCCGGGGGTCGCGGGCGGCGGGGCGTGTGGAGGATCTGCATAATCTCTGGAGTTTGAATGGGGAGGGACGAACACGTGATCGATCCGACGGGGCACCAGGGGCGCTCGGGGCAGCAAGGGCTGCCGTGCCCGGAGTGCGGAGTGCTCCGCGCGCTCGACAACACCCCGTCCTGCGCCTGCGCCCGGCGCGCCTCCGATGCCCAGCGCGACACGCGCACGACGGAGGCGGCCGCCGCCGAGGACTTCGATCCGCTGCGAATACGGCCCTACGTCGAGCTGGGCACCGAGGCCGGGGGCGAGCCCGCAGGCACGTTCGGGGACGAGCCGGGGGCCACGTTCGGGGCCAGGGCCGCGGGCAACTTCGGGGCCGGGGCCGCAGGCAACTTCGGGGCCGGGGCCGCAGGCAACTTCGGGGCCGGGGCCGCAGGCAACTTCGGGGCCGGGGCCGCAGGCACCTTCGAGGCCCCGGCCGCAGGCACCTTCGAGGGCGAGCCCGGGGCCACCTTCGGGGCCAGGGCCGCGGGCAACTTCGGGGCCGGGGCCGCAGGCACCTTCGGGGGCGAGCCCGAGGCCACGTTCGGGGCCGGGGCCGCAGGCACCTTCGGGAGCGAGCCCGGGGCCACCTTCGAGGCCGGGGCCGCAGGCAACTTCGGGGCCGGGGCGAGCGGCTCCGCCGACGCGGCCGACGTGACCATGCCGCTGCCGACCGTGCCAGCCGCTCCCGCCGCTTCGGCCGTTCCGGCTGTTCCGGCCGACGCGACGATGCCCCTGCGCACCGTGCACCCCACGGGCCCGGCGCCGGACATGACGGCGGCGCTGCCCACTCCCCTGGCGTCGTCCGCCTCCGAGCCGAGCACGACCGATCTGAGCCTGTTCGAGGCGGCGGTCGTCGGCGTCGCACACCCCGACGACGAGGAACCGCACCGCCCGCGCCGTCGCCGCACGCTGCTGATCGCGACGACCGCGGCCGTCGTGGCCGTGGTGGCGGCGGCCGGGTTCGCCTCCGGACTGTTCACCTACGAGAAACCCACGCGGGACGGGGCCACTCCCGAGGATGTGCGGGCGGCCGTGCCGGACGCCTCGACCAGCGCCGCCTCGGCATCGGCGTCGCCGAGTCGCTCCGCGTCCCCGTCGGCCTCCGAGGCCTCGCCCTCGCCTTCCGAGAGCGAGAGTCCGTCGCCCTCCCCGTCGGAGTCGAGCGCCTCGCCCTCGGCGTCCCCGTCGGCCGAGGCCGGCCAGGCCACGCCGACCGCCCGCGCGACCGGCTCCCTGGCGCCCGGGAACGGGGCCGACAACGAGGACGACCCCACCGACGCGGTCGTCCTGCGGCGCGGCGACACGGGTGCCGAGGTGACCGAACTCCAGCTGCGGCTGCGCCAGCTGTTCCTCTACAACGGCGAGGCCGACGGCACGTTCACCGCCGAGGTCGAGGACGCCCTGCGCAACTACCAGTGGTCCCGGGGCACGACGGAGGACGGCATGGGTGTCTACGGGTCACTGACCCGCGCCCGCCTGGAATCGGAGACGACGGAACCGTAGCCCCCGCGGAACCCCAGCCCCAGCGCGCCGCACATAACGAGGATCCGCACCCCGGAGCCCCGGAGCCACCGCCCCCACCGCGCCCCACGCCAAGTGGATCCGCAGCCCCCACCGCGCCCCACGCCAAGTGGATCCGCAGCCCCCACCGCGCCTCACGCGCAGTGGATCCTTACCCCGGAGCCCCGGAGCCACCGCCCCCACCGCGCCCCACGCCAAGCGGATCCGCAGCCCCCACCGCGCCTCACGCGCAGTGGATCCGCACTCCGGGCTCGTCCGATTCCACCCGCACCTGTCGCAGATCGCGGACCAGCACGTCGGGTCCGTGCGCGGCCGCTCGCGGTCCCACTCCCACGACCCGCATCCCGGCGGCCCGGCCGGCGGCGATGCCCGCCCCGGAGTCCTCGAACACCACGCAGTCGGCCGGGGCGATCCCCAGCTCGGCCGCGCCCTTCAGAAAGCCCTCGGGGTCCGGCTTGCTCGCGCCCACCGACTCCGCGGTGACGCGCACGTCCGGGAGTGCCAGTCCGGCCGCGGCCATCCGGGCCGTCGACAGCGGGACGTCCGCCGAGGTGACCAGCGCGTGCGGGACGCCCGACAGGGAGGCGAGGAACTCCGGCGCGCCGGGCACCGGCACGACGCCGTCCATGTCGGCGGTCTCCTCCGCCAGCATCCGCGCGTTGTCCGCGTGGTTCAGGTGCACCGGCCGGCTGGGCAGCAGTACGGCCATCGAGGCGTACCCCTGCCGGCCGTGGACGACCTTCATGACCTCGTCGCCGTCGAGCCCGTGCGCGTCTGCCCAGCGCCGCCAGACCCGCTCCACGACGGCGTCGGAGTTCACGAGGGTGCCGTCCATGTCGAGCAGGAGGGCGCGGGCGGTCAGGACCGGCATCAGCAGCTCCAGGTGGGAAGAGACAAGGCGGCCCCGCCCGCCGGTCAGGGAAAACGGACGGGAGCCACTTTGTTTCCCTACGGTACAAAACATTCCGGGTCCACCGCCACCCCGGCCACGAAGTGCCGCAGAGGGTTCACCCGCCGTTCAGCTCAGCCGGTGATCGCCTCCCACAGGCTCCACACCCCGAGCGCCAGCATCAGCAGTGCCGCGATCTGCGTGATCAGCTTCAGCGGCACCCGCTTCATCAGCGCCTTTCCGCCGACGATGCCGAGTCCGGCCACCGACCACAGTGCCAGCACCGCACCCAGTCCGACGGAGAGCGGATCGTCATAGCGGGCGGCGAGGTTCGCCGTCATGATCTGGGTGAGATCGCCGAACTCGGCGACGAGGATCAGCATGAAGCCCGCGCCCGCGACCTTCCAGAAGGACTGGTTCTCCGGCCGCCGGACCTCTTCCTCGCCCTCGTCCTTCTTCAGCAGCAGCACCGCCGCGCCGCCCAGGAACAGCACACCGGTCAGCGCGTGCACGAGCTGCTGCGGGAGCAGGGTCAGCACACTGCCCGCCGCGACGGCCAGCACGACATGCAGCGTGAAGGCGGCGGCGACTCCGGCGAAGACGTAGGAGGCGCGGTAGCGGGTGCCGAGGACGAGACCGGCGAGCGCGGTCTTGTCCGGTAGTTCCGCCAGGAAGACGACGCCGAAGACGAGCGCCGTCACGGTGATGCTGATCAAGGTTCCTCAATCGGTCGGGGGCCGCCCCGCCGAGAGTCCTGAGCGTTCAGGAAAGAAGACACCTCGGCACGGCAGCACACATGTCATCCGTGCCGTGGGGCACGGATGTGCACTGCTTGCCGAAGGTCTCGCTGGCCGACCCTGTGACGGGTCCGCCTCCGGGCGCCGGCTCAGACGAGCTGAGCAGTATGTCGACGGTCCGGCGAAGAGCTACTCCCCTTCTGCGTTCCCCATTGTACGAGATCGTTCTGCCATAAACCTTGTCGTGTCATGTACGTGTCACTAGCTTCTAACCGGACGCACATCTCCCCGCAATGTGCGGCCGCGAGCATTCCCTCGCTCGCGCTCCAACACCCCGCCTCCCCCATGGAGTTCGCATGTCGAAGTTCTACGCGCGTGGACGGCTGAGCATAGTCGCCGCCCTCACCGGCCTCATAGCCTCGGTCGGGCTTCTCAACTCCCCGACCGCCTCCGCCGCGCTCCCCACCCCGGTGAGCGCCGCCACCGCCCGCACCTACCTCGCCTCGCTCACCGTGAAGACCGAGAGCCGCACCGGCTACGACCGCGACCTGTTCCCCACCTGGATCACCATCAGCGGCACGTGCAACACCCGTGAGTACATCCTCAAGCGGGACGGTACGAACGTCGTCACCAACTCCGCCTGCACCGCCACCAGCGGCAGCTGGTACTCCCCGTACGACGGCGCCACCTGGACCGCCGCCTCCGACCTCGACATCGACCACATGGTGCCGCTCGCCGAGGCCTGGGACTCCGGGGCCAGCGCCTGGACCACCGCCCAGCGCCAGGCCTTCGCCAACGACGTCACCCGCCCGCAGCTGATCGCCGTCACGGACAACGTGAACCAGTCCAAGAGCGACCAGGACCCCGCCGAGTGGATGCCGTCGGTCACCTCGTACCGCTGCACCTACGTCCGCGCCTGGGTGCAGGTGAAGTACTACTACAACCTCGCGGTCGACTCCGCCGAGAAGAGCGCGCTCACCAGCTACCTCGCGAGCTGCTGATCGACTCGTGACCGCAGGGATCTCGCCACTCCCCTCCGTCGTTCCGTACCGTACGGGGCGACGGAGGAGGGTGATCGCGTGGCCGAACTGCGGCTGGGACCACTACTGAGATACGCCGACGGCTCGACGGCGACCGTATGGGTCGAGGCGAGCCGCCCGTGCACCACCGAGGTGCGCTGCGCGGACGGCGCGGGCGGCACCGCCCACACCTTCCAGGTGGCGGGCCACCACTACGCCCTCGTCCAGGTGACGGGCCTGACGGCGGGCACGGCCACGGCGTACGAGGTGCTCCTCGACGGCGCCCGCGTGTGGCCGCTGCCCGACTCCGGCTTCCCGCCCTCGGAGATCCGCACCCCCGCCGCGGTCGGCGCCGACGCCGACGGCGACGGGGTCCGGGTGGCGTTCGGCTCCTGCCGCTGGGCGGCGCCCCCGGCCGGCGGGCACGACCCCGTGGGTCCCGACGCCCTCGACAGCCTGGCCGCGCGCCTCGCCGCCGATCCGGCGGCCGAACGGCCCGACGTACTGCTGCTCCTCGGCGACCAGGTGTACGCCGACGAGGTCTCCGACGCGACCAAGGAGCGCATCTCCGCCCGGCGCGGCCTCACCGACGCGCCGGGCGCCGAGGTCGCGGACTTCGAGGAGTACACCTGGCTCTACTACGAGTCCTGGCTCGACCCCGAGGTGCGCTGGCTGCTGTCCACCGTGCCCAGCTGCATGGTCTTCGACGACCATGACGTCATCGACGACTGGAACACCTCCGCCTCCTGGCTGGCCGACATGCGGGCCACCCCCTGGTGGCGCGAGCGGCTGCTGAGCGGCCTGATGTCGTACTGGGTGCACCAGCATCTCGGGAACCTCTCCCCGGCCGAGCTGGCCGCCGACCCGCTCTACGCCGCCGTCCGCGAGGCCTCCGACGGCACCGACGCGCTGCGCGCCTTCGCCTGCCGCGCCGACGCGGACCCGGCGTCCGTGCGGTGGAGCTACCGGCGCGACTTCGGGCGCGTGCGGCTGCTGATGGTCGACAGCAGGGCGGCGCGGGTCCTCGACGAGGACGGGCGCTCGATGCTCCACCCGGGCGAGTGGACCTGGCTGCGCGAGCAGACCCTCGACGGTCCCGGCTCCTACGACCACCTCCTGATCGGCACCTCGCTGCCCTGGCTGCTGCCGCATCTGGTGCACGACGCCGAGGAGTGGGACGCGGCGCTGTGCCGGGGCGAGCGCGGGGCGCGCTGGGCCCGTATCGGGGAGAAGGTGCGGCGGGGGGCGGATCTGGAGCACTGGGCGGCCTTCCCGCAGTCCTTCGCCGCGCTGGCGGAGCTGATCGCCGAGACGGGAACGGGGACGGGGGCGCCGGCGAGCGTGCTCGTGCTCTCCGGGGACGTGCACCACGCGTACGTGGCCGAGCCGTACTGGCACGAGGGCGACGGCCCCGACGCGCGGGTGCTCCAGCTCACCTGCTCCCCCGTGCACAACTCGGTCCCCCTGTCGATCCGGGTGGGCTTCCGCTTCGGCTGGAGCGCCGTCGCCCGGGCGCTCGGCCGGCGGCTGCGTCGGCACGGCCGCTGCCCCCGGTCACCCGTCGGCTGGCGCAAGAAGGGCGGGCCGTGGTTCGGCAACCAGCTCATGTTCCTCACCCTGCGCGGGCGTTCGGCCCGGCTGCGGCTGGAGCAGGCGCAGGGTGACGGGTCGTTGAGGACGGTGCGGGAGTCCGACCTGACTCCCTGAGGCGGAACAACCGGGGTGCCCGGGGTCCGCGTTGGCTTCCGTGACGGCCGACGGCATGATGAGGCGGACCGTCCGCTTCCACCGCGGTCTGGTGGACGGTCCGCTCCATAGCGCCCCACACGCCCGGGAGTCACCCTCTTGCCCCCCTCAGTGAACGCAGACCGAGCCGGCGTCGGCGAGCCCGCGCCGGACGCGAACGCGACACCGTCGGTCACCGTCTCCGTCGCCCTCGTCGGCGCCGGACCGCGCGGCACCAGCGTCCTGGAACGCCTCTGCGCCTCCGCCCCCGACCTCCTTCCGCCCGGGACGCGGCTGACGGTCCACGTCGTCGATCCCGCCCCGCCGGGACCGGGCCGCGTATGGCGCGCCGCCCAGTCGCGGGAGCTGCTGATGAACACCGTGGCCTCACAGGTGACCCTGTTCACCGACGACAGCGTGGACTGCGCGGGCCCGATCCGCCCGGGCCCGAGTCTGCACGCGTGGGCGGCCGGCGAGCTGGGCCCCGACGAGTACCCGACCCGCGCGCACTACGGCCGCTACCTGGAGTGGGTGTTCGCCCGGACCGTGCGCCGGGCCCCGCCGTCGGTGCGCGTCGAGACGCACGCGGCCCGCGCGGTACGGCTCGACGACGCCGCCGACGGCCGCCAGGTCCTCACCCTGGACGACGGCCGGATCCTGCTCGGCCTGTCCGCCGTCGTCCTCGCCCAGGGGCATCTGCCGGTGGTCGCCGACACCGCCCAGCGACGCCACACCGCCTACGCGCGACGGCACGGCCTGCGGCACGTCCCGCCCGCCAACCCGGCCGACGTCGACCTCTGCGCGCTCGCCCCCGGCGAACCGGTGCTGCTGCGCGGTCTGGGCCTGAACTTCTTCGACCACCTGGCCCTGCTGACCACCGGCCGGGGCGGCCGCTTCGTCCCCGTCCCCGCCCCCGCCCATGCCGGCGCCCATGCCGGCACCGGGCGGGCCGCCCTGCGCTATCTGCCCTCCGGTCACGAGCCGCGCCTGTACGCCGGCTCCCGGCGCGGCATCCCGTACCAGGCGCGTGGCGACAACGCCAAGGGGCCGTACGGCCGTCACCGCCCGCTCGTGCTGACCCCGGAGGTGATCGCTGGTTTCCGCGAGCGCGCGGACTCCGGCGAGGCGCCCGACTTCCTGGCCGAGATATGGCCGTTGGTGGCGAAGGAGGTGGAGACGGTCTACTACGCGGCCCTGCTGCGGGACCCGGCGCGGCCCGGCCTCGCGGAGGGCTGCACGGAGAGCTGCGCGGCAAGCTGCGCGGAGCGCTTCGTGCGGGAGTTCTCGGCCGTCCCGCACCGCCACGCCCAGGAGGCCGGGATACTCGACGGCTTCGGGATACCGCGGGCCGACCGCTGGAGCTGGGACCGGATCTCCCGGCCGTACACGGGACGGCGGTTCGCGCATCCGGGGCAGTGGCGGGACTGGCTGCTCGGGTATCTGCGCAGGGACGCGGAGGACGCCGCCCGGGGCAATGTGGACGGCCCCGCGAAGGCGGCCCTGGACGTCCTGCGCGACCTGCGCAACGAGCTGCGGCTGATCGTCGACCACGCCGGTCTGACCGGCGCCTCCCGCCGGGACCACCTGGACCGCTGGTACACCCCGCTGAACGCCTTCCTGTCCATCGGCCCGCCGCGCCGCCGCGTGGAGGAACTGGCCGCTCTGGTGGAGGCGGGGGTGGTGGAGGTGCTCGGCCCCCGGCTGGAGGTGCGGGAGGAGGACGGGGCCTGGCGGGCGCACGCGCCGGAGGTGCCGGGGTCGGCCGTCCGGGTGACGACGATCGTCGAGGCGCGGCTTCCGGAACCGGATCTGCGACGCACCGCCGACGACCTGCTGGCACGGCTGCTGAAGACCGGGCAGTGCCGTCCCCACACGGTGGACGGCTATGTGACCGGGGGCCTGGACGTGACCCCGCGTCCCTACCACCTGATTGACCGTCAAGGTCGGTCTCACACAAGGCGGTTGGCTTTCGGAGTGCCCACGGAAGGGGTGCACTGGGTCACCGCGGCGGGTGCCCGCCCAGGGGTGGATTCGGTCACACTTTCGGATGCGGACGCGGTGGCGAGAGCCGCTCTCCGCACGGCGATCCGGGAGGTCGAACCCCAGCCGGAACCCCCGGAACCCCTGACAGGACCCCGGTCGCAACCGCAACCGGAACACCGAACGGAACCTCGTACGGAACCCGGTCCGTGGCTAAAAGTTGAACTTGCAAGCATCGATTAGGTGCGCCTAACGTGTGTCGCTCATTCGGTACCGCCGCCCCCACCGACCGGTCCTTCCCCCATCCGGGACCGGCCAGACCGACACCGAAGGAGCACCCCCCACCATGTCCGCTCGCCTCAACACCGCACAGCCGTACGCGGTCGGCCTCTTCCGCATCGTCGTAGGCCTGCTCTTCGCCTGCCACGGCGCGGCCTCGCTCTTCGGCGTCCTCGGCGGCGCCGCGGGCACCGACGGCGGCACGCTCGACGCCGGCGCCTGGCCCGGCTGGTACGCCGCCGTGATCCAGCTGGTCTGCGGCAGCCTGGTGCTGCTCGGCCTCGGCACCCGGGCCGCCGCGTTCCTGGCCTCGGGCTCCATGGCGTACGCCTACTTCGACGTGCACCAGTCGAGCGCCCTGTGGCCGATCCAGAACGGCGGCGAGGCCTCCGCGATGTTCTGCTGGGCCTTCCTGCTGCTGGTGTTCACCGGTTCCGGCGCCCTCGGCCTGGACCGCCTGTTCGCCGGCCGCCCGGCCACCGAGCGGGAGTCCGCGGCGCGAAAGGCCACGGTTTCCGCCTGACCTCGTCGTGACGGCACCGTGATCCAGGCACCGTGATCCGCGGTCACCCGGGCTCTTCCGAGGCCCGGGTGACCGCGGATCAGCACGCGCGCCCCGGGTGAACGTGGTGTGCCGAACACACGAGCCCCCCGTGAATCCGCTGTCACACCCCAGGCGTACGCTGTATGGCTGGCATTGGCCGCACCTGCCGCTCCCCCGCGACACAGCGGCACGGTCGGCCGTCACGGGGGAGACACGGGGAGTCAGTGGTGTTCGAAAGTGTGGGGGCCTTGCTCGGCAGCCCATGGATCTACGCGGTGGTGGGCCTGTCGGTCCTCCTCGACGTGTTCCTGCCGGTACTGCCCAGCGGAGTGCTCGTCATCACGGCGGCCACGGCCGCGGCGGCGGGCTCGGGCGCGGCGACCGGCCAGGTCCCGCACGACGTACCGGACATCATGGTCCTGATCCTCTCCGCGACGACCGCCTCGGTGCTGGGCGACCTGGTGGCCTACCGGCTGGCCTGGCGCGGCGGCGAACGCCTGGACCGTGCGATCTCCCGCTCCCGTCGGCTGACCACCGCGCAGGAACGTCTCGGCGAGACGCTGGCCCGGGGCGGCGGCGCCCTCGTCGTGCTGGCCCGCTTCGCCCCCGCCGGCCGTTCCGTCGTCTCCCTCATCGCGGGCGCCGCCCATCGCCGCCCCCGCGAGTTCCTCCCTTGGTCCGCCCTGGCCGGCCTCTCCTGGGCGGGCTACAGCGCCGCCCTCGGCTACTTCGGCGCGCACTGGCTGGGCACGACATGGCTGGCGACCGGGGTGTCGCTGCTCGCGCTGTTCGGCGCGGGGGCCGGTGCGGCGTACGTCATGCGACGGCAGCCGGCGGCCTAGGACCCGACCGGCCGGGCGCTACGTGCGGGCTGCCTCGCCCCGGTGGGCCCCGCGCACCTCCAGCCCGTCCAGCAGTTCCGCCGTGGCCGCGGCGATGACCTCGACCGCTCGCTCGAACACCTCCCGGTTGTGCTCGGCCGGCGCCCGGAAGCCGGACACCTTACGGACGTACTGAAGGGCTGCGGCGCGCACATCGTCCTCCGTCGCCTTCTCGGGCAGGGCGGGGGGACGCAGCGTCTTGATGCTCCGGCACATGTCTCCCAGTCTCCCCCGGCACCCCGCCCTCGTGCCATGATCGCCTCCGAGGCGGCCACCGCACCCGCGGGGCCGACCGACGAGAGGGACAACAGCACATGACGAAGGACATACTCAGCGTCGCCGTTCTCGGCCCCGGCGGGGTGGGCGGCCTGCTCGCGGCCCTGCTCTCCCGCGCCGGCCACCGGGTGACCTGCCTGGCCGGCGAGGAGACGGCCGCGTCCCTGCGCACCGACGGCATCCGAGTCCGCAGCGCCCCGTTCGGCGACTTCACGGCCGATGTCGCGGCGGACACCGAGCTGCGCGCACCCGTCGACGCGGTGCTGATCACCGTCAAGCACACCGCCCTCGACGCGGCCCTGGCCCGGGTCCCGGCCTCGGCACTCGGCGCGGACACCCTCCTCGTGCCGTTCCTGAACGGCGTCGAGCACCCGGCGGTCCTGCGCGCCCGGTACCGCCCGGACCGCGTCGCCCCGGCCGTCGTCCGGGTCGAGTCGACCCGGGTCGCGCCGGGGGTGATCGAGCACGGGAGCGGCTTCGCGGAGATCGACCTGGCGGGCGACGCCGTGCCGCGCCCGCGCCTGGACGCGCTCGCGCGGGCGCTGGGGGCGGCCGGTCCGACCGTCAGCCTCGTGCCGGACGAGACGGCCGCTCTGTGGGCGAAGATGGCCTTCCTCGCGCCCTTCGCCCTGCTCACCACCCGGCACGGTCTGCCGCTGGGCGAGGTCCGCACCCGGCACCGTGAGGAACTGACCGCCCTGGTCGAGGAGACCGCCGCCGTCAGCCGTGCCTGCGGCGCCCCCGCCGATCCGGCCCGGGCGCTCGCCCGCTACGACTCCTTCGCCCCCGGCACGAAGTCCTCCATGCAGCGTGACGCCGAGGCCGGGCGGACCCTCGAACTCGACGCGATCGGCGGGGCGTTGCTGCGCGCGGCCGAGCGGCACGGGGTTCCGGTGCCGGTGGCCGCGCGCCTGGTACGGGAGTTGGCGGACGCTACCCGGTAGCGGTGGCGGGCCCGGTGCGCAGGTCGACGTACCAGTCGTTGGATCTGATCGGGTTCCCCTTCGGGTACTCGAAGTCGGCCTGCCCGCGCAGGATGAACCCGGCCTTGCGGCACACCCCGTTGGACGCGGCGTGGTCCACCTTGGGGAACGCGTGCAGGGCCGGGTGGCCGCCGTGTCCGGCCCGCTGCCGTACGACGTCGACGAGCGCCCGGGCGGCCGTCGCGGCGAGCCCTCTGCCCTGGAACTCGGGCAGGATCCCCCAGCCCGTCTCCCACACCCGCTCGCCCCGCCACTCGCGCTCCCAGTACCCGATCGAGCCGACGCTCTCCCCGCTGTCCGCGAGCGTGACCCGGTACATGCGCCCGGCGAACGGCTCGACATAGCGCCGGTGCCGGTCGGCGAGTTTCTCCTCGCTCTCCGGCCCGCCCAGATGCTCCGTCATCTCGGGGCTGTTGGCCCGCCGCAGCAGCCAGAAGTCGTCCTCCGCCCAGGGCACCAACCGCACCTGTTCCACTCTCACGGCCTGTTCGTCCATGCCCGTCACCCTAGGACGAGGGTCCGACACCGGCGGGGGCCCGCCGCCGTGCGACGCTGCGGGGAGGAACCAGTCAGCGCCCCCACCGAGCGTGGAGGTGGAGGGAGACCAGTGATCAGCCCCGCTCCGCACGGCCCGCGCTCCGCGCCCCCGGTACTCGCCTACGACGGGGACTGCGGCTTCTGCCAGACGTCCGTCGACCGCATCCGCGGCCTCGCCGCACCGACGCTGGAAGCGGTTCCGTGGCAGTTCCTGCCCGCGGAGTCGACCGCGCCGCATCTCGAACGGCTGGACCGGGAGGTGTTGCTGCTGCGCGGCGGCACGGTCCTCGCGGGCGGGGCCGACGCGCTGGCCCGCTGGCTCGGCACCTCGCCGTCCGCCGGGTACCGCACGCTCTCCGCCGTCCTGCGGCTGCCCGGCGTCCGGGGCTGCGCCCGCGTGGTCTACCGCTGGGTGTCGCGCAACCGCCACCGTCTGCCCGGCGCCACCCCGGCGTGCGCGGTCCCGCCGCGCGGCGAGTGAGCTCCCTCGTGCGCCGCCGCGTCCCGACGTGCGTCCTCACCCGCGCGGACCCGCCCGCCCTCGCCGAAGGTCACGCCGTGGACCGCTACGTCGAGGCCGGCTCGCTCACCGAGGTCGTCACGGGCACGGCGCCGACCCGGAGGGCACGGACCGGCCGGGCGTCGCGCTCCTCGAACGGAGCCGGACCGACACCTCGGACAACCGAGACACCTGAGACGCAATCGAACGCACGTTCACAGGAACACCCTCAAGGAGCTCGCCACTCAAATTCGAACAGGCGTACCATTGTCGCGTGGCTACGACCTATGACTTTCCCAGCGACCTGCGCGCCGGTCAGGAGGAGCTGCATCAGGTCAGGGCCGAGCTGTCGGCACTGCTGAAGCGACTTCCCTGGTCGGTCGAGCCCCTGGACGGCTTCAGTGACGACACGGGCTGGCGCAAGACCGAGCGCCCCGCGTCCCCCGGCTGGACGGCCGACGAGCAGGCCGAGGTGGAGAAGCTCCGGCAGCGGGAGCACGAGCTCGCGGTGTTCGTGACCTGCCACCGCTTCTGGGCAGAGGTCGCGGCCCCGGACCGGGTGGTCGCCCGCATGACCCTCAAACACACCCACGGGACCCCACCGGGGGACGACGACTAGAACCCGCCTGCGCCACCCGCACCCGGACCGCCCGCACCCGGGACCGGGGCCGTGGCCGCGACCGGGACCGGGTCCGCACCCGGGACGTGCGAAAGGGCCTCCGGATCTCTCCGGAGGCCCTTTCCCTCACCTGGTGGGCGCGGACGGTTTCGAACCGCCGACATCCTGCTTGTAAGGCAGGCGCTCTACCCCTGAGCTACGCACCCGGGACGAGTCGACAGCCTACATTGCCCGGGGCCGTGCCCCGCAAACCCGTATCCGGGGGTTAGCCCCACCCCGGATCCGGGAGCATGCCGGATCCTCCGAAGGCCGACGGCTCCCTAGTGTCGTCAGGGCAACGCCAAGCAGCCCAGGGGGAGATCACCATGGCACGTACGTCACTTTCGGCCCGCGCGGTCCTCGTCACCGGGGCCGTCGTGGCCCTGGCCGCCGGCACGACCGCCTGCGGCGCCTCCGCCGCCGACGACGAGCATCCCGATCACCGGTCCTTCGCCCTTCAGGGCCGCACGCTCACCATCGACTCCGACGACTCGGCGCTCGAGATCGTCGCGTCGGACACGGCCGAGGCGGGCAAGGTCGACGTCACCCGCTGGTTCCAGGGGTCGGTCACCATCGGCAAGGAGCCGAAGGTGACCTGGTCGATGAAGGACGACCGGCTGACGCTGCGGCTGCGCTGCTCCGGCCTGGTCGCCGACTGCGCCGCCAAGCACCGTATCGAGGTGCCCCGGGGCGTCGCCGTGAAGGTCGAGGACGACGACGGCAGCGTCCGGGCGCGGGGCTTCCGGGACGCGCTGAGCGTGCACGCCGAGGACGGCTCCGTGCGGGTCACCGACTCCAGCGGGCCGCTGGAGCTGCGCACCGAGGACGGTTCCGTCCGCGCCGAGGTCTCCTCGCGCACGGTGGACACCCGTACCGAGGACGGCTCGGTCCACCTCACCCTGGCCGCCGTACCGGACCGGGTGGAGTCCGTCAGCGAGGACGGCTCGGTGACGATCACGCTGCCCGAGGGGGCCTACCGGGTGACCACGAAGACCGACGACGGCGGGGTGGACGTGTCCGTGCCGCGCGACGAGTCCAGCGCACATGTGGTCAGCGCACACACCACCGACGGCAAAGTCACTGTCAGGAACGCGAACTAACCGACCCGTGTGTTCGTCCTTAACCGGTGGGAGAATGACACCGGGCAGGGCGGATCACAGCACGGGAGAGGGATGTGACGGCGACACCAGCGCAGCCGTACTCGCCGTTGGTGCCGCGCGCACAGCGCCGCCGTGCGCGCCGGGCACCGCATGCGCTCCGGGACACCCTCACCCTCGTCGCCCTCCCCCTCGTGGCCGTCCTCGCGCTGCCCGCCGCGTTCGCCGGCGGCGGCACGCGGCGCTGGTTCGGCGGGCGGGCGGAGGGACAGCGGGCCGAGGCCCAGGCCGCCAAGGACGCGGCGGCGGCCGCCTTCTACGAGTTGGACACCGCCCAGCGCGACCTGCGGATCTCGGTCGAGACGATCAGGGCCGTGGACGACACGCCGGCCGCCCGGCGCGCCGTGTCCGACTTCGAGGCCGTCGGCAGGCGGATCGACGAGGCCAGCCACCAGTACATCGACGCCGTCGACGCCCATGACCTCGACCGGGACGACCTGGAGGCCTCGGCGGCCGCCCAGGCGCGCACCGAGCTGACCCGTGCCAAGGACGAGCTGGGCCGCGTCAAGCAGGAGCTGGACCGGTTCGCCGACGGACTGGGCCCGCTGCTCGGCAAGGCCGAGACCCAGCTGGCCCGCCTCGCGCCCGCCGTGGAGCGGGGCCGGCAGGCGCTGCTGGCCGCCTCGAACGCGCTGGACGCCGTACGGGAGAGCGGGCTGCGGGCGGACGGTCTCGCGGCGCGGCTGGCGGCGCTGGCGCCCGAGCTGACGAAGCTGAACCAGGGTGCGGGACAGCACGGCGTGCCGCAGACGCTGGAACGGGCGGAGCGGGTGGCGCGCGAGGCCGAGGCGGTCCGGGTGGAGGCGGAGCGGCTGCCGGAGCGGGCCGCCGAGATCGACCACCGGCTCGTCTCGCTGCGTACCCGCGCCCAGGCGCTGACGACCCGCTCGGGGCAGGTGGAGCCGATCCTGAGCGAGCTGCGACGGCGGTTCTCGGCCGCCTGCTGGCAGGACCTCCAGCACGTCCCCGACCAGGCGGGGGAGAACGTCCGGCAGGCGGAGGCGAGACTCGAGGAGGCGCGCGGCGCGCGGGAGCAGCAGCGCTGGCCGGACGCCACCGCGCTGCTGTCGACGGTGCGCGCCCTGCTGAACAGCACGGACGAGGCGGTCTCGGCCGCCGGTGACCGGCTGACCAGGCTGAACGCCGTGCAGAAGGATCCGCAGGCGGAGATCGACCGGACCCGGTTCGCGATCCGGGACGCCCAGCGGCTGGCGATGGCGGGGCGCAACACCCCCGACCCCCGGCACGCGCGCCCGCTGGACGACTCGGTGGCCCGGCTGGAGCGGGCGATCGCCACTCTGGAGGGCCGGCACCCCGACTACTGGCACTTCCTGACCGAGACGGAGGCCGTCCGGCACGCGGTGGCGGACGTGGTGGCCGGGATCCGTGAGGAGCGCGGCACGGGGCACTGACATTGCCCCGGACGCCCGGCGGGCGGATATTGAAGGTACGTACGGCCTCCATCGGCGCATCCACCCTCAGGGAGGCGGAGATGGCCACACACGCACTGCACGGCAGGTCCAGGCGGCGGATCAGGTTCGACGAGCATCTGCCGGTCGACCACCGTCTGAACCTGGTCTACCGGATCGGCGCCGGGCTGATGGGCCTGGGTCTGATCGCCTTCGGGATCTTCGGCATCGTCCACAACATCGGCTTCTTCGACACCGGCGGGGACGAGGTGTGGAGCCTCAACACCAACGGATCGCTCAGCTGGCTGTCGGTCGCCGTCGGGCTGCTGCTGCTCGTGGGCATGGTGATCGGCGGGAACTTCGCGTCCACGCTGAACATGACCCTCGGCGTCCTGTTCGTCGTCAGCGGCTTCCTGAACATGGCCCTGCTGGAGACGGACTACAACTTCCTGGCCTTCAAGATCCAGAACTGCATGCTCAGCTTCGTGATCGGGATCCTGCTGCTCGTCTTCGGGATGTACGGCAGGGTGGGGTCCGCCCTGCCGCACGACAACCCGTACTGGCGGGCCCGCCATCCCGAGGAGTGACGGGCCGGCCGGATCAGGTGCGGTAGGCGTAGAAGTACGCGGTCGGGTACGACGAGACGAGGCTCGCCACCGACCTGCGCAGGGTGTTGTTCGAGTGGTAGGTCACGTACGGCACGCCGCCGCTCTTGGCGGTGACGATCATCGTGTGGTCCTTGGACCCGTCCCGGTCGAAGTCCATCTGGAGGACGTCGCCGACCTCGAGCTGGTAGACGTTGGCGAGCGCGGTGGTCCGCTTGGAGTTCTGGGCGAACCAGGACCACTCGTTGACGCCGACGAACGAGTCGGACTGGATGTCGGCGTTGCCGAACCACTTGGTGTAGTCGTACACGTAACCGGGGACGTGCTTCCAGCCGCCGGCCTTCAGGGACTGGCTGACGAAGTTGGTGCAGTCGCCGCCGGCGCCGTGGCCGTTGTAGTCCGGATAGTCCTTGTTGTAGACGTTCCAGTACTTCTCGGCGTAGGCCGCCATCGCCTTGTAGTCGAAGGCGGTGCCGGTCTTCGGGACGGCGACCGGATTGCGGGTGGTCGCGGCGCGCGCGGCGTTCGGCATGGTGTCGTCCGCCGTCGTGGCCGTCTTGACGGACACCGGCTTGGTGAGCGCGTTCACCGCGAGACCGCCCTGGTCGGTGTCGCGGATGTCCGTCAGCTGCCAGTTGCCCTGCCGGTCGGCCTTGAACGTCAGCTCGTGCCGGGCCTCGAAGCCGGTGCTCTTCGGCTCGTTGCCGCGGACCTTCGCGTAGGTCAGCGTCGTGCTCTCGGTGACCGCGGCCTTGGCGGTACGGCCGGTCACCCGCGTGGCGTTCAGGGTGACGGTGGTGCTGGCCTTGCTGTACTTCTCGCCGGCCTTCGCCAGCTTGTCCTTGCGGTCGCCCAGCGTGGACAGGGCGGCGTCCTCGGTGCGGGCCGTGCCGGAGGACAGCTTGACGTCACCGGAGAAACCGTCGGTCAGCGGCTTCGACCGGTCGCCCTGCCTGCCGGCGACCAGGGCGTCGGTGCGGTCGGTGAAGACCGCGTCCGCGAGCCGCTGGAAGGTGGCCTTGGTCGCGGAGTCGACCTTGGGGTCGTCGACGACGGCGGCACCGGCGGACCAGTTGGGCAGCAGAGCCACGCCGGCGACGACCGAGGTGGCGGCTGCCCCGAGTATCGCGACGCGGCGGCGGGTCGCCCGCAATTTCCTTGACTTCACTGATGTTTCCCCTCTTGCCCCGGCGGAGGGATGCCGGGAAGGGCATCTTTGCATGGCGTGTGCGGCCGTTGTGAAGAGGGGACTCGGTTGAGGTTTGGTTACTTCACGACGGTCGACCAGTCCGGATTCTGCGCCGGGTCCAGGGTGCGCAGCCGTTCGAGGGTCGCCGGCGTCTGCACGTCCATCCAGTCGGCCAACTCCTGGAAGGACACGCACTTGACGTCCTTCTTGGTGCACACGTTCTCGATGATCTGGTCGACGGACTTCATGTAGATGCCGCCGTTCCACTCCTCGAAGTGGTTGCCGATGAAGAGGGGGGCCCGGCTGCCGTAGTACACGCGGTTGAAGCCGGCCATGTAGGCGTCGACGGTCTCCTGCTCCCACGTCGGGTACTGGGCCGAGTCGCCGTCGACCTCGCCGTCGGACTGGTTGTAGAGGAAGTTGAAGTCCATGGACAGGCCCTGGTACTTGCCGCCGTCGTAGGGGAGCAGCTGCAGCGGGAAGTCCCAGAGGCCGTTCTTCTTGGCCGGCCAGATCTGGAAGTCACCGGTGGAGCTGGCGTCGTAGCGCCAGCCGTAGCTCTTGGCGGCCTTCAGCAGGTTCGCCTGGCCCTCCAGGCAGGGCGCGCGGCCACCGACGACCGCCTTCTTGAAGTCGAAGGGCAGCGGGTCGATGTCCTTGTATCCGGTGTTGGTCTTCCAGTTCTCCACGAAGGAGTAGAACTGGTCGATCTCGCTCTTCCACTCGTCGACGCTCCAGTCGGCGCCGCCCTTGGCGCCGCAGAAGTGGCCGTTGAAGTGGGTGCCGATCTCGTTCCCCTCCTTCCACGCCTCGCCGAGCTGCTCCAGCGTGGTGCGGATGTGTTCGTCGGTGGGGAAGCTGATGGCCGCCGTGCCCTTGGGGTGCTGGGGCGGGGAGTACAGGTCCTTCTTGCTCTTGGGCAGCAGGTAGATGCCGGTGAGGAAGAACGTCATGTGGGCGTTGTACTCCTCGGCCATCTTCCGGTAGTGCTCGAAGAGGCCGTCGTCGCCCATGAGCGCGCCGTCCCAGGAGAGGACCACGAACTGGGGCGGCTTCTCCCCGGGCTTGAGCGGTACCGCTTTCAACTGCCCCGTCTGCGGTCCGGTGTACGAGGTGGAGCCGTCCCCCAGGACGTGCGTCTTGCCGTCCCACTTCGGCTCCTTGGTGGCCCCCGCCGACGCCTTCTTGTTCTCCCCCGAGGACGCGGTCGGCGCGGTGTTCGTCGTGCTGTTCAGCACCAGGTAGCCGGCCACCAGTGAGGCGACGACGAGGAGCGCCGCCAGCGTCAGGAACCCCGGATGCGTGGTGGCGGGGTGGCGCGTTGCCGGAGCCTTGCGGCGGCGGCCCGACGGTGACTTCATGTGCGGATCATTCTCCGGATTTCGGGGATGCGGGTGCCCGTTTCGGTGGTCAGCCGAGCGGGCTCATGGCACCTGACCAGATGCCGTAGGGAACGCTGTCGTCGGTGGTGCCGGCGATGCCCTTCAGTGGAAGCGGTTGGAGACTCTTGCCGAGGTCGATGCGGTAGACGACGACCGCCGTGGACACGGCCTTGGCCGTGCCGACGTACCAGGCCGCGGTGTCGTCCTGGGTGGTGCCCGCCTTCCCGGCCACCTGCCCGAGCGAGCCGGCCCTGGCGGCCTGCTGCGAGGAGGGCACGTCGTCCGGGTGGGCGGTACGGAAGGAGTCCGCGAGCGCGGAGTTGACCTCCTCGGCCACGTCGGCGCCGAACGCCCGGTCGACGGCCGGGGTGTCCAGGACGACCTTGGTGCCGTTCTTGGTGATCAGGCGCACCGAGTACGGCTCGGTGTGTTTGCCGCCCGCGGCGAAGGTGGAGTAGCCGCTCGCCATCCGGATCGCGCTGGGCGTGGAGCTGCCCATGGACAGTGCGGGCACCTGCGCCCCGAGGCTGGAGGAGAGCAGCCCGGATTTCTCGGCGGTGGCGCGCACCGTGTCGAGCCCGGTGTCCATGCCGAGCTGCATGAACGGGGTGTTCACCGACAGCTCCATCGCCCGGTGCAGGGAGATCTGCCCGTACGACTCGCCGTCGTCGTTCTTCGCGGCCACCACCTTGCCGCTGCGGTCCCAGTACGGCCCCTCGGGCGTCGTCACCGGCACCTTGTCGTCGCCGTCGTACAGCGTCTCCCCGGTGACCGGTGTGGTGTCCCCGTCGCGGGTCTTGTGGACCCCGTTCTCCAGGCCGGCTGCGTACACGAACGGCAGGAACGCGCTGCCGGCCGAGACGGTGGTGGCGTTGGACTCGTTGTAGCCCTGCGTACGGTGGTCGGCGCCCCCGTAGACGGCGAGGATCCGCCCGTCGGAGGCCACCGAGGAGGCGCCGTAGTGGGCGGTCTTCGCGCCCTTGGGGTCGTCCTTCAGAGCGTCCTTGCGGGCCTTGGTGACGGCGTCGGTGAGCTGGGTCTCGCGCTTCTTGTCGAAGGTCGTGTAGATCTGGTAGCCGCCCAGGTCGAAGTCCTTGTCGGAGATCTTCCCGGCCTTCTTGGCGTACTGGGAGGCGAGTTCCACCAGGTAGTCGCTCTGCTCACCGGTGTCGTACAACGGGTTGGACTTGAGCGGCTCGGGGAACTTCGTGTACTTGGCGCGCTCGGCCTTCGACAGTTTGCCGATGTCGACCATCCGGTCCAGGGTCCACGACCAGCGCTCCACGGCCCGGGCGCGGTTGGCCGAGTTCAGGGTCGGGTCGTACAGGCCGGCGCCCTTGAGCAGGGAGGCGAGAAACGCGGCCTCGCTGGCGTTGAGTTCGCCGACGTCCTTGCCGTAGTAGGCCTGGGCGGCGCGCTGGATGCCGTAGGTGCCGCGGCCGAACCAGCTGGTGTTGAGGTAGCCCTCGAGGATGTCGTCCTTGCTCATCTGGTTGTCGAGCTTGAGGGCGATCATGGCCTCGGTGAACTTGCGGCTGACCGTCTGGTTCTGGTTCAGGTAGACGTTCTTGACGTACTGCTGGGTGATCGTGGAGCCGCCCTGGGTGTCGCCCTGGCCGATGGTGCGGAACAGGGCGCGGCTGATGCCCTTGAAGGAGATGCCGGGGTCGCTGTAGAAGCTGGCGTTCTCGGCGGCCAGCACCGCCCAGCGGACGTCCTCGGGGATGTCCTTCAGCGGCATCGCCTGCCGCTGCACCCAGCCGGTGCGGGCCATCGGCGTCCCGTCGGCCCAGAAGTACACGTTGTCCTGCTGGGTGGCGTAGGAGTTGATGTTGTCCGGGACGTCGGTGGCCGCGTAGGCGACGACCAGGAGCATGCTGCTCAGGCCTATGGACGTGAGGACGCCGCCGAGGCACTGCCGCCAGGAGGGTATCCAGCGCCGCCAGTCGGTACGGCCCGGGCGCGGGTACTGCGGGCGCAGCTTGCGGGCGTAGGGCGTGACACGAGCCACATACGGAGCCAGTACGGCAAGGAGCGGGGCAATCCGAGGACCAACAAACGAAGAAATCTGGGCAAAAAGTGAGGGGCGAGGGGCTTTTCGTCGGTTTTTCGACGAACGCGGCTTTTCTTCGTCGCCCTCCTCGGATATGTCCGGCATTGCCGGTATATCCGAGACCCGCAGTTGCATGGTCTCGTCCGGCCGAAAAGATGCAGGAAGCTTCAACTGCATGGTTTCATCCGGCTGTTGGGGCTTGTCCCCCGGCCCCGCCTCGCTCACGACGCGTCTCCCTCCGCACTCCGTATTACTCGCAGGCAGACGTACAGACTGACGAGGGCCTGACATGGTTGCCGTTGACGCGGCCGCAAACCTTGAACCCTCCCGACCATGGAGTTCAATGCGGCGCTCTCAAATTACCAGCGCTCTTCGCAAATTCTCCACAGAAGAAATCGACAGAAGTGAACAGAGGTGAAACCGCTGACACCACGTCCGAGCATAGGGGCTTAGTCTGACGCCATGCCTCGCTACGAGTACCGCTGCCGGACCTGCGGCGACACCTTCGAACTGAGCCGTCCGATGGCTCGGTCCGCGGACCCCGCCGACTGCCCCGCAGGTCACGACGACACCGTCAAGCTGCTCTCCACGGTGGCCGTGGGCGGCACGAAGTCCGCCCCCGCGCCCAAGGCGGGCGGCGGAGGCGGCGGCGGATGCTGCGGCGGCGGTTGCTGCGGCTGACCGCCGCCCGCCGACTTCTCAGGAACTCTTCAGGAACTCCCGCAGGATGCGCTCCCCGGCCAGCACGCCCCGCTCGGGCAGGGCGGTGATCGCCGGGGCCGTCCAGGCGGCTTCGGCCAGCTCGCCGTGCCCGGGACGCCAGCCCCGGTCGGCGGCCAGCAGCAGGTCGGCGTCGAGCAGCGAGTCGCCCGCCGCCAGTGTCAGTTCGGCGCCGGTGCGGCGGGCCACCTCACGCACGGCCGCGCTCTTGGTCAGCGGCTTCGGCACGGCGTAGATCTTGCGGCCCTGGAGCGACACGGTCCAGCCGCGGTCCTCCGCCCAGACCGCGAGCTCCTTCACCCACTCCTCGGGCAGCAGCTCGCGCTCCACGACGAGATAGGCGAACAGGTCCTCGGCGACCCGCTGCTTGCGCAGCCAGAACGGGTCCGCCGTCTTCGCCAGGTGCTCCTCCACCTCCGCGAGCGGCGCGCACTCGTCGGCCAGCCTGGCCAGCACGCGTCCGTGCCAGTCCTGATCGGTCACGCCGTCGACCAGCAGATGGCCGCCGTTCGCGCAGATCACGTACTTCGGCGCCGGGCCCGGCAGGTTGATGCGCTGGTACTGCTTGCGCGTCCGGGTGGTCGTCGGCACGAACACCGCCCGGTCACCCAGCTCGGTCAGCAGCTGCGCCGACGTCTCCGTCATGAACGACAGCGGCCTCGCCTCGTGCACCTCGACGCACAGCAGCCGCGGCGCCCGCGCGTCCGGCATGGTCAGCGCCAGGGCGGCCGCCGAGTAGATGAGCGTACGGTCGAGATCACTCGCCACCAGAACCGGCATCAGACCGTCACCGACTTGCCGTCGGCGCCGGTCGCGCCCCGGGTGAACTGCGGATGGATCAGCCCCACGCAGGTGTACGGCAGTTCGCCGACCTCCTCGACGGGCACCCCTCGCTGTCCGGCGAGCAGCCGTACGTGGTCCAGGTCGGCGCCCGCCCCGGCCCGCGCGAGGATCTTCCACGGCACCCGGCGCAGCAGCACCCGGGTGGTCTCGCCGACCCCGGGCTTGACCAGGTTCACATCGTGGATGCCGTACTCCTCGCTGATCCGCTCGACCGCCGCCCAGCCCTCCCAGCTCGGCGTGCGGTCACTGGCGAGCAGCTCCTTCACCGCGCCGCCGACCGCGTCCGCGACCTCGGGGAAGCGGGCGGCGATGGCGTCCAGGAAGGCCACCGAGACGTCCGTGCCGGCGAGCTCGCGGTAGAACTTCGCGCCGTGGAAGTCGTTCGGCCCGACCAGGTCGGCCCGCAGCACGGTCCGCGAGATGAGTCCCGAGACGGTCGAGTTGAGGCAGGCGGACGGGATGAGGAAGTCGTCACGGGTGCCGTACGTCCGCACGCACGAGCCCGGGTCGGCCAGCACCGCGATCTCCGCGTCGAAGCCGGCCGCGCCGCCGCCCGCCTCGAACTCCTCGATCGCCGCGGCCAGTTCCCGGGTGATCGCGCCCTTGCCGGTCCAGCCGTCGACGAAGACGACGTCCCGCGGATCGTGGTGGGCGGCCAGCCAGCGCAGCGCGTTGGCGTCGATGCCCCGGCCGCGCACGATCGACACGGCGTAGTGCGGCAGGTCGAGGCCGTGCCGGAACTGCGCCCAGCGGCGCATCAGCACACCGACCGGGGTGCCGGCCCGGGCGAGCGAGACGAGCACCGGCCGGGGGGACCGCTCGGCGATCACCGTCTCCGTGACCACGCCCACGGCCTGCGCGATACGCGCCGCCGACGTCTCCAGCGCCGCGTGGAACAGCTCCTGGTACTGCTCGCTGGGCTGGTACTCGACGGGCAGCGACTCGGCGTAGTGCGCGCCGCCGCTCTGGATGGCCTCCTCCCGCTCCTCGGTCGGCGCCTCCAGCGTCACGTCCGAGAGGTCCTGGAGCAGCCAGCCGACCTCCTCGGGCGGGTACGACGAGAAGGCGGGGCCGCGGAGGGGCTCGGGCAGCATGGCGGGTCTCTCTTCCGACAAGGCGGCTGCGTACAGCGGCTCGGGGACGTACGACGGCACGACCGCGAGGACGACGTGCGGGGTGTGCGCGGCGAGCTGGGACAGGAGACCGTCGGAGGCGTGCAGCTCCCGGGTGTCGGCCACGGAGTCCACGACGGCGACGACGGCGTCGAAGCCGCCACCCGCGACGTTATAGGCATAGCGCTCGCCGGGTCCGTCGGCCGGGTCGTCGTGCGCGGGGAAAACGATTCGGCTGCGTATCGCGTAGCCGGGGTCGTCGACCGCCAGGACGGGCGAGCGGGTGGTGGTCGAGTAGCGGACCTCGGCGGCCACCACCTGCTCCAGCTCACGGGCCAGCCTGAGCGGCGCGTACATCAGCTCTTCGAAACCGAGCACGAGGACGCGTTCGACGCCGTCGGGTATCGCCTCGGCGAGGCGGGCCGTCATGGCGGGGAGGGCGCCGTCCAGGCGGTTGCGGTGCTTCGGCGTGAATCCGTGCCGGCCGCCGTCGGGGAGGCCGCGGGGCCAGCAGAGGTTCACGCGGGACACGTGGCCGGGGGGCCGCGTCTGCCCGGTGCGGTCGTCTTCCGGGTGCGGGCCCGTTGTGGCTGGTCGCGCAGTTCCCCGCGCCCCTACGGGGTTGGCCCCTGAGCCGGCTTCGAGGGCAACGCCCTGTCCTGGGGGCGCGGGGAACTGCGCGACCGGCCCCGACGCGGCCGCGGACGACCGACCACCCGCTGCGGCACCTGCGGACTCGTAGCGGGCGACCAACTCCTGTCCCTTCTCCAGCACGCCCTCCGGGAGGAGAACCGTGCCGGAGGCGGCGGTGACCAGGTCCACGCGGGCGCCGATCTCGCGGGCGAAGTCGTCCAGACGGCCCGCGTCCGCGGCCGAGCGCATGTCGACGAGGGCGACGACGACGTAGCGCCGCCTCGGATAGCGCTCGTGCAGCGCCCGGACGGTGTTCAGGACCGTGTTGCCGGTCGAGAACTCGTCGTCGACCAGGACCAGCGGCCCGTCCCCGACCAGCAGCGCCGGATCCTCCGGCAGCAGCAGGTGCGAGGTCGCGTGCGAGTGGGACTCCTCGAAGCCGCCCGCCTGCGCGACCCCGGCGACCGGGCGGCGGGTGGAGTGCAGGTAGGGGGCGCTGCCGAGGCCGTCGGCGACGGAGTGGCCGAGGCCGGTGGCCGTCTCCGCGTAGCCCAGGACGACCGCCTCGGCCGCCTCCTGGGCGCCGAGCAGCTCACGCACCCGGCGGCCCAGGGCGAACCCGTGCCCGTGCACCACGGACGGCGACTGCGGGACGTGCTTGCCCAGGACGTTGGAGACCAGCAGATGCGCCCGCTTGGGGTTGCGGCGCAGGGCCAGCCCCAGCAGGCCCGTCAGCGTGTCGTCGCCGACGAGCTCGACCCCGAGCCGCTCGGCGACCCACGTCCCGGACCAGATCCCGTCGTCCCCGTTGTTCACTGCGTTGTTCATGCGTCCCTTGTGAGTGAGGTGGTTCTTCAGCCGGGTATGCCGGCGGCGAGCAGGTCGACGAAGCTGACGTCCTCGTGCGCGACACCGAAGACCTCGGCGCGGAGCATGGTGCGCTCGGCCCAGGCGCGGTGCGGCTTCACCTCGTTCATCTTGTTCGTGTACTGAGACCGCAGTACCCCCCCGCCGCCGCGTTCCGGCCGCAGGATGTCCGCCGCGTCGCTGTACTCCTCGTGGCTGACGACGGACAGCGCGTGCACGGCCGGCACGTGCGAGGGGTGGATGCAGGTCTTGCCCAGCAGACCGTTGGCGTGGTCCAGGGAGATCTCGCGCAGCAGTCCGTCCATCGCGTGCTCTATCAGTTTCTCGCGCAGCTCGACGGCCTGCCCCTCCAGGAAGGGGCTGTGCCGCAACATCGGCTTGAACATGCGCTCGGGGACCCGGAAGTACTCCCACACCGGCCCGGTCACCGTGAACCCGGTGCCGTCGGCCCGGCCCAGCATGTTCACCACGTCGGCGATCACGGAGGCGACGATCTGGACGTCGTAGGCGGTCATGTCGGGCGCTCTGCGCAGCCCGTACGAGGAGCAGAAGTCGGTGACGCCGAGACGCAGCGCGAGGACCCGGCTGCGGTACTTGTCGACGGCGCGGGCGATGCCCTCCAGGGCGTCCACCCGCGACTCGCGGTACATCAGCTCGGGCGTCTCCAGGACGGGCATGCCGAACAGCCGCCGCCCGCTCGCCGTCTCGGCGCCCGCCAGCGCCTCCAGGAAGGGGATGCCCCGCTCCTCGGTGAACTTCGGGAAGACGAACCCGCTCAGCAGCTCCACGGCGGCCCCGAGCCGCCGGACCAGGTCGGGGATCTGCTCGGGCGTCCGTACCCGGATGAAGAGCAGCGGCGGCTCGAACCCCTCCGCGTCCCCGCGCCCCGCCAGGTCGGCGAACTGCCGGACCAGGTTCTCCTCGCCGGCCTCGACGTCGTCGTCGCCGATGGAGTCCTCCAGGCACAGCACCATCGACACCACGCCGCGCCCGGTCTGCTTGACGATGTCGTCCGCCAGCCGGGGCCGGGTGGCCGGGCTGTACAGCGTGGCGCCCAGGGCCGCGGAGAGCAGCCTCGCCGGGGAGTCCGCGTCGAAGACGCACGGCTCCCGGTAGAACAAGCGCTGTCGCACCTCAGGGGCGAGGTGCCCGAAATGACGCATAAATCTCCCCCGTGGTGCGGGTAAGTCTGTGGATTCGGCATGAGGTGGCCGGTAATAGTACGTAGGGATCCATGTCAGAGGTTCCCACCCGGCATGAACTTCAGGTAACTCGCGGATGAGACTTGCCGTGTACCCCGCGTTGTCGTGAGCAGGCCCGAGAAGGCAGGATGACCGCATGACGCACGCGATGCTGAAGGGGTCGAACGTCCCGCTGAAAGCCACCACGGTACGCGCCGTGCTGCGCTGGACCCCCGGGCAGGGGGTCCCGGACGTCGACGCCTCGGCGCTGCTCCTCGGCCTCGACGGCCGTGTGCGCTCCGACGAGGACTTCGTTTTCTACAACCAGCCCCGGCACCCTTCCGGGAAGGTGTGGCGACTCGGCAAGAAACGTGTCGCCGAGGGCCTCACGGACACCATCCAGACAGATCTGTCCGGTGTCGAGTCCGGCGTCGGCCAGATTCTGCTGGTCGCTTCGGCGGACGGCGTGACGTTCGACCGCGTACGTTCCCTCACCATCGTGCTGTACGACGCGGCAGCCGACGACGAGCCGCTGGCCACATTCGACATCCGCCCCGAGACGGGCGAGGAGACGGCCCTGATCTGCGGCGAGCTGTACCGGCGCGGCGAGGGCTGGAAGTTCCGCGCCCTGGGCGAGGGTTACTCCAACGGCCTCAAGGGCCTGGCCACGGACTTCGGCATCTCGGTGGACGAGTCGGAGGAGGCCACGGCACCGGCCCCCGAGCCGGCCCTCCAGACGCCCAGCCTGTCCCAGCCCCTGCCGCCCGAGCAGCCGGCCTCGGCCGTCCCCCAGCAGCCGGCGTACGGCTACCCGGCCAGTCTCCCGACCTACGGCTACGGCTATCCGGACGGCTCCTTCCGGCTCCCCCCGCAGGGCCCCCAGTTCGTCGGACGGTGAGCCGCCGGGGACCGAAGGCCCGGGTGCTGTCCGGGCGCTACTTCTCGGCCTTCGTCTTGTAGCCCCGGCCCCACTGCAGCCCCCAGCCGTACAGGCGATCCAGCTCCGCCTGGAACCCGTACACGAACCGCACCTCACGCCGCACCATGAGCTCGTCCTTCACGTTCTCGATCATCACCACCGCGCAGGACCGGGCCTGCGGGTGCCGCTCGTCGAGGCCTATCTCGATCCGCGGCCCGTTGCTCGGGTACAGCGTGACGATCGCGTGCGTCCGGTCGAACGCCGGCGTCTGGTCGTAGATGTAGACGAAGACGAGCAGCCGCTTGATCTGCTCCCGGTGGTCGAGGTTGACGTACATCGTCTCGCCGGACGCCGATCCGAACCGGTCGTCCCCGCTCAGCTTCACGTAGGGCGCCGCGTTCACGTCGCCCAGCAGGCCCCCCAGCGGCTGCACGACCCCCTTCGTGCCGTCTGCCAGCTCGTACAGGCAGCCGAGGTCGAGGTCGACGTTCACCATGCTCTGGCTGTGTCCGATGACCTCCGGCGGCCGCAGCGCCTTGAAGGGGTGCCGCAGCAGGCTCTCCCGCTGCGGTCCGCCGATGTCGGACGTGCGCATCCGCCAGGTCAGGTTGACGCGCAGGTTGCCGGTCGCGGCGCCCTGCTTGGTCAGCGAGACCTGATGATGCCGCTTGGTGAGCTCTATCGCGTTGGTGGCCGCGTTGCCCGAGTCGAAGTCCGCCGCCCGGCTGCCCAGGAGCCCGTCGAAGATGCCCATTCCCGCCCCCACGTCCACTGATGAAAACCGGCGGGGCGGCCGGTGGAGGACTCGTCCTCACCGGCCGCCCCGCTCAGAGCGTTCCTCACTCCAAAGGTGATCACACCCCGGACGAGACCTCAGTCTTCTCGTCCGAGCCCTGGGCTTTTCCCTCGGCCGCCGCCAATGCGCGGTTGCGGCGGACGGAGGACCAGAAGGACCAGGCGATCAGGACCACGCCGACGAGGCCGGTGATGACCTCGTTGATCTGGTACTGGATGGTGACCATGAGGATCACGGCCAGCGCGCCGATCGCGTAGTGCGCGCCGTGCTCCAGGTAGACGTAGTCGTCGAGGGTCCCCTGACGGACCAGGTACACGGTGAGCGACCGGACGTACATGGCGCCGACGCCGAGGCCGAGGGCCATCAGGACGATGTCGTTGGTGATGGCGAAGGCGCCGATCACTCCGTCGAAGGAGAAGGACGCGTCGAGGACCTCGAGGTAGAGGAACATGAAGAACGCGGCCTGACCGGCCAGGACGACCGGCGGGCGCTGCTTGCCGCTGCGCGCGGCCTCTTCCTCCTCCTCGTGCTCGCGTTCTTCCTCTTCCTCGAGCTTGTCCTCGAAGTAGCCGGAGAGACCGCCGACGACCATGTACGTGATCAGACCGGCGATGCCGGAGATCAGGACCGTCTGCGCCTTGTCGACGTGTGCGCCGCCGTGCTGGTGGGCGTGGGTCGCGAAGGTGAAGGAGGTGATCAGCAGGACGATCAGCGCGATGCAGACCGACAGCATGTCGACCTTGCCGAGCTTGGCGAGCGGGCGCTCGATCCAGCGCAGCCACTGGATGTCGCGGTCCTCGAAGATGAAGTCCAGGAAGATCATCAGCAGGAACATGCCACCGAAGGCGGCGATCGACGGGTGAGCGTCGGTGACCAGCTGCTGGTACTGGTCCTTGTCGTTGAGCGCGAGGTCGACCGCGTCGATCGGACCGATCTTGGCACTGATGGCGACGATGACGACGGGAAAGACCAGCCGCATGCCGAAGACGGCGATCAGCACACCGATCGTGAGGAAGATCTTCTGCCAGAAGGCACTCATCTTCTTCAGGATTCCGGCGTTGACCACCGCGTTGTCGAACGACAGCGAGATCTCGAGGACGCAGAGGATCGCCACGATACCGAGGGCCTCCCACCCCCCGTAGAAGACCGCTGCGACCAGGCCGAGCGCGGTGACCGCGAACGACCAGCCGAAGGTTTTCAGAAGCACTGGCTACCCAATCGTGTCTGGGGGTCCCCCCAAGCGAAGCTCGGGGAGGGTTTCCCCCGCGCCGTACTCGGCTTTACGAAACGTTGACTCCGAAGTCTAGAGCGATGCCCCGCAGTCCCGACGCGTACCCCTGTCCCACGGCCCGGAACTTCCAATCACCCTGGTAGCGATAGAGCTCGCCGAAGATCATCGCGGTCTCCGTGCCGGCGTCCTCGCTCAGGTCGTAGCGGGCGAGTTCCTGGCCGTCGGCCTGGTTGACGACGCGGATGAACGCGTTGGAGACCTGGCCGAAGGTCTGACCCCGCTCGTCCGCCATGTGGATGGAGACCGGGAAGACGATCTTGTCGCACTGGGGCGGCACCTTGGCGAGGTCCACCAGCAGCGACTCGTCGTCGCCTTCACCCTCACCGGTGAGGTTGTCGCCGGTGTGCTCCACCGAGCCGTCCGGGCTCTTGAGCTGGTTGTAGAAGACGAACCACTCGTCCCCCATCACCCGGCCGCTGTTGCACAGCAGCGCGCTGGCGTCGAGGTCGAAGGGGGCCCCGGTGGTGGAGCGCGCGTCCCAGCCGAGTCCGATCATCACCTGCGTGAGGTTCGGCGCGGCCTTGGACAGGGAGACATTGCCTCCCTTGGCGAGCGTGACACCCATGATTGCTGGTCCTCCCCTAGGTGGTGCTCAGGTGCTTCCTCTTCGGTTGTCCTGCACGTCCGGCGCCGCCCGTAAACGGTGCGGCGCCGGACGGTCGGACCTTCGGACCCTGCGGGTGACTCAGACGTTGACGCCGAAGTCCTGCGCGATACCGCGCAGACCCGACGCGTAGCCCTGGCCGATGGCCCGGAACTTCCACTCCGCGCCGTGCCGGTACAGCTCGCCGAAGACCATGGCGGTCTCGGTCGACGCGTCCTCGCTCAGGTCGTAGCGGGCGATCTCGGCGCCGCCGGCCTGGTTCACGACGCGGATGAACGCGTTGCGGACCTGGCCGAAGGACTGCTGCCGGTTCTCCGCGTCGTAGATCGACACCGGGAAGACGATCTTCTCGATGTCGGCCGGGACCCCGGCGAGGTTGACCTTGATCGCCTCGTCGTCGCCCTCGCCCTCGCCGGTGGTGTTGTCACCGGTGTGCTCGACCGAGCCGTCGGGGCTCTTGAGGTTGTTGAAGAAGACGAAGTTGGCGTCGCTGCCGACCTTGCCGGAGCTGTCCAGCAGCAGCGCGCTGGCGTCCAGGTCGAAGTCGGTGCCGGTCGTGGTGCGGACGTCCCACCCCAGACCGACGATGACCGCGGTCAGGCCCGGGGCCTCCTTGGTCAGCGATACGTTGCCGCCCTTGCTGAGGCTGACTCCCACAAGTCCTCCATTGGTGTCCTGGGGCGGGGAGCCCCTGGTGCGTCGGATATCGGATCAACGAGTCGATCCTAGTAACGGGTTCCCGCCCCACGCAGGCCCTGGAGCGGAAGAATCAGAGGGTGTCGAGCGCGGCGACGCACTCACCGAGGTCGCGGGCGTCCGGCAGCGCGTTGACGACGGTCCAGCGCACCAGGCCCTCCTTGTCGATGACGAAGGTGCCGCGCACCGCGCAGCCCTTGTCCTCGGCGAAGACGCCGTAGGCGCGGCTGACCTCGCCGTGCGGCCAGAAGTCGCTCAGCAGCGGGTACTCCAGGCCCTCCTGCTCGGCGAAGACGCGCAGGGTGTGGATGGAGTCGTTGGAGACGGCGAGCACCTGGGTGTCGCGGTCGGCGAACTTCGGCAGGTTGTCGCGCACCTCGCACAGCTCACCGGTGCAGACGCCGGTGAAGGCGAAGGGGTAGAAGAGCAGGACGACGTTCTTGCTGCCCCGGAAGTCGGAGAGCTGCACGGTGCGACCGTGGTTGTCCTTGAGCTCGAAGTCGGGGGCCTTGTCGCCGACCTGGATCGCCATCGCGTGGATGTCCCTTCGGTGGGGCTGTCTGGGTGACTCCACCCTACGCAGCGGTCGCCGAAGGCCGCCGGACGGGCTGAGCACGAGGACCCAGCCCGTCCGGCGTCACTTCACATCACTTCTTCGGACGTCACTCCCTGGACGTCACTTCTTGGACTTCGCGGCCTTGGGCGTCACCAGCCGGCTGCCACTCCAGTCCTTGCCCACGCTGACGCTCTTGCTGGCCGACAGACCCGCAGTCGTCGAGGCTTCGGAGATGTCGCTCGGCTCCACGTATCCCGTACGGCCGGTCTTCGGCGTCAGGAGGAGGATCGACCCGCCTTCTTCGATGTACGTGGTGGCGTCCACCAGCGCATCCGTCAGGTCTCCGTCATCGTCGCGGAACCAGAGCACCACGGCGTCGGCGACGTCGTCGTAGTCCTCGTCCACCAGATCGCTGCCGATGACTTCCTCAATGGACTCGCGGAGCTCCTGGTCGACGTCGTCGTCGTAGCCGATCTCCTGGACCACCTGCTCGGGCTGGAAACCCAGCCTGACGGCAGGGCTGGTCCGCTCCTCCGCGTGGTCCGCGGTCGCGCTCACGGGTTGCCTCCTGATCATGATTCGGGAATAACTCAGCCACGCGCGTGCGCGAGGCATTGGCCGTAGTCCACACGGGCGGGGCGGATCGCGCAAGTACCCGGCGGTTCGGACCGCCGAAACGGTGACGATCCTGGCCGTGTCGACGCAACTCCAGGCACGCGATTCGGACGGATGGTGACGTACACCACACCCATCTGCCCTGTTTGCGTATTTGAGAACCATCCAAGGGTACGAGATTCGAACGAGTGCCGGTTACCTCGGGGTAGAGATGACGTTTGCGGCCCCTAGGTACACGATGGGGGGCGGTGCAGGCACGGGAGAGTCGGCGAGACACCCCCGCGAGGCGTCCGCGAGGCGCGAACGAGAAACACCGTCCCACACAGCCCTCTGACAGGTAAGGAACAGCGTGGCTTCCGGATCCGATCGCAACCCGATCATCATTGGCGGCCTTCCGAGTCAGGTTCCTGACTTCGACCCCGAGGAAACCCAGGAGTGGCTCGACTCCCTCGACGCCGCGATCGACGAGCGCGGCCGGGAGCGGGCCCGCTATCTGATGCTCCGGCTGATCGAACGGGCCCGCGAGAAGCGCGTGGCCGTGCCCGAGATGCGCAGCACGGACTACGTCAACACCATCCCCACCAGGGCCGAGCCCTTCTTCCCGGGCAACGAGGAGATCGAGCGCCGGATCCTCAACGCCACCCGCTGGAACGCGGCCGTGATGGTGTCCAGGGCCCAGCGGCCCGGCATCGGGGTCGGCGGCCACATCGCCACCTTCGCCTCCTCCGCGTCCCTCTACGACGTCGGCTTCAACCACTTCTTCCGCGGCAAGGACGAGGGCGACGGCGGCGACCAGGTCTTCTTCCAGGGCCACGCCTCCCCGGGCATCTACGCGCGCGCGTTCCTGCTCGACCGGCTGAGCGAGCACAACATGGACGCGTTCCGCCAGGAGAAGTCGAAGGCGCCGCACGGCCTGTCCTCGTATCCGCACCCGCGTCTGATGCCGGACTTCTGGGAGTTCCCGACCGTGTCGATGGGCCTCGGCCCGATCGGCGCGATCTACCAGGCGCGGATGAACCGCTACATGCACGCGCGCGGGATCGCCGACACGTCGAAGTCGCATGTGTGGGCGTTCCTCGGCGACGGCGAGATGGACGAGCCGGAGTCGCTCGGCCAGCTGACCATCGCCGCACGTGAGGGCCTGGACAACCTGACCTTCGTCGTCAACTGCAACCTCCAGCGCCTCGACGGCCCGGTGCGCGGCAACGGCAAGGTCATCCAGGAGCTGGAGTCGGTCTTCCGGGGCGCCGGCTGGAACGTGATCAAGCTGATCTGGGACCGCTCCTGGGACCCGCTGCTCGCGCAGGACCGTGACGGCACCCTCGTCAACCGGATGAACACGACGCCGGACGGCCAGTACCAGACCTACGCCACCGAGTCCGGCTCCTACATCCGCGACCACTTCTTCGGCGACGACCAGCGGCTGCGCGCGATGGTCGAGGGCATGACCGACGACCAGATCCTGCACCTGGGCCGTGGCGGTCACGACCACCGGAAGATCTACGCGGCGTTCAAGGCGGCCGTGGAGCACACCGGCCAGCCGACGGTCATCCTCGCCAAGACGGTCAAGGGCTGGACGCTGGGGCCGAACTTCGAGGGCCGCAACGCCACCCACCAGATGAAGAAGCTGACGGTCTCCGACCTCAAGGGCTTCCGCGACCGGCTGCACCTGCCGATCTCCGACAAGGAGCTGGAGGGCGGCCTCCCGCCGTACTTCCACCCCGGGCGGAACTCGGAGGAGATCCAGTACATGCACGACCGTCGCAAGGGTCTCGGCGGTTATGTCCCGACCCGGGTCGTGCGCTCGAAGCCGCTCGCGCTACCGGACGACAAGACGTACGCGAGTGTGAAGAAGGGCTCCGGCCAGCAGTCCATCGCGACGACCATGGCCTTTGTGCGACTCCTCAAGGACCTCATGCGGGACAAGGAGCTCGGCAAGCGCTTCGTGCTGATCGCGCCCGACGAGTACCGCACGTTCGGCATGGACTCCTTCTTCCCGAGTGCGAAGATCTACAATCCGCTCGGCCAGCAGTACGAGGCGGTGGACCGGGATCTGCTGCTCGCCTACAAGGAGTCGCCGACCGGGCAGATGCTGCACGACGGCATCTCGGAGGCCGGCTGCACGGCGTCCCTGATCGCGGCGGGCTCGGCGTACGCCACCCATGGCGAGCCGCTGATCCCGGTCTACGTCTTCTACTCGATGTTCGGTTTCCAGCGGACCGGCGACCAGTTCTGGCAGATGTCGGACCAGCTGGCGCGCGGTTTCGTCCTGGGTGCGACCGCCGGCCGTACGACCCTGACCGGTGAGGGACTCCAGCACGCGGACGGCCACTCGCAGCTGCTCGCCTCCACGAACCCGGGCTGTGTCGCCTACGACCCGGCGTTCGGTTTCGAGATCGCGCACATCGTGCGGGACGGTCTGCGCAGGATGTACGGCGGTTCCGACGAGCATCCGCACGGCGAGGACGTCTTCTACTACCTGACCGTCTACAACGAGCCGATCCAGCACCCGGCCGAGCCGGACGACGTGGACGTCGAGGGCATCCTCAAGGGCGTCCACCGCTTCAGCAAGGGCACCTCGGGGGCGATCCCGGCGCAGATCCTCGCGTCCGGTGTGGCCGTCCCCTGGGCGGTCGAGGCGCAGAAGATCCTCGCCGAGGAGTGGAACGTCAAGGCGGACGTCTGGTCCGCGACCTCCTGGAACGAGCTGCGGCGCGAGGCCGTCGAGGTCGAGCGGCACAACCTGCTGCACCCGGAGGAGGAGCAGCGGGTGCCGTACGTGACGCGGAAGCTGACCGGGGCCGAGGGGCCGTTCGTGGCCGTCTCGGACTGGATGCGGTCGGTGCCGGACCAGATCGCGCGCTGGGTGCCGGGCAGCTACCAGTCGCTGGGCGCGGACGGTTTCGGCTTCGCGGACACCCGGGGAGCGGCTCGCCGCTTCTTCCACATCGACGCCCAGTCGATCGTCGTGGGGGTGCTCACGGAGCTGGCGAAGGAGGGCAAGGTCGACCGGTCGCTGCTGAAGCAGGCCGTCGACCGGTACCAGCTGCTGGACGTGTCGGCGGCGGACCCGGGCGCGGCGGGCGGCGACGCGTAGTCGCTCCGCTGGGAGGCCGGTGAGTATCCGCGGGTCGTCGGGGTCTGGTCGCGCAGTTCCCCGGCGCCCCTGACGGGGCTCACCGGCCCCTCGTTTTCATACGATGCGGGCATGCAGGAGAAAACGGCACAGGACCGGTGGGAGCTCTGGACCCAGCGGCCGTTGCTGGCCCTCGCCGTGGTGTTCGCCGTCGCCTACGCCGTGCCGATCGTGGACACCTCGGCCGACCACACCCTGACCACCGCCTGCACCGCGGTGGAGTGGGTGGTGTGGGGGGCGTTCGCCGCGGACTACGTGGTCCGGCTGGCGCTGACGCCCGACCGGCGGCGGTTCGTGCGGACGCACTGGCTGGACCTGTGCGCGGTGGTGCTGCCGCTGGCACAGCAGCTCAAGCTGCTGCGGCTGGTCTCGACGCTGCTGCTGGTCGGGCGGCGGGCGCGGATGGCCTCGCAGATCCGGATGACCACGTATGTCGTGGGGGCGGTCGTCGGGCTGCTGATGTTCGGGTCCCTCGCCGTGCTGTCGGTCGAGCGGGAGTCGCCGGACGGGAACATCCGCACGCTGGGTGACGCGCTGTGGTGGTCGTTCACGACGATGACGACCGTGGGGTACGGGGACCACGCGCCGACCACCGGGCTGGGGCGGATCATCGCCGTCGGGCTGATGCTCTCCGGGATCGCGCTGCTCGGTGTCGTGACCGCGAACATCGCCGCGTGGTTCATCGCCCGGTTCGACAAGGACGACGTCGAGGAGCGCGCCCAGACGGAGGCGATCCTGGCCCTGACGCGAGAGGTACGCGCCCTGCGGGCGGAGGTGGCCGCGCTGCGGGACGGGCCCGAGGGGGCATTGCGGGACGGGCCGGACGGAACGCTGCGCCCCGGACCCCCGCCCGTGCCGACCCACCAGCCGGCCCGGTAGGCCGACGGGCGACGGTCGGCGCTACCGTCGGACGAGAAGGCCGGAATCCCCGGGCTTCAGCCCGAGGAGCAAGTCAGAGCAGCCCGTTGCCCGTGCCCGCCGCTCCCGCCAGCCAGATGATCGCCAGCAGGGTGTCGATCGCGCCGAGGGCGACGGCGACCAGGGCAGGTACCGGACGGGAACCCGCCCAGCTGCGGCCCATGGCCAGCCAGCCGCAGACGATCGCCGCCGGGCCGAGGATGATCCCCAGCGCGAAGAATCCGGCGATCGCACAGACGACGCCGACGATGCCCAGCGTCGCGCGATCCGGCCCGGTCCGTGACCCCATGCGGCCACGTGAGCGGGGGTACCTGCGCGTGCCGTTTCCGAAGCCGGCCATCGAACAACTCCCTGGATTCCGGGGATGTGTTGTTCCTCGGGTACCCGCGACACGCGGAACATTCCCCGCGGTTGCCGGGCAGTCGGCGCGCTGTCCCCCTCCGGCAGCGCGCCGCGGCCCTGGCCGCCCTCCCATCCGGAGGGCTTGACCCACTGTGACCTGTGGCGCGCCCCGGACGCGAGGAACCTTTAGCGTCGTCACCCAGATAGGGGAAACCTGTTGAAGTTCCGTCAGATGTGACCCACGCCCGCGCCCGCCTCCGCGTTCTCGCCCCGTTTGGTGAGCAGCGCGACGAACACGGCGACGACCGCCACCCCGGCGGCGACCAGGGAGGCGAGGCTCATCCCGGAGATGAACGTGTCGTGGGCGACGTCCGTGATCTTCGCGGCGATCGCTTCGGGGGTGCCCTTCGCCACCGGCGCCACGCCGACCTGAACCGCCTCGGAGGCCTGGTCGAGCTGGGCGGGGGTGAGCTCGGGCAGGCCCGCGCCGGTCCAGTTGGCGGGCAGGTCACCGTCGACCTTGGAGGCCATCACGGCACCCAGGACGGCGGTACCGAGGCTGCCGCCGATCTGCATGGCCGCCTGCTGGAGACCGCCCGCGACGCCGGACAGCTCCATGGGGGCGTTGCCGACGATGACCTCCGTCGCGCCGACCATGACCGGGGCGAGGCCGAAGCCCAGCAGGGCGAACCAGATCGACATGAGGCCGCTGCCGGTGTCCGTCTCCAGCGTGGACATGCCGTACATGGCGATCGCGGTGGCGGCCATACCGCCCGCCAGCGGGATCCGCGGGCCCAGCTTGGTGATCGCCGCGCCCGCGAGCGGGGAGCCGACGATCATCATGCCGGTCAGCGGGAGAAGGTGCAGGCCCGCGTCGATCGGGCTCATGCCGTGCACGTTCTGGAGGTAGAACGTCACGAAGAACAGGCCGCCCATGAAGGCGATCGCCATCAGGACCATGAGGACCACACCCGCCGACAGCGGGACCGAGCGGAACAGCGCCAGCGGGATGAGCGGCTCCTCGACCTTCGTCTCCCAGAAGGCGAAGGCCGCGAAGAGCACGGCGGAGCCGACGAGGAACGCCCAGGTCAGGCCGTCGGCCCAGCCCCAGGTCGGCGCCTTGATCAGGGCCCAGACCAGGCAGAACATCGCGCCCGAGAGGAAGGCGATGCCGAGCAGGTCGAAGGAGCGGGGGGCGTTCTCGGCGCGGTGGTCGAGCAGGATCACCACGCCGAGGACGAGGGCGAGGGCGCCGACCGGCACGTTGATGAAGAACACCGACTGCCAGTTGACGTGCTCGACGAGGACGCCGCCGAGGATCGGGCCGCCGGCGGTGGACGCGCCGATGACCATGCCCCACAGGCCGATGGCCATGTTGAGCTTCTCGGCCGGGAAGGTCGCGCGCAGCAGACCGAGCGCGGCCGGCATCAGCAGGGCGCCGAACAGGCCCTGGAGGACGCGGAAGGTGACGACCAGCGCGATGCTGTCGGAGAGGCCGATCGCGCCGGAGGCGGCCGCGAAGCCGACGACGCCTATCAGGAACGTCTGACGGTGGCCGAAGCGGTCACCGAGCTTGCCCGCGGTGATCAGGGAGACCGCGAGGGCGAGGAAGTAGGCGTTGGTGATCCACTGGACCTCGGCGAAGGTGGCGCCCAGGTCGCTGGCGATGGCCGGGTTGGCGATGGCCACGATGGTGCCGTCGAGGGCCACCATCATGACGCCGACGGCGACGGTGATGAGGGTGAACCAAGGGTGGCCGCGCAGCCCCTTGGTGAGCGGGCCGTCCGGCGGGTCCGCCGGTCCCTTGCCGCCCGGTCCCGTCGCGTCGATGGTCGTCTGACTGGTCATGCGTTCGAGATTAGTGACAGCCGCTGACAATTGACAAACGAGTTCATAAGTCGGTAACTGACACATCATGGAAACTCTGCGTGAGCGCAAGAAGCAGCGCACCCGGGACGCGCTGCTGCGCGCCGCGGTGGAACTGTTCACCTCGCGGGGATACGAGCGGACCACGGTCGACGAGATCGCCGCCGCCGTCGACGTCTCGCAGCGCACGTTCTTCCGCTACTTCACGGGCAAGGACGAGGCCGCGCTCGCCCTGGTGGAGATGACGGTGGAGCGGTTCGTCGAGGCGGTGCGCGAACGCCCGCCGCACGAGCCGCCGATGGAGGCGCTGCGCCAGGCGGTGCTGGACGGCTGGCACTCGATCAACGAGGTCGTCGAGTCCGTCGTACCCGTGGAGCTGTATCTGCGCATGTACCGGGTGATCGAGTCGACGCCGGTACTGCTCGCCGCGCATCTGCGGCGCTCGGCGGAGGTGGAGGAGGACCTCGCGCGGGTGATCGCCGAGCGCGAGGGGCTCGACGTGGACGCCGATCCGCGACCGCGGCTGGCGGTGGCCGTGTTCAGCGGCGTGATGCGGGTGACGGAACGGCAGTGGACCACGGGCGCGGACTTCAGCCTGGACGGGATCCGCGTGCTGACGTCCCTCTATCTCGACGGGGTGTCTCCCGCCCTGCTGGGAGACTGGCGCGAGGCCTGAGGACGTGGACGCCTGACGGACGGGAACATCTGACGGCCATAGGCCGTAAAGAGCCTTATGACCCATGCCATGCTCACTGAAACGTGATCCCCGTCACTTGGGTCACCCGAGACCCTCCCGTTCTCCTAGTGTGTCCTTTCAGTGACTTCCTTCGGCACCTCCCCGCAACTCAACGTCTGGCGCGCACTGGCCGCCCTGGCCGTGGTGTTCGTGATGCTGGCGACCACCGGCTGGACGGCCCTGCGCCACCAGCGGGAGACCACCGCCCTGCAGACCTCGCGCTCGGAGTGGGAGCACGGTCGGCTGGCCGGGCACCGGTTGCCGGACCCCGGCTCCGCCCCCGCCCGGCTCGCCCGCTTCTTCGCCTCGCTGACCGCCCCGCAGCGGACCGTGCTCGCGCACGACTATCCGCTCGCGGTGGGCAACATGAACGGCGCCCCCGCCGAGCTGCGCTACCTCGCCAACCGGGTGGCACTGCTCCAGCAGGTGCGGCTCGAGCGCACCCGTACGCACGACAGCCGGCTCACGCCCTCGGGGCAGCGGCTGGCCGGCCGGCGCATGCACCGCTACGAGTCGATGAGCACCGCCGGCCGGCAGATCCTCGCCTTCGATCCGGAGGGTTCCGGCCGGGTCGCCGAGGTGTTCGGCAGCCTGGACAAGGCCGAGCGGATCTCCGTCGTCGTCCCCGGCGTCGACACCGACCTGCTCACCTTCCAGCGCACGAACCGCAAGTACTCGGCGCCGGCCGGCATGGCCGAGGCCCTGTACGCGGCCGAGCGCGAGGCGAGCCCCTCGACGCGTACGGCCGTGATCGCCTGGGCCGACTACACCTCCCCCGACGGCCTCGGCATCGACTCGGCCACCGCGATGCGCGCCGAGAGCGGCGCCGTCCGGCTGAACGCCCTGCTGACGGCCCTGCCGGGCAGTGCGCCCGTCTCGATGTTCTGCCACAGCTACGGCTCGGTGGTGTGCGGGGTCGCCGCGCACACGATGCCGGACCGGGTGGCCGACATCGCGGTGGCCGGCAGCCCCGGGATGCGGGTGGAGAACGCGGCCCAGTTGGACACCGACGCCCGGGTGTGGGCGATGCGGGACGCCGACGACTGGGTGCAGGACGTGCCGCACCTGGAGGTCGGCGGCCTCGGGCACGGCGAGGACCCGATGGCGCGGGAGTTCGGCGCGCGGGTGCTGTCGGCGCGGGAGGCCAAGGGCCACGGCGGCTACTTCGAACCGGGT
The DNA here is from genome assembly GCF_042737245.1 of Streptomyces sp. NPDC060002. Lineage (NCBI taxonomy): Bacteria > Bacillati > Actinomycetota > Actinomycetes > Kitasatosporales > Streptomycetaceae > Streptomyces > Streptomyces sp. NPDC060002. Next base: position 54,040 of record NZ_JBHWUW010000002.1, read on the forward strand.
ACGGACAGCCTGCGCAACTTCGCCGAGATCGGCACCGGCGCGTACCGCTCGGTGGAGTGCGCCCACGATGATGCCGCCTGCACGGTGGGTTTGTCCGATACGACTGAGGCCGGACGCGCGTAGAGACGCAGGAATTGCGGGGCGCGCGGGGAGGGGACGAAGAATGGGTGTCCCGCATACGATGAGCCGCATGGGTGACGTACTGGCCGGAATTCATGCCGCCTGGGAGTTCGATTCCGACTCCGTCCTCATCCGCTACCAGCGGGGGCTGCGCACGCCCAAGCTGCTGTCGGCACTGGGCGAGCGCCGGATTCCCCTGGCGGCCATCGGCCGGGTGACGCTGACCGCCGGCAAGCGTGGGACGGTCGTGCTCCAGGCGGAGCCGAGGCCGGGAGCCGATCCGTTGATGGAGGCGGCCGCGGGACAGCTCAAGGAAGGGTGCGACCCGTACCGGCTGGTGCTGCCCGCCGAACGGGAGACGCTCGCCGAGTACTACGCCGACGAGCTGCGGTCGCGGTTGACCGACTCCGGGCCGGCGGAACGGTTCCTGGTGGACGCGCCCGAGGCGCCGCTGTCGTTCAAGGCGTACGACGGCAAGGCCTCGTTCGACGGGCGCACCGTGCGGTTCCGGTGGTTCTGGACGGGGGCGTCGTCGGCGAAGTGGAAGGCCGGCGACCAGAGTTTCGCGGTGTCCGCGCTGAGCGGGGTCGAGTGGCGCTCGCCCGAGGTGTTCGAGGGCCATCTGCGGCTGCTGCGCGGCGAGGCCGCTCCGGCCCAGGCGGACCAGGATCCGGCGGCCGTCGTCTTCGGGCTGGGGTACGGGCCGGTGCACGAGTCACTGCCGTTCGCGGCGGCGGTCCTCGCGGCGGTCCGCGGACGCGGATCCGCGTTTGCGGTCCAGGCGGCGGCTGTCCCGGCCGCGGCCGTGCCGCGCCGGGACCCCGCCGACATCGCCGAGCGGATCCGGCACCTCGGGGAGCTGCACCTGGCCGGACTGGTCACCGACGAGGAGTTCTCCACGAAGAAGGCCGAATTGCTGGCCGAGCTCTAAGGCGGGCCAGAGGTGCTGCGGACCCCGGCTCTCACTCGCGTCCGGCGGACGTGAACCTCATGTCCGGGTAACGGTCGCCTGCCACCTTGCCCGCGATGGGCTCCAGCAACGCCAGTTCCGCAGGCGTCAGTTCGATGGTCGTCGCCGCCGCGTTCTCCTCGACCCGGGTGGGCCTGCGGGTGCCCGGGATCGGGACCACCGACAGGCCGTGGACCTGGGACTGCTGCTGGACCCAGGCCAGGGCGATCTGGCCGGGCGTCGCCCCGTGGGCCTCGGCTATCGCGCGGACCGGGTCCAGGAGTGCCCCGTTGGCCGTGGCGTTGTCGCCGGTGAAGCGGGGCTGCTGACGGCGGAAGTCGTCGGCGGTGAGGTCCTGGTCGGCGTCGGCGAAGGAGCCGGTGAGGAATCCCCGGCCGAGCGGGGAGTACGCGACCAGGGTCACGCCCAGCTCGCGGGCCGCCGGGACCACCTGGGCCTCGATGTCGCGGCTGAACAGCGACCACTCCGACTGCACCGCGGCGATGGGATGGACCTCCTGGGCCGCGCGCAGTTCGGCGGCCGTCACCTCGCTCAGGCCCAACTGCTTGACCTTGCCCTCGCGCACCAGCTCGGCCATCACACCGACGGTGTCCTCGATCGGCACGTTCACATCGCGCCGGTGCATGTAGTAGAGGTCGATGACGTCGACGTCCAGCCGCGTCAGGCTCGCCTCGACGGACTGACGGATGTAGGGCGCGTCGTTGCGGATGATCCGCCGGGTCGGGTCGTCCGGCGGGACCGCCAGGGCGAACTTGGTCGCGATCACGACCTCGTCGCGGTGGGCCTTGAAGAACGGGGAGAGGAACTTCTCGTTCTCGCCCGCGCCGTACGCGTCGGCCGTGTCGAACATCGTGACGCCCAGCTCCAGGGCGCGTTCCAGGGTGGCCTCGGACTCCTTGGCGTCCGGGGGGCCGTAGGCGAAGCTCATGCCCATGCAGCCGAGGCCCTGGACGCCGATCTCGGGGCCCTGCCCGCCGAGTCGTGCCGTCGGGATCCTGTGGTCGGTCATCGGGCGGTCCCTTCCGTTTCGTGGTACTGGACACCGGTGGCGTCCGCGTAGAACGTGATCTTCCGGTCGAGCACGGCGAGGGTGTCCTGGAGTTCGGCGATCCGGGCCCGGACGTCCCGCCGGGTCGCCTCCAACAGCTCGTACCGCTCGCGGAACGTGCTCTCGCCCTCCCGCACCAGCTCGGCGTACCGCACCATGTCGGCGACCGGCATGCCGGTCAGCCGCAGCTTCCCGACGAGGTCGAGCCAGTCCAGGTCACGGTTGCTGTAGCGGCGCTGGCCGGTGTGCGAGCGGTCGATGTGGGACATCAGCCCGATCCGCTCGTACCAGCGCAGGGTGTGGGCGGTGAGGCCGGTGAAGGCGACGACCTCGCTGATCGTGTAGCTGTCCTTCCCGTCCGGACGGGGGTGCCGCGGGGGTGGCGCGGAGCAGACGTCCGGGGGGTTCGGGGTTTGCTCGATGGTCACGGGCGTGGTCTGCAACACCGTCATGACCTCCACGCTATGGCCTTGGAGTGCGCTCCAAGCAAGCGGAAACGGTAAGAAAACCGGGGGACGCGGCCAGATCACGCTGGTTAGCGTGCGGGACATGAGTCTTGTACGCCGTGCCCTGCCCGAGGACGCCGCCGAAGTACTGCGGCTGCGCCAGGTGATGATCGACTCGACGTTCTCGGTGGACGCCTCCACCGGCTGGCATGCCGAGTCGCTGCCCACGCTGCGGGAGCGGCTGTCCGAGCCGGACGGGGACTTCGCGGCCTTCGTCGTGGATCACCCGGAACGGCCGGGGACGCTGGCCGCCCTGGTCGTCGGGACGATCGAGTACCGGATCGGCCGGGCCGGCAACCCGCGGGGGATCATCGGTTTCGTCTTCAGTGTCGCCACCGACCCGGACGCGCGCCGCCGCGGGTACGCGCGCGCCGGCATGGACGCGCTGCTGGACTGGTTCCGGGCGCGGGGCGCCGTACATGTCCACCTCACCGCCTCCGCCGACGCCGCCCCCCTCTACGCCTCCCTGGGCTTCAGGCCCAAGCCGGACCCGTTGCTGGAGCTGCTGCTGTGAGCCGCGCGGGCCGGACGGCATAGGGTCGACGGCATGTCGTTGAAGAGCCTCGCGTCGATCGAGAGCTGGCCGGTCTCCTCCGCCTCGGCGGGTGTCGTACGGGCCGACGGTACGGTCCTGGGGACCCATGGCCCGGCCGACCGGCGTTTCCCGCTGGCCTCGGTCACCAAGCCGCTCGCCGCGTACGCCGCCCTCGTCGCGTACGAGGAGGGGGCGATCGAGCTGGACGAACCGGCCGGGCCGCCCGGGGCCACGGTCCGCCACCTCCTCGCGCACACCTCCGGGCTGGCCTTCGACGAGCACCGGGTGACGGCGCCTCCCGGGGAGCGGCGGCTGTACTCCAACGCCGGGTTCGAGCAGCTCGGCGACCATCTGGCGAAGGCGACGGAGATCCCGTTCGCGGAGTATCTGCGGCAGGCGGTGCTGGAGCCGCTGGGCATGACCGGCACCTCCCTGGAGGGCTCTCCGGCGAAGGACGGCGTCTCGACGGTCGAGGACCTGCTGCGGTTCGCCGCGGAGGTGCAGGCGCCCCGGCTGCTGGATCCGCGGACGGTGGCGGCGGCGACGACCGTGCAGTACCCGGGGACGAAGGGCGTGCTGCCGGGGTACGGGCACCAGAACCCCAACGACTGGGGGCTCGGCTTCGAGATCCGCGACTCCAAGTCACCGCACTGGACGGGGAGTTCCTCCTCGCCGCGCACCTTCGGGCACTTCGGTCAGTCCGGTACGTTCCTGTGGGTCGATCCGGAGGCGGGCGTCGCCGGGGCCGCTCTCACCGACCGGGCGTTCGGGCCGTGGGCGGTGGAGGCGTGGCCCGCGTTCACGGACGCGGTGCTGGCGGAGGTGCGGGGCTGAGGGTTCCCGCCCCCGGACCTGGGGCTGCCGCCGCCGGACCCCCGCTGTCGGCCTGAACGGCCTCGTCCTCAGACGCCGGACGGGCCGAAGATCCACGCCAGCAGTTCGGCGCCCGTCACCCCTTCCGCCTCCAGGTCCTTCGCGTCCGTGATGCGGGCCGCGTCGCCCCGGCCCAACCGCTCGCCGTCCAGCAGGACTTCGCCGCGTACGACGTGGACGTAGACGTGCGGCGCGTCCGGCACCGCCGTGCGCTCTCCCGCGCCCAGTCGCCGTACGTACAGCATCGCTCCCGCCTCGGGGACGGCGTACGGGGTGGAGTCGGCGATGCCGCGGACCGTCTCGTAGGACGGGTCGCCGCCGGGGCCGAAGGGGGCCAGCCACATCTGGACGAAGGCCAGGGGCACGTCGGCGTCGTTGCGTTCCACGTGCCGCACGCCGCCCGCGGAGCTGAGCCGCTGCACGTCCCCGGGCCGGACCACGCTCTCGTGGCCGGCCGAGTCACGGTGGGTGAGCTCGCCCTCGACGACCCAGGTCACGATCTCGGTGTGGCTGTGGGGGTGTTCGTCGAAGCCGGCGCCGGGCGCGAGGCGCTCCTCGTTGCAGGCGATCAGCGGGCCGAAGCGGAGGTTGCCGGGGTCGTAGTGGGAGCCGAAGGAGAAAGCGTGCCGGGTGTCGATCCCGGCGGCCGGGTCCCCGCCTCGGTAGCGCTCGTCGGCGCGCCGTACGTCCATCACGCGTCAACGGTAGACCCGCCCCCGCCCGGGCGACGACCGTGGGACGACCGCGCGCCGCCCCCGCCCGCGACCCGGCGGCGCACGCCCCCGTCCCGATAAGGCAGTCTTGTCCCGTGCCCGAACCCGAAACCAGTCACCCCGATCCCGCGGCGCACGCCGTCCACCCCCACCCCGCGACGCTGAAGCGGCTGGAGAAGTCCTCCGGAAGTCTCGCCGCCCAGGCCATCGCGCGGATGGACGAGACACTGTCGTGGTACCGGGCGATGCCCCCGGAGAACCGTTCCTGGATCGGGCTGGTCGCCCAGGCGGGCATCGCCGCCTTCACCGAGTGGTTCCGGCATCCTGACGCCCCGCAGGCCATCTCCACGGATGTGTTCGGGACCGCGCCGCGTGAGCTGACCCGGGCCATCACGCTGCGCCAGACCGTCGAGATGGTGCGCACCACCATCGAGGTCATGGAGTCCGCGATCGACGAGGTCGCGGCCCCCGGTGACGAGAACGTGCTGCGCGAGGCGCTCCTCGTGTACGCCCGGGAGATCGCCTTCGCCACCGCCCAGGTCTACGCCCAGGCCGCCGAGGCACGCGGCGCCTGGGACGCCCGGCTTGAGTCGCTCGTCGTGAACGCCGTGCTGAGCGGTGAGGCCGACGAGGGGGCGGTGAGCCGGGCCGCCGCCCTGGGATGGAACGCGCCCGAACATGTGTGTGTGGTCCTCGGGACCGCGCCCGACGGCGACTCCGAGCTGACCGTCGAGGCGATCCGGCGGGCCGCGCGACACGCCAAGCTCCAGGTCCTCACCGGGGTGCTCGGCTCCCGGCTGGTAGTGATCGCCGGTGGCAGCGACAACCCGCTCGCCGTCGCCAGGTCGCTGATCGGACCGTTCGCCGCGGGATCCGTGGTGGCCGGTCCCGTCGTACCCGACCTGCTCGCCGCGACCCGGTCCGCACAGGCCGCCGCGGCCGGACTCAAGGCCGGTTCCGCATGGCAGGACGCCCCCCGGCCGGTGCTGGCGGACGATCTGCTGCCGGAGCGCGCGATCGCCGGTGATCCCGGTGCGCGTGAGCAGTTGGTGGAGGAGATCTACAGACCGCTCGAAGAGGCCGGGTCCGCGCTCCTGGAGACGCTCGCCGTCTATCTCGAACAGGCGTCCAGCCTCGAAGGGGCCGCGCGGATGCTCTTCGTCCATCCGAACACCGTGCGGTACCGGCTTCGACGTGTGACAGACGTCACCGGTTGGTCACCCTCGGATGTACGCTCCGCGTTCACGCTCCGGATCGCGCTGATCCTGGGGCGCCTGGTCGACGGCGATCCTCAGACCTAGGCTTTTGTCGGGGCTCCACAAAACCCCCTGCCGTTCTTCGTCCCTGTCCCCACGGGCGGCTTTGGCCGTCCACAAGAGAGAGTGTGAGAGTGCTCGTACTCGTCGCTCCCGGCCAGGGCGCCCAGACGCCCGGCTTCCTGACCCCCTGGCTCGAACTCCCCGGTGCCGCCGCCCGCGTCGCCGCGTGGTCGGACGCCATCGGCCTGGACCTCGCCCACTACGGCACCCACGCCGACGCGGACGAGATCCGTGACACCTCGGTGGCCCAGCCGCTGCTGGTGGCCGCCGGAATCCTGTCCGCCGCGGCGCTCGGCGACATCGCGCCCGGCGCCGTCGCCGGCCACAGCGTCGGCGAGATCACCGCCGCCACCTTCGCCGGAGTTCTCGACGACACCGCCGCGCTGACCCTCGTACGCAAGCGTGGCCTGGCCATGGCCGACGCCGCCGCGATCACCGAGACCGGCATGTCCGCGCTGCTCGGCGGCGACCCCGAGGTCTCCGTCGCGCACCTGGAGAAGCTGGGGCTCACCCCGGCGAACATCAACGGCGCGGGCCAGATCGTCGCCGCGGGCACGCTGGAGCAGCTCGCCGCGCTGAACGAGGACAAGCCCGAGGGCGTCCGCAAGGTCGTCCCGCTGAAGGTGGCCGGCGCCTTCCACACGCGCCACATGGCCCCCGCGGTCGAGACCCTCGCCAAGGCCGCCGTGGAGCTCACGCCGGCCGACCCGAAGATCCGTTACGTCTCCAACCGGGACGGGCGGTCCGTCGCCACCGGCGCCGAGATCCTGGAGCGGCTGGTCGGCCAGGTCGCCAACCCGGTCCGCTGGGACCTGTGCATGGAGACCTTCAAGGAGCTCGGCGCGACCGCGCTGATCGAGGTCTCCCCCGGCGGCACGCTGGTCGGCCTCGCCAAGCGCGCCCTGCCCGGTGTGAAGACGCTGGCGCTGAAGACCCCCGACGACCTCGACGCCGCTCGCGAGCTCATCGCCGAGCACGGCGTCGCCTGAGGAGCCCTGATGGCGAAGATCAAGCCCAGCAAGGGCTCCCCGTACGCACGCATCCTCGGAGTCGGCGGCTACCGGCCCATCCGGGTCGTCCCCAACGAGGTGATCCTCGAGACGATCGACTCGTCCGACGAGTGGATCCGCTCGCGCTCCGGCATCGAGACCCGGCACTGGGCGAACGACGAGGAGACCGTCGCCGCCATGTCCGTCGAGGCGTCCGGCAAGGCCATCGCCGACGCCGGGATCACCGCCCAGCAGATCGGCGCGGTGGTCGTGTCGACCGTCTCGCACTTCAAGCAGACGCCGGCCGTCGCCACCGAGATCGCCGACAAGCTCGGCACGAACAAGGCCGCCGCCTTCGACATCTCGGCCGGCTGCGCGGGCTTCGGCTACGGCCTCACCCTCGCCAAGGGCATGGTGGTGGAAGGTTCCGCCGAGTACGTGCTCGTGATCGGCGTCGAGCGGCTGTCCGACCTGACCGACCTGGAGGACCGTGCGACGGCCTTCCTGTTCGGCGACGGCGCGGGCGCGGTCGTGGTCGGCCCGTCCAAGGAGCCGGCGATCGGCCCGACGGTCTGGGGCTCCGAGGGCGACAAGTCGGAGACCATCAAGCAGACCGTGCCGTGGACGGACTACCGCGACGGCGAGGTCGCCAAGTTCCCCGCGATCACGCAGGAGGGCCAGGCGGTCTTCCGCTGGGCCGTCTTCGAGATGGCGAAGGTCGCCAAGGAGGCGCTGGAGGCCGCCGGCATCACCGCCGACGAACTCGACGTCTTCATCCCGCACCAGGCCAACGAGCGGATCATCGACTCGATGGTGAAGACTCTCAAGCTGCCCCAGTCCGTCATGGTCGCCCGTGACGTGCGCACCACCGGCAACACCTCGGCCGCCTCGATCCCGCTCGCCATGGAGCGGCTTCTGGCGACCGGCGAGGCGAAGAGCGGCGACACCGCGCTCGTCATCGGATTCGGGGCGGGTCTCGTCTACGCCGCCACTGTCGTTACCCTCCCCTAGGCACTCCGTGCCGGATCATCCGGTCCGGTGCGGGAGACACCCCATGCCACACCCTCTGGAATATCAAAGAAGGAGCGCCAAATGGCCGCCACTCAGGAAGAGATCGTCGCCGGTCTCGCCGACATCGTGAACGAGATCGCCGGCATCCCGGTTGAGGACGTCCAGCTGGACAAGTCCTTCACCGACGACCTGGACGTCGACTCGCTGTCCATGGTCGAGGTCGTCGTCGCCGCCGAGGAGCGCTTCGAGGTCAAGATCCCGGACGAGGACGTCAAGAACCTCAAGACCGTCGGCGACGCGACGAGCTACATCCTCAAGAACCAGGCCTGATCCATCGGTCCCCTGGGCTGAACTGCCCCGCCACCCGGCGGTGGCGCCGCTGAATCCTCGTAACGTTGGAGAAAGAATCCGTGAGCCCGACCAATCGCACCGTGGTCGTCACCGGTATCGGCGCAACCACACCGCTGGGTGGCGACGCAGCCTCTACCTGGGAGGGCCTGGTCGCCGGTAAGTCCGGTGTCAAGGTCCTGGAGCAGGACTGGGCGGCCCAGCAGGCCGTCCGTATCGCGGCCCCGGTCGCGGTGGAACCCCTCGAGGTCATCCCGCGGCCGCAGGCCCGCAAGCTGGACCGCTCGGCGCAGTTCGCGCTGATCGCGGCCCAGGAAGCCTGGAAGGACGCCGGTTTCTCCGGCAAGGCCGGTGAGGACGGCAGCGAGGGCGATGTCGACCCCGACCGGCTCGGCGCGGTCATCGCCTCCGGCATCGGCGGCGTGACCACCCTGCTCGACCAGTACGACGTGCTGAAGGAGAAGGGCGTCCGCCGCGTCTCCCCGCACACCGTGCCCATGCTGATGCCGAACAGCCCCTCCGCCAACGTGGGGCTGCTCGTGGGCGCCCGCGCGGGCGTGCACACGCCGGTCTCGGCGTGCGCGTCGGGCGCGGAGGCCATCGGCTACGCCATCGAGATGATCCGTACGGGCCGCGCCGACATCGTGGTCGCCGGCGGTACGGAGGCGGCGATCCACCCGCTGCCCATCGCCGCGTTCGGCAACATGATGGCGATGTCCAAGAACAACGACGACCCGCAGGGCGCCTCGCGTCCCTACGACGTCGCCCGCGACGGTTTCGTCATGGGCGAGGGCGCCGGCGTGATCGTCCTGGAGTCCGCCGAGCACGCCGCGCAGCGCGGGGCCCGGGTGTACGCGGAGGCGGTCGGCCAGGGCATCTCCTCCGACGCCCACGACATCGTGCAGCCGGAGCCCGAGGGCCGCGGTATCGCGCACGCCCTGCAGAACCTGCTGGACAGCACCGACCTGAACCCGGCGGAGATCGTGCACGTCAACGCGCACGCCACCTCGACGCCGGCCGGTGACGTGGCCGAACTGAAGGCGCTGCGCAAGGTGTTCGGTGACGACGCCGACCACATGGCGATCTCCGCGACCAAGTCGATGACCGGTCATCTGCTCGGTGGCGCGGGCGGCGTGGAGTCCGTCGCGACGGTCCTCGCGCTGTACAACCGGATCGCTCCGCCGACCATCAACGTCGAGAACCTCGACCCCGAGGCCGAGGCCAACGCGGACATCGTGCGGGGCGAGGCGCGCAAGCTGCCCGTCGAGGGCCGTATCGCCGCCCTGAACGACTCGTTCGGGTTCGGCGGGCACAACGTGGTGCTGGCGTTCCGCACGGTCTGAGAAGCGCCGCTGTCGGTCTGAACGGCGATGGCCCGGCCCCCTCGGTGGGGTCGGGCCATCGCCGTCTCGTGATCTGTCGTCAGCCGGCTGCGAGTGTCAGCCGGCTGCGAGCCGGTGGGGGCTGATCACGCAGTTCCCCGCGCCCCTGAAAGCCCTACACCACCTGGTGCAGCCAGCGCACCGGGGCGCCCTCGCCCGCGTATCTGAACGGTTCCAGCTCGTCGTCCCACGGCTTGCCGAGCAGCTTGGAGAGCTCGGCCTCCAGGTCCGTCTCGCCGCGCTGGCTGCGCAGCAGGGCGGCGCGCAGCCGGTCCTCGGGGATGAGGATGTCGCCGTGGATGCCGGTGACGGCGTGGAAGATGCCCAGGTCGGGCGTGCAGCTGTAGCGCTCGCCCTCGGCGGTGGCGCAGGGCTCGGCGGTGACCTCGAAGCGCAGCAGGTGCCAGCCGCGCAGTGCGGAGGCCAGCTTGGACGCCGTGCCGGCCTCGGCCTTCCAGGAGAACTCCGAGCGCCAGGTGCCGGGCGCGGCGGGCTGCCGGATCCAGTCGAGGTTGACGCGCGTGCCGAGCACCCCGGCGACGGCCCACTCGACGTGTGGGCACAGCGCGCGCGGCGCGGAGTGCACGTACAGAACTCCACGTGTCGTCACCGGGACCTCCGGGCAGAGCGGGACAGTCTTGCAGGCCGGCATGGCTGCGGTGGCAGGCAGCCGCGTTGATGGCGAGGCTACCGTGCGGCGGCGCAAGGAGTGTGACGTACCGTCGGTCCCAGTGCCGTGAAACCTCCGCCATTCACTCGGCAGGACGCCTGTACGGGCGTGAGGCGTTCCATCTTGTGGGTGTGATTCGCCGGGAACTCCCGCGCGTTGTCATAGGGGGGCGTTGTTCGAGGAGCGAGGGGAACACGAGCGGATGCGGAAACGGAACCGGCACGCGCGGGCCGTGCTCGCGGGCACGACGGCGGCCGTCCTGGGCCTGGCCGGCTGTGACGCACTGGGGGGCGGCGATGCCGAGGGGTCCTCGGGCACCCGGGCCCGGCAGACGAAGCCGTCGCCGTCGCCGACCCCGTTGTGGGACTCCAGCCCGTCCTCGGTGGCGGCGGTGGGCGACTCCATCACCCGCGGCTTCGACGCGTGTACCGTGCTCGCGGACTGCCCCGAGGTGTCCTGGGCGACCGGCGACAGCGCCGAGGTGAACAGTCTCGCCGTCCGGCTGCTGGGCGCCGCCAAGGCGGCCACGCGCAGTTGGAACTACGCGGCGACCGGGGCCCGGATGGCGGACCTGCCGGCCCAGATGACCCAGGCGGCGGCCGAGAAACCGCAGTTGGTGACGGTGATGGCGGGGGCGAACGACGCGTGCCGGGAGTCGACGGCGGCGATGACGTCGGTGGCCGACTTCCGGACGGAGTTCCAGGACGCGCTGAGCACGCTGCGCCGGGCGCTGCCGAAGACGCAGGTGTACGTGACGAGCGTGCCGAACCTGAAGCGGCTGTGGTCGCAGGGGCGGACGAACGTGCTGGGCAAGCAGGTGTGGAAGCTGGGCCTGTGCCCGTCGATGCTGGGCGACGCGGACGCGCTGGACGCGGCGGCGACCACGCGGCGGGAGACCGTGCAGAAGCGGGTGGAGGACTACAACTCGGTGCTGTCGGAGGTCTGCGCGAAGGACCTGCGGTGCCGGTTCGACGGCGGGGCGGTGTACGACTTCAGGTTCGGTACCGACCAGTTGAGCCACTGGGACTGGTTCCACCCGAGCAAGAACGGGCAGGCGCACCTCGCTGAGCTGGCCTATCGGGGGGTCACCGCGAAGGCCTCGTGATTTAGGGTTTCGCTCATGAGCGAACACTTCGGAACACTTTCCGACGGCACTGAGGTGCACCGCTGGACTCTGGAGCGGGCGGGCACGCGGGTGCGGGTCCTTTCGTACGGCGGGATCGTGCAGTCCGTCGAGGTCCCGGACCGGGACGGGCGCGCGGCGAACGTGGTGCTGGGGTTCGCGGACCTGGAGGGCTATCTCGCACACCCGGAGCCCTTCCTCGGCGCGCTGATCGGGCGGTACGCCAACCGGATCGCGCACGCCCGCTTCCCGCTGGACGGCGTGACGTACGCGCTGGAGCCGAACAACGCTCCGAACTCGCTGCACGGCGGCCCGCACGGCTTCGACAAGCGGGTGTGGGACGTCGTGCCGGTCGAGCACGGGCTGCGGCTCAGCCGGGTCGCCCCGCACGGCGAGGAGGGCTTCCCGGGCCGCCTGGAGGTGACGGCGACGTACACGCTCGACGCGTCGGGGGCGCTGCGGTTCGTGTACGAGGCGGTCACGGACGCGCCGACGGTGGTGAACCTGACCAACCACAGCTACTTCAACCTGGGCGGTCCGGGGAGCGGCGGCGCGGGCGGCCACGAACTGCGGCTGGCCGCCTCCCGGTACACGCCGGTGGACGCGGACCTGATCCCGACGGGTGAGCTCGCGCAGGTGGCGGACGGCCGCTTCGACTTCCGTTCGGCCCGCAAGGTCGGCGCCGGCTACGACCACAACTTCGTGCTCGACAAGGGCGTCACGGACACCTCGGTCGAGGTGGCCGAGCTGCACGATCCGGCGTCCGGGCGGGTGCTGACGGTGGCGACCACCGAGCCGGGGCTCCAGCTGTACACCGCCGACCACCTGGGCGAGCCCTTCGAGCCCGGCGAGGGCATCGCGCTGGAGACCCAGCACTTCCCCGACTCGCCGAACCGCCCGGAGTTCCCGAGCACCGTGCTGCGGCCGGGGTCCGCGTACCGGTCGGAGACGGTGTACGGCTTCTCGGTCCGGTAGGGGCGGGGCGGCCGGCGAGGCACGCGACCGAAAAGCCGCCGAAGAGCCGCCGAAAGGATGTTGCCCCGGTCCAGGGGTCAGGTCCCGGACCGGGGCTGTCAGTGGGGCGACGGGCGCCGGTTCACACGTTAATCGTCGCGGTGATCCTGCGGTCCGCGATCGAGCGGCCTACCTGGATTTCGTACGAACCTTTCACAAAGGACCACCGGTGGTCCGCCTCGTCCCACACCTCGAAGGCACGGTCCGGGATCTCCACGGTGACCTCGGCGCTCTCCCCGGGGCCCGCCTCGACGCCGGCGAAGCCGGCCAGCCAGCGGACCGGGCGTTCGGGGGCCGGGGCCGTCCCGGTGGGGGCGAGGTAGAGCTGCACGACCTCGCGCCCCGGCCGCGCGCCGCTGTTGCGGATCCGCACGGTGACCGTGGAGCCCGTGATGTCGACCGACTCGTACGTCCAGTCGGTGTAGCGGTGCACGGACACTTCCATCCTGCCCTCGGCGGCCTGCGAGCGAATCAGAAACGCGCCTGCGGCTGCCGGACGAGGAGGGAATCCGGCCGGCCGGCCGAAGCCGCGGGCACCGCCGCCACCACCTCCACCTCGATCAGCGCCTCGGGGCGGAACAGCCGGGACACCTCGAAGGTCATGCTGGTCGGCGGGGTACCGGTGAGGAACTCCCCGCGTACGGCGCCGTATTCGGCGAGCCGGCCGATGTCGGTGAGATACGTACGGATGTTGATGACGTCCGCCAGGCCCGCCCCGTGCGCCCTCAGCAGGGCGTCGATCGCCTCGAAGACGCCCCGGCTCTGCTCGGCGAGTGTGGCGCCCTCGGCGATCTGCCCGGAGAGGAACAACAGGGCGCTGCCGTCCGCCTGTTGGACGCGGGCGACCTGGGAGTAGTAGGGGCTCAGGGGCTGGGGCGCGCCGGTGGGGTTGTCGAGGGTGATCTCCATGTCCCGACGCTAGGACGGGACTTGCGATGCGACAAGCGAATGTCCAGCATGGTCGGCATGCCGGATCCGCATCGTATGGCTCTGCCCGAACTCTCCACTGTCTGGCTGCGGGCGTTTCTGGAGGTCGTCCGCCACGGCTCGTTCACCGTCGCCGCGCGGACCCTGGGGTGGACGCAGTCCGCGGTGTCCCGGCAGATCTCCTCGCTGGAGGCGGCCCTGGGCGGGGGCCCGCTCTTCGACCGGCTGCCCCGAGGGGTGCGGTTGACGGAGGCCGGGCGGGCGCTGGTGCCGTACGCGGAGTCCGTCGCCGAGGCCCTGCACGGTGCCCGGCGCGAGCTGGCGGCGCTGCGGGAGGGCGCCCACGGGCGGCTGCGGTTCGGGGCGTTCGCGACGGCGGACGCGGCGCTGGTGCCGCGCGCCCTGGCCGCGTTCCGGGACCGCTGCCCGGGTGTGCGCGTCACGCGGGAGGAGGGGCTCACCCCGGCCCTGCTGGAGCGGCTGGGCACCGGGCACCTCGACCTGGCGGTGGTGTCCACGACGGGCCGCGCGGCGCTGGAGCCGTACGCGCTGCGTCACCTCCTGGACGAGTCCCTGTACGTCGCCGTCCCGGCCGGGCACCCCCTCTCCGGTCGCGGTGGACCGGTGCGGCTGGGCGAACTCGCCGACGCCGACTGGGTGTCCGGCTCCGCCCGGCCCGACGGCACCCTCCTCGACGCGGCACTGCGGGAGGGCTTCCGGCCGCGAGTGGCGCACGTCGTCGCCGAGTGGACCGCCAAGCAGGGCTATGTCGCCGCGGGCCTCGGCGTCGCGCTGGTCCCGGCGCTCGCCGCCTCGTCCGTACGGCCGGACGTCGTGCTGCTGCCGGTGCGCGACGAGGACGCCCCTGCGCGGGCGGTGTACGCGGCGACGGAACGGGGGCGGTCGCTCACTCCGGCGGCGGAGGTGTTCGTCACCGCACTGCGGGAGGCGGCGACGGCGATGCGACGGCGAGCAACTCGGTCATGAGGTGGCGTTCTCCTCCTTCGGGGTGCCGGCCCCGTCGCCCTCGGCGATCTCCTCGCCGAGCAGATCACGGGCCAGCAGGGTGGCGCCCGCGACCGCGCCCGGCATCAGGAACACCGCGACGACCGGCACCAGGAAGGCCAGCCCCAGGGGGGTGCCGAAGCCCCAGATCAGGGTCTTGCGGGAGCGGAGCAGGGCGAGCCGGGCCCGCAGGTCGACGCCCCTGCGCTGGAGGGCGACGGAGGCGAGTTCCTGGGTAAGGAAGAAGCCGGTGACGAAGAAGCCGATCACCGGGACCACCGTCTGCCCGACGACCGGGATGAACCCGAGGGCGAACAGCAGCACGGCCCACAGCAGCGCGCGGCAGAGGATGCGCAGGCTGTCGCGGCCGGAGATCCACAGTTCGCGCCAGAGCGGCAGCCCGGACTCGGGGGCCGTGCCGTCGGGCGAGACGTCCCGGTCGACCTTCTCGGAGAGGCTCTCGTAGAAGGGCTGCCCGATGAGCAGGGTGACCGCGGTGAAGGTGAGGACGGCGAGCAGCAGACCGAGGGCGAACAGCACGGCGACGAGGAAGCCGCGGAACAGTCCGCGCCAGGGGCTCGTCCAGTCGTCGGCGAACGGCGTCGACCACCCGACGAAGTCCTCGCCCCACACCGCGAGGGCCACCAGGGCCGCCGCGTAGAGGACAAGGGTGATCAGGCCGGGAACGAGCCCGAACCCGTACTGCTTGCCGTGCCGGGCCACCCACCGCTGGCCCTTCAGGAGGTACGTGAACCCCACCCCAAGATCGCGCATGGCCGAACTCTATCGGTCGTGCACATTTCACGGCCGGGGGCCGTGCGCCCCGCGCCCCCGCGCCTGCGGCGGCCCTCGTAGGCCATCCGGGGCATCGGTGACACCAACACCTGCCCGATGCAGTTGAGTCGAACAGGTACGCCTCGCCGTACCGATCTACAGAGGCAACGGTCTCGGCAGGTCCGGAGAGGTATTCCGGTGCGATGGCGTGGCACGGGGAGAGGCCGAGCTTGACGGACTTGTCGGCACACGCGAGCAGTGGGCTGGTTGAGGAGAGCGGATGACTCGATTGACTGGGACTGAGACTGGGACGACGAGGGCGGTCCACGGCACGGTCGCCGACGGATTCGAAGCGGTGCGGGAGGCGTTCGCCGCGTTCGTCGCGGAGGAGAAGCCCGACTACGAGGGCCAGTTGTGCGCCCATGTGCACGGTCGGCGGGTGGTCGACCTGTGGGTGCCCGGCGACGGCGCCGGCCCCGACTCGCTCTACGGCGTCTACTCGTCGACCAAGGGCGCCGCCCACCTGGTCGTCGCCCTCCTCGTCCAGGAGGGCACCCTGGAACTGGACCGCAAAGTCACCTACTACTGGCCGGAGTTCGCGGCCGAGGGCAAGGGCGCTCTGACCCTGCGCGAGCTGCTCGCGCACCGGGCCGGGGTGATCGGCACGGACAGCGGGTTCTCGCCGCAGGAACTGGCCGACGACCGGCAGATCGCCGAACGCCTGGCCGACCAGCGGCCGTTCTGGCGGCCGGGCACCGCCTTCGGCTACCACGGGCTGGTCATCGGGGCGCTCACCGGCGAGGTCGTACGGCGGGCCACCGGCCGTACGCTCCAGGAGGTGTACGAGGAGCGGGTGCGCGTCCCGTACGGGCTGGACTTCTTCCTGGGGCTGCCCGCGGCGCACGAGCCGCGGTTCCGCACCGCGCGGCCGATGGCGCCCACCGCCGAGCAGCGGGCGCTGCTGGACTCCCTGCCGGGCGGGCCGCACACGCTCGCCGCCATCGCCTTCAACCGGCACGCCGCCGAGCCGACCAACCTGGAACTCCTGCCGAACGACCCCCTGATCCGGTCCAAGGGACCGGCCTCGGTGGGCGGGGTGGCCTCGGCGCGCGGGCTGGCCGGGCTGTACGCGGCGGCGATCAGCGAGGTCGGCGGGAAGGCGCCGCTGCTCAAGGAGGACACGGCGGCGGAGTTCGGGCAGCTGCACTCGGTGGGCTACGACGTGGTGGCGCGCTCGCACAAGTCGTACGGGCTGGGCTTCCAGGCGACCGCCGACGCCTGGCACCCGTTCCTCGGCGCCGGGGCGTTCGGGCACAGCGGGGCGGGCGGCTGCCAGGCCTTCGCGGATCCGCGCAGCGGGCTCGCCTACGGCTACACACGCCGCCGGTTCGCCTTCCCGGGCGGCTCCGCCCCGGAGAACGACCACCTGGCAGCGGCGGTACACGGAGCGGCCCTGGCCACCGGCTGAACAGCCCGCCCCGCCGTCCCGCCCCGGCGGGGCGGGACGGCGGGGCGGCGGGGCGGGGCAGACCGCCGGCGGTGTCACAAACCGGAGGTCAGAGCTTGACGATCATCTTTCCGGTGTTGTCGCCGCGCAGCACCCCGAGGAACGCCTCCAGGTTGTTCTCGATGCCCTCGACGACCGTCTCGCGGTACTTCAGCTCGCCGGAACGGACCCAGCCGCCGACCTCCTGGACGAACTCCGGCTGCAGGTCGTAGTGGTCGCCGACCAGGAAGCCCTCGATGCGGCCGCGGGTCGCGATGAGGCGGGCGAGGTTCTTCGGGCCGGGGGCCGGCTCGGTGTTGTTGTAGACGGAGATCATGCCGCAGATCACGATGCGGCCCTTCTCGTTGAGCGAGCCGATGGCCGCTTCGAGGTGGTCGCCGCCGACGTTGTCGAAGTAGACGTCGACGCCGCCGGGAGCGGCCTCGCGGAGCTGCGCGGCCACGGATCCGTTCTTGTAGTTGAAGGCGGCGTCGAAGCCGTACTCCTCGACGAGCAGCTTGACCTTCTCGTCGGAGCCGGCCGAGCCGATGACCCGGGAGGCGCCCTTCAGCCTGGCGATCTGACCGACCTGGCTGCCGACGGCGCCGGCCGCGCCCGACACGAAGACGGAGTCGCCCTCCTTGAAGGAGCCGGTGCGCAGCAGACCCGCGTAGGCGGTGAGACCGGTCATCCCGAGGACGCCGAGGTAGGTGGAGAGGGGCGCGGCCTCGGGGTCGACCTTGACGGCCTGCCTGGCGTCGAAGGTGGCGTACTCGCGCCAGCCGCCGAAGTGCAGGACGTGATCGCCGACGGAGACGCCCTCGGCGGTGGAGGCGACGACCTCGCCGACCGCCCCGCCCTGCATGGCCTTGCCCAGCTCGAAGGGGGCCACGTACGACTTGGCCGCGCTCATCCGGCCGCGCATGTACGGGTCGACGGAGACGTACGCGTTGCGGACCAGCACCTCACCCGGGCCGGGCTGCCGGATCTCCGCGTCGGCCAGCTCGAAGTCATCGGGCTTCGGCCAGCCGACGGGACGGCTGAGCAGACGCCATTCGCGGCTGGTGGTGGGGAGGGCCGACTCGGTCATGGGGGGCTGCCTTTCCTGCGCTCGCAAATGCTTCACTACCTGAAACAACCATGCTCCTGAATATTTCAGGATGTCAAGTAACGGGGTACCCTGCATCCATGCCCACCCCACATCCGGCTCCTCTCCCCGATGCCCTGACCATGGAGGTCGTCGGCCTGATCGGCGAGGTCGTGGCCCGCTACTACGAGGACTACGAGGAAGCCGCGGCAGGTCACGCCCTCACCGGTGCGCAAGCCCGGCTGCTGAGCCTGCTCTCGCTGGAGCCGCTGCCGATGCGGAAGCTGGCGCGGAAACTGAAGTGTGAGCCGTCCAACGTGACGGGCATCGTCGACCGGCTGGAGTCCCGCGGTCTGGTCGAGCGGCGTCCCGATCCGGCCGACCGCCGGGTGAAGCTGGCGGCGGCCACGGCCGAGGGCCGGAAGATCGCCAAGGGACTGCGCGAGTCGCTGCGGTTCGCGCGGGAGCCGCTGGCGGGACTGGCGGAGGAGGAGCGGGTGGTGCTGCGGGGGCTGCTGCGGCGGATGCTGGGCCCGGAGGACGGCCTGACCTGACGGCGGACGCCCCCGGCCCGACGACGAGTGACCGGCCCCGTCTCGGCCGCCGAGCCCCGCTCATCCCCCGGGGGCCCGACTCATCCACCCAGGCCCGCCTCAGTCGTCCAGGCCCGCCTCAGTCGTCCAGGCCCGCCTCAGCCGCCCGGACCCGTCTCAGCTGCCCAGGCCCGCCTCAGCCGCCCAGGCCCGCCTCAGTCGTCCGGTCCCGACCCGTCGCCCGGGCCCGTCTCAGCTGCCGAGGCCCCGTTTCATCCCCCGGGGGCCCGACTCAGCCGCTCAGGCCCGCCTCAGTCGTCCGGTCCCGACTCAGCCGCCCCTCCCCCCGACTCATCCACCCAGGCCCGCCTCAGCCGCCCAGGCCCGCCTCAGTCGTCCGAGTCCGACTTCCCGCTCGTACGGTCCGTGCGGTTCGCTCCGCGGACCAGTTCGCCTGCCGCGAGGGTCACGACCGCCACGGCACGCGTCCAGCGCGGGCCGCCTCGCGCCGCCCACCAGACACAGGCACAGCCGCCGAGGACGAACACCAGGATCCCCGTCAGGGCGAGCACGATCATGCTCCTCCCGCTCCTTCCCCCGTGAACTCGTACTGCAGTTCGTACAGATGGCCCGCCTTCACCATCACGGTGGCCTCGACGGGCCGGTCGCCGTCGCTGTGGATCACGCGCAGGGTGCGCAGGACCGGCATGCCGCCGGTGAGGCGGAGGGCCTGGTACTGGGCCTGGGTGGGGACCCGGGCGGAGACCCGGTCCGTGCTGCGGCGGGGCGGGTGGCCGAGCTCGGTCAGCAGGGCGGGAGTGCCGCCCCTGATCCTGCGCCGCTCGGCCAGCGGCGTACCCCGGGCGATGTCCAGCGGGTAGTAGGACTCGACGAGTTCGGCCGGCTCGTCGTCGACGAGAAGTATCTGGCCGCGGAGCAGCGCGATGCCGTCCGCCGGGAGGCCGAGGGCGGCGCGGACGTCGGCGGGCGGGCGGCTCTCGGCCACGTCGAGAAGCTTTATGCGGGCGTGTGTGCCGTGCTTGGCCGCCTCGGCGAGCCAGCGGTAGGGCGCTCCGGGGCTGCCCGGCCTCATGAGCGTGGCGGGCCGGACGGTGCGCTGGCGGTGCTCGCGGACGGTGACGGCGGCGCCCGCCCGGCCGACCACCAGGCGTTCCTCCTTGAGGAGCCGCAGGGCCTTCTGGACCGTGGCGCTCGACGCCTCGAAGCGTTCCTTGAGCTGGGCGGTGGTGGGCAGGTTGGCGCCGGGCGCGAGCTCTCCGGTCATGATGTCGTCGCGCAGATCGGCCGCGATCCGCTCGTGCAGGGAACGGCGGTCGACGGCTTCCGGGTCTGCCTTGGGCACGGTCATCCGATCCTGATCTGGTAGCGCAGCCTCTGCCGTAGGGCAGGCATCACCATACGGTCGACCTGGATCGGCCGGTCTGCGTGGTCCAGCGTGAGCCGGACGAGCCGCAGGACCGGTTCCTCGGGGGCGGTCCGCAGGGCCCGGCGCTCCCCCTCGTCCGGGATCCCGGCCGCCACGTCCTCCCGCACGAGGGCGCCGACGTGACCGAGCTCGGCGAGCAGGGTGAGGGCTCCGCCGGGGATCTTGGCGGTCCCGGCGAGACGGGTGCCCGCGGCTATGGCCGTCGGGTAGTACGTGTCGGTGAGCTCGCTGGGCTCCTCGTCGAGGAGGATCAGCCGCCGGCGTACGACGACCGGTTCGCCCTCGGGGACGCCGAGCAGCGCCGCCACGTCGGCGGGGGCGGGCACCTCACCGGCGTACAGGATGCGCTGGGTGCCGCGCCGCCCCTGTGCCGCGGCCTCGGCCGCCCAGGCGTCGCCCCGCCCGGTGCCCCGTGGCGTCAGATACGGCAACGATGTGCTGATCCATCCGCTCGCACCCACGACCCCTCCTGTACGGCCGACCGTTCTTTCGACCCTGCCGCCCTACACGGTAGGCGACCTGGCTCATCCGCCGACCGCCACCCTCAGCCACCCTCAACCCCCCTTCACTCCCTTGTTACCTTTCGCGAATAACAGTAAGGTTTCGCCGCAGGACGCCCCAGAACCACCGGAGGTGCCCCCCGTGCCCCTGTCACGGCAACGTCGTTTCCCCCGCTCGCGCGCCTCCGTGCGGGCCGCCCGGGTCTTCGTCCACCAGGTACTGAGCGACTGGGACCGCGTCGACCGGCTGGACGACATAGAGCTGTGCGTGTCGGAACTCGCCACGAACGCCCTGCTGCACGGGGTGCCCCCCGGCCGGCAGTACTGCGTGACCCTCACCCTCGACGGCCCCCTGGTCCGCCTCGCCGTGCGCGACACCGGTGACCGTCCCGTGCCCGCGTGCCCGCCGGCCCCCGACGCCTGCTCGGGCCGGGGCCTGCACCTGGCCCGCGAACTGGCGGACGACCTGGGCATCACCGAACACCCCGTCGGCAAGACGGTGTGGGTGACCTTCAAGACGGAGTACCGGCCCGGCACACCCTGACGACGGCTCCCGGCCCCCGGGCCGGGAGCGTCGCATCGGCTCAGGTCTTCTTGCGGGTCGTCATGAAGCGCTGGACCAGGATGAACGCGCACAGCAGCACACCGGTGGCGATCTTCGTCCACCAGGAGCTGAGCGTGCCCTCGAACTGGATGATGCTCTTGATCAGGCCCAGCACCAGCACACCGAACAGGGTGCCCAGCACATATCCGGAGCCGCCCGTCAGCAGCGTGCCGCCGATGACCACCGCGGCGATCGCGTCGAGTTCCATACCGGTCGCGTGCAGCGGGTCGCCGGACTGGATGTACAGGGTGAAGAGCAGTCCGGCCAGCGCCGAGCAGAATCCGCTCACGGTGTACACGGCGATCTTCGTGCCGCCCTGCGGGAGGCCCATCAGCATGGCCGACTGCTCGTTGCCGCCGATGGCGTACACCCGGCGCCCGAAGCGGGTGTAGTGCAGGACGTAGAACGCCACGGCGAGGACGACCAGCGAGACGATCGCGCCGATCGACAGGAAGCCCATCCCCAGCGACACCTGCGCCTGGGCCATGCTGCTCACCGAGGAGTCGCTGATGGAGATCGACTCCTTGCTGATGACCAGGCACAGGCCGCGGAAGAGGAAGAGGCCGGCGAGGGTCACGATGAAGGGCTGGATCTCGAAGTTGTGGATCACGTAGCCCATCAGGAAACCGCCGAGCGCGCCCACGCCCAGCGCCATGGGGATCACCAGCAGCAGCGGCAGCCCCTGGCGCTCCACCAGCCAGGCCGTGAACATCGTCGTGAAGCCGATCATCGAGCCCACGGACAGGTCGATGCCGCCGGACAGGATGACGAAGGTGACACCGACCGCGGCGACCAGCAGATAGCCGTTGTCGATGAACAGGTTCAGGAAGACCTGCGGTTCGCCGAACCCGTAGTTCTGGTACCGGCTCAGGCCCACGCCGTACATCAGCAGGAAGAGCAGGGCCGTCACCGCGACGGGCAGCCGCCGGTCGCCGAGCAGGCGCGCGGCCTTGGACGGGGTACGGCTGTCGGAGGCCGTGGGGCTCTGGGTGGTCGCGCTCATCACGACACCTCCATCTTGGGGGCGGCCTCGGACGCCGCGGCGGGGTCCGCCGGGGCCGCGGCCTGCTTGCCGCTTCCCTTCGCGCCGGGTCCGGAGCCGAACCTGGCGCCGAACACCTTGGCGCGGAACTTCGGGGACTGGAGCAGGCAGACGACGATGACGACGGCGGCCTTGAAGACCAGGTTGGTCTGGGTCGGCACGCCGATGGTGTAGATCGTGGTGGTCAGGGTCTGGATGACGAGGGCGCCGACCACCGTGCCGCCGACGGAGAACCGGCCGCCCAGGAGCGAGGTGCCGCCGATCACCACGGCGAGGATCGCGTCGAGTTCGATCCACAGGCCGGCGTTGTTGCCGTCGGCGGCCGAGGTGTTGGAGCTGATCATCAGGCCGGCGATGCCCGCGCAGAGCGCGCAGAACGCGTACACCATGATCTTGATGCGCCGGGACCTGATGCCCACCAGGCGGCTGGCCTCGGCGTTGCCGCCGACCGCCTCGACCAGCAGGCCGAGTGCCGTGCGGCGGGTCAGCACCACGGTGACGGCCACGACCGCGGCCACCACGAAGATCGAGAACGGCAGGGTCAGCCAGTAGCCGCCGCCGATCAGCTTGTACGGCTCGCTGTTGATGGTGATGATCTGGCCGTCGGTGATCAGCTGGGCGACACCGCGCCCGGCGACCATGATGATCAGGGTGGCGATGATCGGCTGGATGCCCATCCTGGCGACCAGGAAGCCGTTCCACAGACCGCAGACGACCGCGGCCAGCAGGCCCAGGCCCATGGCGAGCAGCACCCCGGACAGGGCGCCCTGGTCGGACCGGTCGCTGATGTACGAGCAGGCCAGTGCCCCGGTGATGGCGACCACGGCGCCGACGGAGAGGTCGATGCCGCCGGTGGCGATGACCAGGGTCATGCCGACCGCCACCAGGATGAGGGGCGAACCGAACAGCACGATCGAGACGAGGCTGCCGTAGAGGTGGCCGTCGGCCATCCGGACGGAGAAGAAGTCGGGGGTGAAGGGCACGTTGACGAGCAGCAGCAGGACCAGGACCGCTACCGGCCAGAACAGGTGGTGGTGGGTCAGCGCCCGCCACCGGGAAGAGGTGGTCGACGAGGTGGTCACTGGTGCTCTCCGCTCGCGATGGTCTCCAGGATCCGGCTCGTGGTGATCTCGGGTCCGTTGGTGATCTGCGCGACCAGCCGGCGGTCGCGCAGCACTCCGATGGTGTGACTGAGCCGGAGGACCTCCTCCAGCTCGGCCGCGATGTACAGCACCGACATGCCGTCCTCGGAGAGCGATACGACGAGCTTCTGGATCTCCGCCTTGGCTCCGATGTCGATGCCACGCGTCGGCTCGTCCAGGATCAGCAGCTTCGGCTGGGTGATCAGCCAGCGGGCCAGCAGCACCTTCTGCTGGTTGCCGCCGCTGAGCTGGCCGACCCTGGCCTCGGGGTTGGCGGGGCGGATGTCCAGCGCCTTGATGTACTTGGCGACGAGTTCGTCGCGCTGGGCGACCGGGATGGGCCGGGTCCAGCCGCGCGCGGCCTGCAGGGCCAGGATGATGTTCTCCCGCACCGTCAGGTCGGGCACCAGCCCCTCGCTCTTGCGGTTCTCGGAGCAGAAGGCGACCCCGGCGCCGATCGCGTCGTTCGGGGCGCTCATCGAGACCTGCCTGCCGCCGATGGACACCTTGCCGGCGTCCGGCTGGTCGGCGCCGAAGAGCAGCCGGGCGAGTTCGGTCCGGCCCGATCCGAGCAGGCCGGCGAGCCCGATCACCTCGCCCTTCCTGATCTCCATGTCGAACGGGGCGATGCCGCCGGTCCGGCCGAGGCCGTCCGCCACGAGCAGCGTCTCGCCCGCGTCGGAGTGCAACTGGTGTTCGTGGAGCTCGTCCAGCTGGCCCATGGCCTTGCCGAGCATGAGCTGGACGAGGCCGACCTGGTCGAGGTCGCTCACCATGTGCTCACCGACGAGGGTGCCGTTGCGCAGTACGGTCATCCGGTCGCAGACCTCGTAGATCTGGTCCAGGAAGTGCGAGACGAACAGGATCGCGACGCCCTCGTCCCTCAACCGCCGCATCAGCGCGAAGAGTTGGAGGACCTCGTCCCGGTCGAGGCTGGAGGTCGGCTCGTCGAGGATCAGCACCTTGGTGCCCGGCCCCTCGCCGCCGCCCGCGCCGTCGCCGGTGCCCAACGACCGGACGATCGCGACCAGTTGCTGGACGGCCAGCGGGTACGAGGACAGGGGGGCGGTGACGTCGATGTCGAGTCCGAGCCGGTCCACCAACTCCGCCGCCCGCCGGCGCAGTTGCTTCCACTGGATGCGGCCCATCCGGGTCGGTTCCCGCCCGATGAAGATGTTCTCCGCCACCGACAGGTTGGGGCAGAGGTTGACCTCCTGGTAGACGGTGCTGATCCCGGCCTGCTGGGCCTCCAGCGGGCTGGCGATCCGCACGGCCCTGCCGTCCAGCGTGATCGTCCCGCCGTCGAGGGAGTAGACCCCCGTGAGCACCTTGATGAGGGTGGACTTGCCCGCGCCGTTCTCGCCCATCAGCGCGTGGATCTCGCCGGGGAAGAGCCGGAAGTCGACGTCCGACAGAGCCCGTACCCCCGGAAACTCCTTGACTATGCCCGTCATTTCCAGGACGGGCCGTGGCTCTGCCATGGCAGCGCTCCTCGTGAGTTCTGTTCAGGCCCGCAGGGAGCCCCGGGACCGACGGATCGGTCGGCCGGAGGCTCCCTGCCGGTGGGTGCGGTCGGTCAGTACTTGCGGCTCGGGAGCGCGGCCGCGGCCTGGTCCTGCATGAAGTCGCCCTCCTTGGTCTTGATCCAGCGCTCGACCGTCTCGCCGTCCTTGACCTTCTTGACGACGTCCATCAGCTGCGGGCCGAGGAGCGGGTTGCACTCGACGATGGCGTTGATCTTGCCCTCGGACATGGCCACGAAGCCGTCCTTCACGCCGTCGATCGAGACGATCAGGATGTCCTTGCCGGGCTTCTTGCCGGCCGCCTCGATGGACTGGATGGCGCCGATGGCCATGTCGTCGTTGTGCGCGAAGAGGACGTTGATGTCCGGGTTGGACGTGAGGAAGGCCGCCATGACCTGCTTGCCGCCGGCGCGGGTGAAGTCACCGGTCTGGCTGACGACGACCTTCCAGTCGCTCGCGTGGTCGGCGTCCATGACCTCCTTGAAGCCCTTGGCGCGCTCGATCGCCGGGGCGGCGCCGGTGGTGCCCTCCAGCTGGGCGATCTTCACCGCGCCCTTGAGCCCGGCCTTCGCGATGACCTTCTCGAGGATCTTGGCGGCGCGGCGGCCCTCGTCGGTGAAGTCGGAGCCGACCAGCGTCACGTACAGGGACTCGTCGGAGGTCTCGACGGAGCGGTCGGTGAGGACCACCGGGATCTTCTTGGCCTTGGCCTCCTTCAGCACCGCGTCCCAGCCGGTGACGACCACCGGCGAGAAGGCGATGACGTCCACTCCCTGGGTGATGTAGCTGCGGATCGCGGAGATCTGGTTCTCCTGCTTCTGCTGGGCGTCGGAGAACTTGAGGGTGTAGCCCGCCTCCTTGGCCGCCGCCTTCACCGAGTCCGTGTTGGCGCTGCGCCAGCCGCTCTCCGAGCCGACCTGGGAGAAGCCGAGGGTGATCGCCTTGCCGCCGTCCCCGGAGGAGCTGCCGGACGCGTTGTCGTCCTCCTTGGCGCAGGCCGCCAGGCCGCCCGCCGCCGCCACGCCGACCGCCGCGGTGAGGAAGTTTCTTCTGCTGAGCATGTTCTTCTCCTTTGAAGAGCCGGCCCGGGGATGGACCTGCTGGTACTCGAGGAACCGGCCGCGCCGCGTCCAGCCTGTCGATCACTGTTCGGCATTTCGGCCACACTGCTGGTCAGGGGTCCGACGGGGTCCGTCAGAGGGGTGCGCCCTCCGGTTGAGCGGCGCTCGGGAAAGTGCTTGCGCGTACGACGAGTTGGGGTTCGATCGCGATCCGGGGCGTGGCGGCGGCCGGCCGGCCCTCGATCTGCTCCAGGAGCAGCGCGATGCCTCGCTGGCCCACCGTGGAGAAGTCCTGCCGGACGGTGGTGAGCGGCGGAGCGAAGAACTCCGACTCCGGGATGTCGTCGAAGCCGACCACCGCGACGTCCTGCGGAGTCCGGACGCCCGCCTCCCGCAGGGCCCGCAACACCCCCAGCGCCATCTGGTCGTTGGCGACGAAGACGGCGGTCAGTCCGCGGCCCACCCAGCCGGCCAGTTCCTGGCCCGCGCGGTAGCCCGACAGCGGACTCCAGTCCCCCCGCAGCAGCATGGGCGGCTCGACGCCCGCCGCTTCGAGGGTCGCCCGCCAGCCGGCGGCCCGGTCGGCCGCCTCCTGCCAGTCCTCGGGTCCGGCGAGGTGCCAGACCGTGCGGTGACCGGCGGCCAGCAGGTGACCGGTCGCCAGCCGCGCCCCCAGGTGCTGGTCCACACCGACGCGGGGGATGTCCATGCCCGGCTCGCCGCCCACGACCACCACCGGGAAGGGATGGCGCAGTTCGGCCAGAGCGTCCACCGCCGACCGCTGCGGGGCGATGGCGACCACTCCCTCCACCCCGCCCTCGCTGAGGTGGTCCAGGGCCTCGGAGAGCTTCTCCATGGTCAGTTCGCGCAGACTGACCGTCGAGACGAGGTAACCCTCGGCGCGTGCCGCCTCCTCGAGCGCGAACAGCGTGCTGGCCGGCCCGTAGAGGGTGGTGTCGGAGGCGACCACGCCGAGCGTCCGGGTGCGCCGGGTGGCCAGGGCCCGGGCGGAGAAGTTGCGGCGGTAGCCCATCTCCTCGATCGCCCGCAGCACCCTGGCCCGGGTCTCGTCCCGCACGTTGGGGTGCTCCCCCAGCACGCGGGACACGGTCTGGTGGGACACGCCGGCCACCCGCGCCACGTCGGCCATGGTGGGCGGCCGGAGCCGGGTGTGTGTCACGGCCGCACCTCCTTGGCGCTCGTCTGCCGACAACTGCGGTAAGTCCTGCGGGGTGGGCGGATGGTTCCGCGCCGCCGGCTTCACTCCGGGACCCCGGTGGGCCCGACGACACCGGCGGGAAAGGCTGGTTGGGACGTTGCGGACACGACCGCTCGTACCTCCCCGTGCTGACGTCGTCGCCGACTGGTGAATGCGGAGGTCATTGTGAGCGCTAACAATTCACGGCGGTCAAGGGGGTTGCACGGGAACGTCGTCACGGTTCCATAACGCGCATGGCGGGGACGGCACATCGGCCCAGGTCACAGGCCGCAAGGCCGGTCGAGGCCGCACACCGGGCGGCGGCCCGACGACAGGCCGCGCGGCCGGAACATGCCCAACCCGCTTCACCACACATCGATTTCGGTCAAACCAGGGCGTCCGGCGCGCGGCCGTGGACGGCCCACATGAGTACCGCTCAGCGGGATCGGGTGCTGAGCGGCCCACTCCGGCGGAGCTCTACGAGCACCACCACAGGAAGCGCGTGCACGTCTGCGAGGGCGACGGGTCCGGGGACGCGTCCGGCGCCGAGGGGTCGGCGGTCGGGGTGGAGTCCGAGCCCGAGTCCGAGTCGGCCGGGGTCGATCCGGAGCTCGACCCGGAGGAGTCGGGGAGGGTGGCCGACTGGGCCTCCTTGTCCGGGCTCGGCCCGGCCGACTCGCCCTTCGCGGACTCCGACGCCGACGGGGAGGCGGAGGCGCTCGGGGAGGCCGAGGCCTTGTCCCCGCCTGTGCCGGTCCTGTCGTCCAGGGGCCGCGCCGACGGGCTCGGCCCCGACGAAGACCCGTCGACCTCGGACGCCTCTCCCCCGGCCGCCGCCGGGTTCCCGGGCGAGGTGAACCCCGGTGCGTCCACGCCGAGTTCGGCCAGGCTCAGGCCGCCGGCCGCGAGCGCGAAGCCGACGGAGATCAGTACGATGCGTTTGCGGCGTCGGCGGTGGGCCGAGGCCTTGCGGTCGCGGCGACTCGCGTCCGGCGCGGTGGCCGCGCCCTGGGGGCCGCGGCGGCCACCCCGGCCCTGCTCGCGGCGGCGCGCGGCCCGGCCCTGCGGCTCGCCGCTCTCGGCTCCGTGATCGTCGTGACCGTCCCGAGTCTCGCGGTCGTCCCGGTCGCCGTGAGCGTCCGCGTCGCCGTGAGCGCCGTGATCGTCCATGTCGCCGGGCGCCCGGTGCGCCGAGGTGTTCTGCGCGTAGGACTCCGGCCCGGGTGTGCCGGGCGGATACGCGCGTAGCTGTGGAGCAGGCGCGCCGCACCCCGGGCAGGCGAGGGCGCCGTTGAGGTGCCGTCGGCACGGGTGGCAGTAGTCCATGACGCGGGAAGACTAAGTTCCCGGACAGGCGCGTTCCCGGGTTCGCCTGTGAAAGTTGTGTGGGAACCGGCCATACCGGCGCGACAGTCCGAGTGACCTGGCCCACACCGGGACGGGCCGACTTTCGAAAGGAGTATCGAAACTATCGAAACCGTTACCTGTTCGACCCATTGACACTCGCCTCGCGCAATCCTTACTGTCTGCCCAGCATTTCGAACATGTGACGAAATCTCGAACAGCCGAAGGGTTAATTTCCGTGCGCATCACCGGAATCAGCACGCACGTGGTCGGGACGCCGTGGCGCAACCTGACCTACGTCCTGGTGCACACCGACGAGGGCATCACGGGTGTCGGAGAGACCCGCATGCTGGGTCACACCGACGCGCTGCTCGGCTACCTGAAAGAGGCCGAGGCCAACCACATTCTCGGTTCCGACCCATTCGCTGTCGAGGACCTCGTGCGCCGGATGAAGTACGGCGACTACGGGCGGGCCGGCGAGATCGTGATGTCGGGCATCGCCGTCGTCGAGATGGCCTGCTGGGACATCAAGGGCAAGGCCCTCGGCGTGCCCGTCTGGCAGCTCCTCGGCGGCAAGGTCACCGACAAGGTCAAGGCCTACGCCAACGGCTGGTACACCACCGAGCGGACCCCGGAGGCCTACCACAAGGCGGCCCAGGGGGTCATGGAGCGCGGCTACAAGGCGCTCAAGATCGACCCCTTCGGCACCGGGCACTTCGAGCTGGACCACCAGCAGACCCTGTACGCGGTCTCCCTCATCGAGGCCGTGCGCGACGCGATCGGGCCGGACGCCGAGCTGATGCTGGAGATGCACGGCCGCTTCTCCCCCGCCACCGCCGTGCGGCTCGCGAACGAACTCGCGCCCTTCAAGCCCGCGTGGCTGGAGGAGCCGTGCCCGCCCGAGAACCTGAAGGCTCTCGAGAAGGTCGCCGCCAAGGTCGACATCCCCGTCGCCACCGGTGAGCGCATCCACGACCGGGTCGAGTTCCGTGAGCTCTTCGAGAGCCAGGCCGTGGACATCATCCAGCCGGACGTCGGCCACATCGGCGGTATCTGGGAGACCAGGAAGCTGGCCGCCACCGCCGAGGCGCACTACGTGCTCGTCGCCCCGCACAACGTCGGCGGTCCGGTCCTCACCGCGGCCTCGCTCCAGGTCGGGTTCAGCTCCCCGAACTTCAAGATCCTCGAGCACTTCAACGACTTCGCCGACTCGGAGATCAAGAAGGTCGTCAAGGGGGCTCCCCAGGTCGTCGACGGCTACTTCGAGCTGTCCCACGCGCCCGGTCTCGGCGTCGAGCTCGACGTGGACGCCGCCGCCGAGTTCCCGCAGCAGCAGGCCCGTTTCGACCTCTGGGCCGAGGGCTGGGAACAGCGCAAGCCGAAGGGCAGCGCCAAGTGAGCACAGCCGTCGTCGTCGAGGCGCCGGGCGAGCACCGGCTCGTCCCGCACGAGCCGCGGCTGCCGGAACCCGGCGAGGCGCTCGTCCGCGTCCACGCCACCGGTATCTGCGGCAGCGACCGCGAGGTGTACCAGGGCAACCGGCCCGAGGGGTACGTCCGCTACCCGCTGACCCCCGGCCACGAGTGGTCCGGGACGGTCGAGGCGGTCGGCGCCGGGGTCCCCGAGTCGCTCGTCGGCCGCAAGGTCGTCGGTGAGGGCTTCCGCAACTGCCAGGTCTGCGACCGCTGCCACGCGGGCGAGACAACGTTGTGCACCGACGGGTACGAGGAGACCGGCTTCACCCAGCCGGGGGCCATGGCCGCCACCCTCACCCTCCCGGCCCGGCTGCTGCACGTCCTGCCGGACGACGCCGACCTCACCGCCGCCGCTCTGCTGGAGCCCGCCGCCTGTATCGCGGCCGCCGCGATCAAGGCGCACGCGCTGCCGGGCGAGAAGGTGGCCGTCGTCGGCACCGGGACGCTGGGCATGTTCGCCGTTCAGTTCCTGAAGGCGGGATCGCCCTCCGAGCTGTTGGTCGTGGGCACCCGGAACGACCGGGAGGGCCTCTCCCGGCAGTTCGGGGCGAGCGACTTCCGGACCAGGGACCAGGAGCTCCCGGACGACTTCGACGTCGTCATCGAGACCGCCGGGTCCGCGTCCGCCGCGCGGACCGCCGCCTCGCTGCTCCGGCGCGGTGGCCGGCTGGTCCTCACCGGGATCCCGGCGCCGGGCGCCGACGGGCTCGACCCGACGGACCTGGTCGTACGGCAGCTGGAGGTGCACACCGTCTTCGGGGCGCCGCCGGACGCCTGGTCGCACACCGTCCGGGTGTTCGGGGCCGGGCTGCTCGATCCGCTGCCGCTGGTCACGCACGAACTGCCGCTCGCCGAGTTCGCCGCGGCCATCGACCTGGTGGGATCAGGCGATCCGAAGGTGGGCAAGGTGCTGCTCAAGCCGTAACCCCTGAGCCGTACGCCGGTGCGGGGGCTACCTGACCGCCCCCGCACCGGCGTACACCCACACCATGTACGACCTGAGCCGCGAACCTTGACCGAAATATCGAACACGAAGGACGGCATGTGACCACCGACGCTTCCGCCACGGCAGCCCGTCGACCTGGTGAGCAGGCGCTCACCGCGCTCGGCCTGGGTGCGCCCGCCCTCGACCCCGCCGACGCCTCCGCCCACACCTTTCCGGGCGGCGGCCGCTGGCGCACCGAGGTCCCTTCGTGCGAGGGTCCCGAA
This sequence comes from Streptomyces sp. NPDC060002, assembly GCF_042737245.1. Classification (NCBI taxonomy): domain Bacteria; kingdom Bacillati; phylum Actinomycetota; class Actinomycetes; order Kitasatosporales; family Streptomycetaceae; genus Streptomyces; species Streptomyces sp. NPDC060002. The sequence goes on from NZ_JBHWUW010000002.1 coordinate 85,018, forward strand.
GCGCTGGCCGTCATCCTCAAGGAAGCCTCGCGTCTCGACGTGCCGATCCACCGGATCAGCCAGGGCAGCGGCGTGTGGATGCTGACCGACGCCGAGATCACCGAGATGGTCGACGCCACCGGCGAGCGTGACATCGAGCTCTGCCTGTTCACCGGGCCGCGCGGCACCTGGGACATCGGCGGCTCGACCCGGACCGACTCCCGGGGCGGCGGGCTGCGCGCCCGCGGTCACGACGCCGTCGCCGGGTGCGTCGAGGACGCCGTCCGGGCGACGGAACTGGGCGTCAAGTGCCTGCTCGTCGCCGACGAGGGCGTGCTGTGGACGCTGCACCGCGCCCGTGCGGCCGGCATCATCCCGGCCGACACCACGCTGAAGGTGTCGGCGCTCATCGGCCCCGTCAACCCGGCTGCCTACGCGGTGTACGAGCAGCTCGGCGCCGACTCGGTCAACGTGCCCAGTGACCTCACCCTGGACCACCTCACCGAGATCCGCCGGGTGTCCGGCGCCCCCATGGACATGTACATCGAGGCCCCCGACGATCTCGGCGGCTACATCCGGATGTACGAGGTCGCCGAGCTGATCCGGCGCGGCGCACCGCTGTATCTGAAGTTCGGCCTGTCCAAGGCCCCGGGGATCTACCCGTACGGCCATCACATGCGGGATCTGGCGCTCTCCACCGCCCGGGAACGGGTGCGGCGTGGACGGCTCGCCCTCGACCTGCTCGCCCGTCACGGCGCGGACGGCGACATGGCTCCGATCGGCTCGCGGCTGCCGGGTGAACTCAAGCGGTTTGACATCCAGTCATAACGTTCCGGAAACCCCGCTTCACAGAAGCCGACACAGGCGCGCAGAATCCCACACACCGCTTCTCTACTTCTTCACTTCTTCCGGCGTCGCTCCGGGAGCGTCCTTCGCACCGCGATACCGACCCCTGCACACACATCAAGGATGATGATCATGCGCAACCGTAGAGTCTCCCTCGCCGCCATAGCCGGAGCCGCCTCCCTCGCCCTGACCCTGTCCGCCTGCGGCCAGAGCGGCGACGGCGGCAGCAAGGACGACAGTTCGGACAGCGCCAAGGGCGGGACGATCGGTATCGCGATGCCGACCAAGTCCTCCGAGCGCTGGATCTCCGACGGCGCCAACGTCGTCAAGGACCTCGAGGCCAAGGGCTACAAGACCAAGCTGGTCTACGGCGAGGACGACCCCGACCAGCAGGTCTCCCAGATCGAGAACCTGATCACGCAGGGCGTCAAGGCGCTGATCGTCGCGGCCATCGACAACAAGTCGCTGAACAACGTCCTGCAGCAGGCCGCCGACGCCAAGATCCCGGTCATCTCCTACGACCGGCTGATCCTCGGCACGAAGAACGTCGACTACTACGCGTCCTTCGACAACAGCAAGGTCGGCGAGCTCCAGGCCAACTACATCGTCGACAAGCTCGGCCTGAAGTCCGGCAAGGGCCCGTTCAACATCGAGCTGTTCGCCGGCTCCAACGACGACAACAACACCAAGTACTTCTTCAACGGCGCGATGAGCGTGCTCCAGCCGTACATCGACAGCAAGAAGCTCGTCGTCCAGTCCGGCCAGACCGGCCTCACCCAGGTCACCACCCTGCGCTGGGACGGCGCCACCGCCCAGAAGCGCATGGACGACATCCTCACCAAGTCGTACGGCAGCAAGAAGGTCGACGCGGTCCTCTCGCCGTACGACGGCATCTCCATCGGCATCCTGTCGGCGCTGAAGTCGGACGACTACGGCTCCGCGAGCAAGCCGCTGCCGGTCCTCACCGGCCAGGACGCCGAGCTGGCCTCGGTGAAGTCGATCATCGCGGGCGGCCAGACCCAGACCGTCTACAAGGACCTCCGTGAGCTGGCCAAGGTCGCCACGACCATGGTCGACGACGTCCTCAACGACAAGAAGCCCGAGACGAACGACACCAAGACGTACGACAACGGCACCAAGGTCGTCCCCGCCTACCTGCTCCAGCCGGTGAGCGTGGACAAGACCAACTACGAGAAGGTCCTCGTCGAGGGCGGCTACTACACGGCCGACCAGCTCAAGTAAGCGTCGACCCTCAAGGATTGGAAGGCACGACCATGGCGGGACCCGTCCTGGAAATGCGCTCGATCGTCAAGACCTTTCCCGGTGTGAAAGCGCTGTCGGACGTCACTCTGACCGTCCGCCAGGGCGAGGTCCATGCCATCTGCGGTGAGAACGGCGCCGGAAAGTCCACCTTGATGAAGGTGCTCTCCGGCGTCCATCCGCACGGCACGTACGAGGGCGAGATCCTGTTCGAGGGAGACACCGTCTCCTTCAAGGACATCCGGGCCAGCGAGCAGCGCGGCATCGTCATCATCCACCAGGAGCTGGCGCTGGTGCCGTACCTCTCCCTCGCGGAGAACATCTTCCTCGGCAACGAGCACGCCACGCGTGGGCTGATCAACTGGAACGACACCCTGCGGCACGCCTCCGAGCTGCTGCGCCGGGTCGGTCTGAGCGATCACCCCGAGACCCGCGTCGCCGACATCGGCGTCGGCAAGCAGCAGCTCGTGGAGATCGCGAAGGCGCTCTCCAAGAAGGTGAAGCTGCTCATCCTGGATGAGCCGACCGCGGCCCTCAACGACGAGGACAGCGACAAACTCCTGGATCTCATCCTGGAGTTGAAGAAGCAGGGCATCACCGCGATCATCATCTCCCACAAGCTCAACGAGATCCGCAAGGTCGCGGACTCGGTGACGATCATTCGCGACGGGCAGTCCATCGAGACGCTCGACGTGAAGTCGGCGGAGACGACCGAGGACCGGATCATCAGCGGCATGGTCGGCCGCGACCTCGACAACCGCTTCCCCGAGCGCACCGCGCACGAGGCGGAGTCGGGCGCGGCTCCGGCCCTGGAGATCCGCAACTGGACCGTGCACCACCCGATCGACCAGCAGCGCAAGGTCGTCGACGACGTGTCGATCCAGGTGCGGCGCGGGGAGATCGTCGGCATCGCGGGCCTGATGGGCGCCGGCCGCACCGAGCTCGCGATGAGCGTCTTCGGACGCTCCTACGGCCGGCACGCGGGCGGCACCGTCCTCAAGGACGGCAAGGAGATCCGTACGAAGACCGTCGCGGAGGCGGTCGGCCACGGGATCGCCTATGTCACGGAGGACCGCAAGCACTACGGCCTCAACCTCATCGACACGATCAACCGCAACATCTCGCTGACCGCGCTGGACAAGGTGGCCAAGCGGGGGATCGTCGACGAGCACGAGGAGCGGCAGGTCTCCGAGGGCTACCGCAAGTCCATGAACATCAAGGCGCCGACCGTCTTCGAGCCGGTGGGCAAGCTGTCCGGCGGCAACCAGCAGAAGGTCGTCCTCAGCAAGTGGATCTTCGCGGGTCCGGACGTGCTGATCCTGGACGAGCCCACGCGCGGTATCGACGTCGGCGCCAAGTACGAGATCTACACGGTCATCGACCAGTTGGCCGCCCAGGGCAAGGCGGTCGTCTTCATCTCCTCCGAGCTGCCCGAACTGCTCGGTATGTGCGACCGCATCTACACCATGGCCGCCGGGCGCCTCACGGGCGAGGTCCCGCGGGCCGAGGCCACGCAGGAAGTGCTGATGCGTCAGATGACGAAGGACAAAGAGGTAACGCGATGAGCACCGACGTGACCAAGAGCCCGGCCGCCGCGCCGCCCGGCAAGAGCGGCGGTTCCGCGACCGGCGGCGGCCTGCTCCAGCTGGTGGTGGACGGCCTGCGCCGCAACATGCGCCAGTACGGCATGCTGATCGCGCTCGGCCTGATCGTCGCGCTCTTCGCGGTCTGGACCGACGGCGACCTGCTGCTGCCGCGCAACGTCTCCAACCTGGTGCTCCAGAACAGCTATGTGCTGATCCTCGCGATCGGCATGATGCTGGTGATCATCGCGGGCCACATCGACCTGTCGGTCGGCTCGCTGACGGCGTTCATCGGCGCCTTCGCGGCCGTACTGACGGTCCAGCACGACATCTCGTGGCCCGTCGCGGTGGTGCTGTGCCTGATCGTGGGCGCGATCGCGGGCTCGGTGCAGGGCTTCTTCATCGCGTATCTCGGCATACCGTCGTTCATCGTCACCCTCGCCGGCATGCTGATCTTCCGCGGCATGACGGAGATCTTCCTGGAGGGCCAGACCCTCGGCCCGTTCCCCGACGGTCTGCAGAAGATGGGCAACGGCTTCCTCCCGGAGGTCGGCCCGACCACGAACTACCACAACATCACGCTGCTGCTGGGCCTCGCGGTGATCGTCATGGTGGTGCTCCAGGAGGTGCGCGACCGCAAGCGCCAGCAGGAGTTCTCGCTGGACGTCGTGCCGCGCAACCTGTTCCTGCTCAAGATCGTCGCCATCGTCGCCGCGGTGCTCACCGTCACGATGCTGCTCGCCAGCTACAAGGGCGCGCCGATCATCCTGCTGGTCCTGGGCGCGCTGGTGGTCGGCTACGGCTACGTGATGCGCAACGCCGTCTTCGGCCGTCACATCTACGCGATCGGCGGCAACCTGCCGGCCGCGAAGCTGTCCGGCGTCAAGGACAAGAAGGTCACCTTCCTCGTCTTCCTGAACATGGGCGCGCTCGCGGCCCTGGCGGGTCTGGTGGTCGCGGCCCGGCTGAACGCGGCCGGTCCCAAGGCGGGTCTGAACTTCGAACTCGAGGCGATCGCCTCGGCGTTCATCGGTGGTGCGTCCATGAGCGGCGGTGTCGGCACCGTCCTCGGCGCGATCATCGGTGGTCTCGTCCTCGGTGTGCTGAACAACGGCATGAACCTGCTCGGCGTCGGCAGCGACTGGCAGCAGGTCATCAAGGGCCTGGCGCTGCTCGCCGCGGTCGGTTTCGACGTCTGGAACAAGCGCAAGTCCGGTTCGTGACCGGTTCCCGGGTCAGGACGGGTTCCCGGCCGGGGACAGGTTCGTAGCCCAGGACAGGAAGGGCCCCGCCGGCGACGGCGGGGCCCTTTCCGCTGAGCCCCGGGCGCCACGGTCACGACCGCTTCACAGGCGACCCACAACCTCTTACCGATTCCTCAGCGATTGAACAGCGCCACTCAAACCTTCGTATGTAAGGGCGGCCCGCGCTCCCCCGCGCGGGCCACCCAATGACGACGGGCCCGGTCGTCCCCGCCGGGCCCGCCCCATACGGAGGTTCCATGGCCGACAACGTCTCCTCGTTGTTCCGCAACACCGCGGCGCACAGCCCGTCGATGGCGGCGCTGACGCGGGAGGGCGGCGAGGGTGTCGGCCCGGTGGACTTCTGTATCCCCTGCAACCCCTACTTCCCCACCCCGGCCATGATGGACACCATGGCCGCGCGACTGCGGGACATCATCACGTTCTACCCGAGCGGCGCCGACACGATCACGGCCGAACTGTGCAACCTGCTCCAGCTCCCGCCGCAGGCAGTGGCGATGGGCAACGGCTCGACCGAGCTGATCACCTGGATCGACCATCTGCTGGTCCGTGAGTCCCTCGCCGTCCCCGTCCCCACCTTCGGCCGCTGGACCGACCAGCCCATGGAGACCGGCAAGCGGGTCGACATGTTCCCGCTCCAGGAGTCCAGCGGCTTCGCCCTGGACCTCGCGCAGTACGCCGAGTTCATCCGGACCCGCGGCACCAAGGTCGCCGTCATCTGCAACCCGAACAACCCCGACGGCGGCTTCCTGCACAAGCACGCGCTCGTGCAGTTCATGGACGCGATGGCCGACCTGGACCTCATCGTCATCGACGAGTCGTTCCTGGAGTTCGCGGACGCGGAGCAGGAACCGAGCGTCGTGCAGGAGGCGATGATCCGGCCGAACGTCATCGTGCTGCGCAGCCTCGGCAAGAACTTCGGTCTGCACGGCATCCGGTTCGGTTACATGGTCTCCAACCCGTCGCTCGCCGGCCGGGTCCGCTCGATGCTCCCGAAGTGGAACCTCAACGCCTTCGCCGAGTACGTGGTGTTCATGCTGAAGGAGCACGGCCCCGAGTACGCGCAGAGCCTGATGCAGGTGCGCCGGGACCGGCTCGACATGGCGAGCCAGCTCAGCGCGCTGCCCGGGCTGACCGTCTACCCCTCCCAGGGGAACTTCCTCTTCGTGCGCCTTCCCGTCGGCGCCGAGGGCACCGTGGTCCGCGACCGGCTGCTCGCCGAGCACCGCATCCTGGTCCGCGAGTGCGGCAACAAGATCGGTTCGTCCAGCCGCTTCCTGCGGCTCGTGGTGCGCCCCCAGGTGGACGTTCGTCGCCTGGTGTCCGGCCTGGAACAGGTGCTCTACGGGACCAGGAGGGGAGCCGCCGTGCCCGAGCTGAGCAACGGGAACAGCTACAGCTCGGGCATGCCGGCGGTGGACCGGCTGGTCACCAACGGGGCCGGCATACCGGGCCTTGCCGCTCAGGCCATGGGTGTCGGTATGCCGGGGATGGTCGCGGCCGCCCCTCCGATGCCGATGCCCGTCCCCGCGATGGCCCCGGCGATGGCGCAGGCCACGCCGTCCGACGGCCTCGGGATGCCGCTGCCGGCCGCGGCACAGATCTTCCCCCAGCAGGTGCCCGCGCCGGCCCCGATGCCGGCTCCCGCCCCCGTCCCGGCCGCGGCTCCGCCGATGGCACCGGCGGCCGCGATGGCACCGGCCGCCATGGCCCCCCCTGCCATGAACCCCCCTGCCATGGCGCCCGCCGCGATGGCCCCCGCCGCGATGGCGCCCGCCATGGCTCCGGCCGCCGCCCCGCCGATGGGCCCGACCCCGCCCGGCGTCCCGGCCCGTGGCGGCCTCACGGCCGCCCAGGTCCGCGGCACCAACGGCCTGTCCCCCGCCGCGGCGACAGGCTGGCCGAACGCGCAGAGCTGGCCGAACGCGGCGGGCATGGGCCAGGCGGGATAGCGCACCCACGATGACGCCCCGTCAGGCCGAAGGCCTCACGGGGCGTCGCTCACGGCGGGTCGTCCGGTCGCCGGGCGGGCGGCGGCGCGGCCGACGGGTCAGTAGGCGACCGGCCAACCGCTGTTCCAGTTCAGGAGGTTGATGCCGAGCTTGGGTGTGCCGTTGTCGTTGCCGTCGTAGTAGTGGTAGACGATCAGGTCGCCGTCGGTGTCGTGCAGGATCGACTGGCCGCCGGGGCCGATGACGCTGCCGTGCGACTCCAGGACGGGCGTGCCGCCGTTGTTCGTCATCGCGACGCCGCTCTTGTCGTAGTACGGCCCGGTGACGGCGGTGGCGCGGCCGACCTTGACCTTGTAGGTGGAGCTGGTGCCGGCGCAGCAGGTGTCGTAGGAGGCGAAGAGGTAGTAGTAGCCGTTCCGCTTGACGACGTACGGCGCCTCGACGGCCTTGGTCCCGGTGGGGCGGGAGGCGATCGAGCGCCGGGCGGTGTCGGACGCCAGCTGCTTGCCGGTGGACGGATCGAGCCGGATCATCTTGATCCCCGTCCACCAACTGCCGAACGAGAGCCACCACTTGCCGTCGTCGTCCACGAAGAGGTTCGGGTCGATGGCGTTGTAGTCGCTGGACGCGGTAGAGGTGTAGACGGTGCCGTAGTCGGTCCAGGAGCCGGGGAGTCCGGTGCTCGAACCGGCCATTCCGATCGCGGACTTGCTGGATCCGAAGGTGGAGACGGCGTAGTACATCAGGTACTTGCCGCCCTGGTACGAGATGTCGGGCGCCCAGGCCTCGGTGGTGCCGTAGGAGGACCACCAGCCCGGCCGGGCGGAGAAGGCGTCGCCGCCCGCGCTGAACGCGACGCGGTCGGTGGAGGTGCGGTAGGACAGGCCGCCGCCGGTGGCGTAGAGGAGGTAGCGGCCGGCCGAGGTGCGGATCATCGTCGGGTCGTGCACGACCGTGGAGCCGGTGACCGTACCGGGGTTGGGGTACGCGGAGGCGGTGGACGGGGTCAGGGCGACCAGGACCGCCGCGGGGACGGCGAGCAGTGCGGCCCTTCGGGACCCGCGGGGCGTGCGGGAGGAACCGGGCGTGCGGGGCATGTGGGAGGAGCTGGGCGTGCGGGGCGTGCGGGAGGAGCTGGGCGTGCGGAAGATGCGGCTCATGCGGACGCTCCTTCAGTGGGGGTTTTGCCGTTCGTGATACCGAACAACAGTCGCGTCGTCGGACGGGACCGTAGAATCGAACCCCTTGCGCGTCAATGACCCGCGCGCGCACCCGAAAGTCTTCGAGAACCGGTGCGCCGCCGCGCGACAGCCGGGCGACACCGGACTCTTGTGTCGACACTTGCCCTGCAAGTAACTTGACGGCGTCTCACTTTGCCGAACTGACAGCCTTCCGACAGAAACTGTTTCTACGGTGTCGTGTTCATGACAGACACCTCAGATGCGCGCCCCTCTGTCGCGCGCCGTACCGTACTCGTCGCCTCGGGCGCGACCGCAGCGGCCCTGGCCGTAGGCGCCGCTGCCACGCCCGAGGCCCCCACCGCCGACGCGGCCGACACCGCCCCCGTCGCCGCCGCCGCCGTCTGCACCCTCACGAAGGAGATGACCGAAGGCCCCTATTACCTCGACGGACAGTACGTCCGCGCCGACGTCACCGAAGGCAAGGCGGGCATCCCGCTGAAGCTGACCCTCACGGTCGTCGACGACGACACCTGCGTGCCCCTGTCCAACGCCCTCGTGGAGATCTGGCACTCCGACGCCCTCGGCGAGTACTCCGGCTTCGTCGGCAACAACGGCCACAGCGAACCGGACGACGGCACCTTCCTGCGCGGCGGCGTCCTCACCAACTCCAGCGGCGTCGCGGCGATCACCACGATCTACCCCGGCTGGTACCGGGGCCGCTGCGTCCACATCCACGTCAAGGTCCACAAGAACGTCACCCTGACCTCGAACGGATCCTTCACCGGCGGCCAGGAGCTCCACACCGGCCAGCTCTTCTTCAACGAGACGATCACCACGGCCGTCGCGAGGATCTCCCCGTACTCGACCAACACGGTCACCCGCACCACCCTCGCCCAGGACTCCATCTACGACGAGGGAGGCGCCGCCTCGGGCCTCCTGACCCTGACGGCCCTGGGCAGCTCGACGTCCTCCGGGTACGCGGGCACGCTGACGCTCGGGGTCGAGAACTGACCTCGGCGACGCACCGTACGACCCGGACCGCATGACCCTCCTCTGATCGACTGGGCGTCACCGCAGCCGCGGTGGCGTCCAGTCGGCGTGCCGGAGGGGCCGCCGCAGGGTCGCTCCGGAGGGCGCCAGCCGCAGGACGCCGTTGCGGAGGGCCACGGCGAGGGGGTGGGTCAGCCCGTGCCCCATCCGGCCGGCCTGGCGGGCGGCGCGGGCCACGGACCGGCCGCGCCGCCGACGGACCGCGTCGTAGCGACGCAGCGCGGCGAGCGGATCGCGATGCCTGACGCCCGGCGGCGCGGTGAGCACCGCATGCCATTCGGCCCGTCCGTCGACGAACCGGATGTGGCCGAACCCGGTGCCCCTGCCCCAGGTCAGCTCGAGGTCGTGGAGCGGGTCGTGGAACGGGCGCTCGGTGACGGCCCGCAGGACCGTCGAACCGCTGTAGACGGCTCCGGGGTGCCGGGGGAACAGCTCGGCCCGCCGCCGACTGTCGAGACCGTCGGCGGCGACGACGAGATCGGCGTCGCGGCCCGCACCGCCGACGTCGGCCACCTCCACTCCGGTCCTCACCCGGCCGTCGGGCAGCGCCTCGCGCAGGACGCGGTGCAGGTCGGCGCGGAGGACGCCGACGACGGGTGTCCCGAGCCGGCGTTCCAGGGCCGCGCCGTCCATCCGGGACAGCACGCGGCCGTCGGGGGTGAGGGTGCCGCCCGTGTACACCGGCCGCACGGTGGCCCGTATCGCCTCGCCGACGCCGAGCGCGTCGAGCGCCCGCACCCCGTTGGCGTGCAGCAAGATTCCCGCGCCCACGTCGGCGAAGGCGGGGGCGCGTTCGAGGACCGTCACATCCCAGCCGATCCGGCGCAGCCCGATCGCGGCGGCCGGCCCGCCGATTCCTCCGCCGACGACCACCGCGCCGCGATGCGATCCATGCCCCACGCTCCCGCCGCCCGCCGCCCGCCGCCCGCCGCCGTGGCGAGCCTCCATGCTCGTCTAGGGCCTGTTGTGGAAGTGCTGGTCGCAGCCAAGAGTCATTTCATCCACGAAAGAGTGATTTTGCTGGTTTATGGCGTGGTTTGGATGCTCACGCCGAGACGATAACCGTGTTCGGTGTGATCGGCCGCTACACCAAGGAGTCGTCGAAGCATGTCCAAGCCTGTTGTCAGTATCTGGGGCACCCCTCCGGGGGCTCAGCCCGCGGCCGCGGAAGCGGCCCCCTGGGACACCGAGTGGGAGCTCCGCAACGGAACCGCCTGGGTCTTCCACCGCTCATCCGGCCAGACGGCCGTCCGGCGGCCCGTGATCCTCGCCGACGGCTTCGCCATGGGAGGGAGCAACGGCTACGAGCTGTTCGACGGCCTGGAGAACGGGGAGTACCCGTTCATCTCCACGCTGCGTGAGAACGGCTTCGACGTCATCCTCCTGGGCTTCAACGAACGCTCCGCATCCATTCTCGACAACGCCGACGTCGCGATCGAGTGCATCCGCAGGACGGTCGCCGACCGCGAAGGCGACGCCAGGCTGACGGTGGGCGGCTTCAGCATGGGAGGAATGGTCACCCGCTACGCCCTGGCCAAGATGGAAACGCAGGAGGAGGACCACGAGACCTCCACCTACCTCTCCTACGACACCCCGCACTGCGGGGCGTGGCTGCCCCTCGGAGTCCAGGCATTCGCCCACTTCGTGAAGAAACACTGGGGTGAGACCAACCCGCTCCTCAGGCTCTACTCCGACCTGGTCAACAGCCCGGCCGCACGCCAGATGCTCCGCTGGCACATCGAATCCGGCACCGAGGTCACCCTCGACGTCGCAGCCGGCCAGGACCGGAAACGGACCGACTTCCTGGAAGCACTCCACCGGGTTGGCGACTGGCCCCAGCGCCCCCGCCTGCTCGGTGTCGCCAACGGAACGGGCACCGGCGCCGGGAACAGCATCCCCGCCGACGACATCGCGATGGGCGCCGTCGGACCGAAGGTGAACGCCCAGCTGCGCACCCAGGGCCCCGGAAAACAGACCGTCGCCCAGATCGCGAAGGCACGCCAGGCCGCCGTTTCGATCAACACCATCGGCTTCCCCGAACTCGACGGCGCTCCCGGCGGCCTGTTCCCCAAGGCCCCGCTCCTGGAAGACGCCGCCAACTTCGGCATGGCCGCCATGCTGGCCGCGGTGATCAACGGGCAGAAGGGGAATCTCACCCACAACACCTCCACCTTCGTCCCCACCATCAGCGCCGTGGCATCGGCCGACATCGACGACCACACCGCCCTCTACACCAAGGTCGACCGCGAGAGCAGCGACCTCCACGACTTCCTCTGCGCCACCACCAACGAAGGCCACACCGTCATGACCCCGGAACTCGGCCAGTGGATCCTGGCCCAGCTCCAGGAAGCGTAAAGACCGGCGAGGACGTCTTCGGCGGCCTGGCTGTAACGCCGAACGCCAGCCGCTGACACGCCCCCGACGACGGCCTCGCCCCAAAGCACCACAAGGGCGAGGCCGTCGTCCCGTGCTACGGCCTACGGCCTGTTGTGAAGGTGCTGGTCACCGCCATTCGTTGATAGCTGCGACCAGTACGGTCGCTTCGTAGCGGACGGCAAGCTTGTCGTACCTCGTGGCGACGGCCCGGTGGCGCTTGAGTCGGTCGATCCCGCACTCGACCGCGTGCCGCTGCTTGTGGTCATCCTTGTCGAGCTTCGGCGGCCGCCCGCCACGCGAACCGAGCCCCAGCCGGTTTCGGACCCGGTCCGCAGGCACCGGAATCGTGGCCTTGATCCCACGTCTACGCAGGTAGGAGCGATTGCCGCGGGAGTCGTACGCCTTATCGGCCCGCACCCGGCCCGGCAGCTTGCGCGGCTTGCCCAAACCGATCCGGGGAACCCGGATCGCTTCCAGGACGGGCACGAACTGCGGGGAGTCCCCCCGCTGTCCGGCCGTGATCACGACAGCCAAGGGCTTCTGACCCTGCTCCACCGCAAGGCGGATCTTGCTCGTCAGACCACCCCGGGAGCGTCCGAGTCCGTGGTCGGCCGGCTCGACAAAGACCCCGCCAGGCGGCTCCTTCTGGAGATCCACCTTTTCGCAGGATGCGGACCTTGATGATCCGGCCTTCGGCGCGGGTCGGGGTGCGGCGCGGGCTCGTGTGCGGGCGGGAGGACAGATCCCGCATCCAGGACTCGCCGAGTCGCCGGTAGCGGTCGGCCCACCGCTGGCGGTGGCGGGCGAGACCTGGAAGCGTTCGGCGGCACGGCGAAGAGTCCACAGAACACCTAGGAGACCGGCAGACCCTTCGCGAGGATCAGCCAGTTGGGCACGTCGACCTCCGCCCGTACCGTCTTGCCCGGCGGCGGCTCCCGGTCCACCACCTCCCAGCGGGCGGCGAGCGCGTCGACGAGGAGCAGACCCCGGCCGGCCTCGTCGAGGGGGCGCGGTTCGGGTACGGCGCCGGGTCCGGGCGGACGCGGCCCACTGCGCGTGTCGGTGACCTCGATGCGGACGCTCCCGGGCGGGAAGGAAAGCCGCAGCTCGAAGTCCCGCCCGGGCACCCGCCCGTGGGTGACGGCGTTGGCGGCCAGCTCACCGACGATCACCGCGACCGCGTCGGAGACCTCCGCGCCGTACGGGATGCCCCAGGCGTGGAGCTGGTGCAGCGCGAGGCGCCTCGCCAGGCGGGCGCCGCGCGGGGTCGCACTGAGGCGCTGGGTGAACACACGTACGGTGAGCAGGGGTTGGGGGGAGGGGCGTGCAGTCATGGGGCAAATGTGACGGGTCCCTCCGGGGGCTCACCAGGTCGGAGCCGCGTACGCTCGCGCAGCGTACGCGATTACGGACTGGACAGTACCGATCACCCGGCGTGACCATGGGTGCGGGAGGTGGCCATGGTGGTCGACGGTGAGCCGGAGTCGTCGGACAGTATGCGAACGTTCGGGGCGGTGGTCCAGGCGTTGCGCGTGCATCACGGGCTGAGCAGGGAGGACTTCGGCAGCCGGGTGGGCTTCTCCAAACACACGGTGGCCTCCGTGGAGCTGGGCAGGCGTATGCCGGACGAGGACTTCGTCGAGGCGGCGGAGGGGGCCCTCGGGAACACGGGCGCGCTGCGGAGCGCGGCGGGCTTCCTGGAACGGCAGCCGGGACTGGCGTCCTGGTTCCGGCGGTGGGCGGGGCTGGAGAAGACGGCGATCACGCTCTACACGTACGAGTGCCGGATGATTCCGGGGTTGCTGCAGACGGAGGCGTATGCGCGAGCGCTGTTCACCGAGCAACTTCCTCCGCTGGACGACGAGGAAATCGAGGCCAAGTGGGCTGCGCGAGCGGAGCGTCAGCGGTTGCTGCGGGAGCGGCCGAACACGGCCTTCAGCTTCATCGTCGAAGAGCACGTGCTTCGACGCCGCACTGGCGGGGCAGAGCTCACGCACGAGGCAATTGAAGTCCTGTTGGAGATCGCCAAGTTGCGGAACGTTGAGATCCAGATCATGCCGGTGATCCAGGAGTCGCATGCGGGACTCGCTGGCCCGGTACAGCTGCTGGAGACGCCGAAGAACAAGTGGTTCGCCTACTGCGAAGGGCAGCGTGGCGGCCTGCTCGTCTCTGACCCGAAAGAGATCAGCCTCCTGCACATGCGCTATGCCAGGATGCGTTCACAGGCTCTCACTCCCAAAGACTCCAGGAGCCTGTTGCGGCAGATGCGAGGAGACCTATGAGCACGCCCGAACTGGCCTGGTTCAAAAGCAGTTACAGCAGCGGCGGCGACGGCGACTGCGTCGAGGTCGCGCTCGACTGGCACAAGTCCAGCTACAGCAGCAGCGGGGACGGCGACTGCATCGAAGTCGCCACCTGCCCCTCCCAGGTCCACGTCCGTGACTCCAAAGCCAAGGACGGCCCCGCGCTCGCTCTCTCCCCCACCGCGTGGGCCGAGTTCGTGGCCCACGCGGCGAGGTGACCCTGGGGTCGAGAGGCGAGCCGCCTACTTAGCCGGGCACTGCTGCCAGGCCATGTGGTAGATCGTGCTGAGGTCGCCGTCGGTCGAGTCCATGGTCATGAAGCTGACCTTGCTCGGCGCCGACGTGCCCGCGTTGACCCGGAGCTCGGTGTTGATGTTGAAGTTGCGCTGAACTCCACAGGGCGCCCAGACCAGTTGGGCCCAGTCCGTGCTGTCGGTCGCCTGCCAGCTGTCGTTGTAGGAGCCGGTGAAGTTGTGGTTCTTGAACACCGTCTGCGACGAGCCCTGGAAGTAGTACGAGGCCCGCTGTACGGCGGTCGCGCCGGACTGGAGCGAGGCGTAGCCGCGGTAGTCCGCCTTGGCGATGGCGTACGTGAAGCCCGAGGGGACGTGGACGATCAGGTTGAGCTGGCAGTTCTTGCGGAACGCCGTGGGGTTGGAGCTTCCGCCGACCTGGGCGAGGTAGTCGCTGTAGGTCACGGTGAAGGCGGTGTTGTCCTCGGAGACGGCGACGGCCGCCGTACCGGCGGGACAGCCGGAGCCGTTCACCGTGGCGACGTCGATGACGATCTTGTCCGGAGGCGGGTTGTCGAACACGGGGGACGAATTGTGCGCGGGTATCGCCGCGGTGATGAGTGCGGCGACCGCACCGCCCAGGAGCAGCCCACTTGCCATGGTCTCTGTCCTTCGTTCGGATCGGTGGGGGGTGGATGCGCGTCCGGTTCCGCACGGCAACCCTGTGAAGGATCAATGGAGTTGCTGTGAAGAACCGGGGCGATCGCATCGTAGGGAGAGTGGTGGGGCGCGCCCAGACAGAACTCCGGCCATTCACCACGGCCCGTTCACACCCGGTCGCTCCGGGTCAGGGAACCAGGGGGCGTTCCTCCGATTCGGTCCGGACGGGCCGCACCTCGAAGAGCGTCCGCCTGCCCCGGCTGCCGCCGCCCGCCGCTGACCGTCATCTGTCGGCATCCGTCGGCACGATGCCCGAACTCGCGTGGAAACAGAGGTAGTTGACCGTTGCATCCCCAGGTCCCGCACAGCCCGGCATAAAGGATTTCCTCAGATACGCCCCTAACTTCACTCGACATGACGGGAAACAACGAGCACCACGACGACACCATCGACTCCGACGACGACCAGCAGCCCGGTAAGCACCGGCTGGACAAGTCCATGAAGCGGCGCCGCGTCCTGATCGGCGGCACCGCGGTCGCCGCGGCCGGCGGCCTCGCCGTCGCCGGGTTCGCATCGGCCGACACCACGAGCGGTGAGACGGCGTCGTCCGCCGAGGCCGAGGCCTCTACCGGCACCTCCACCGCCAGTGGCGTCTGCACCCTCAACGCCGAGGTCACCGAAGGCCCCTACTCCCTCGACGGCGCCCTCGTCCGCGAGGACATCAGGGAGGACAAGGAGGGCTTCGAGGTCCAGTACACCTTCACCGTCGTCGACCAGGCCGACGACTGTGCGCCGCTCGCCGACGCCCTGGTCGAGATCTGGCACTGCGACGCCCTGGGCGAGTACTCCGGCTTCGTCGGCGGCAACGGCCACCAGGAGGAGGACAACGGCACCTTCCTGCGCGGCGGACAGCTGACCGACGCGAACGGGCAGGCGAGCATCACCTCGATCTGGCCCGGCCACTACGTCTCCCGGGCCGTGCACGTCCATATGCGGGTGCACACCGAGGTGACGCTCACCGACGACTCGTACACCGGCGGCGAGGTCATCCACACCGGTCAGCTCTTCTTCGACCCCGACATCAACGAGGAGGTCCAGGCCACCTCGCCGTACTCCGCGAACACCACCAAGGAGACGACCCTCGCCAACGACAGCATCTACGACGACGGGGGCGCCTCCTCCGGCCTGCTCACGCTGACCGCCCTCGGCTCCAGCGTGTCCGACGGCTACAAGGCGACGATCACCGTCGGCGTCGACTCCGCCTGACCACACCGGGACGGGCCGTCGCTCCTCGGCGGGGGAGCGACGGCCCGTCACCGTGTCGAGTACTACAGGCCCTACGGGTACTACAGGCCCATGGGTACTACAGGGGTCCTACGGGTACTACGGGTTCTCCCAGGCCGCCGGTTCCGCGGCCAGCGCCCGGACCGGATCCGGCAGGGCGTCCGCCGCGATGTCGGCGATCGTGACGCCCTCCAGGATCCGCCGCACGTTCGCCCGCAGGGCGATCCAGAGCGGGAGCAGGGGCTGTGCCGAGCCCGTGTACGTCAGGCCGGTCGGGCGTTCGCCGCGTACGGAGACGATCGGGCCGTCCACCGCCCTGATCACGTCCGCGACCGTGATCGCCGCCGGGTCGCGGGCCAGCCGGTACCCGCCGCCCCCGCCGCGCCGGCTGTCGACGATCCCGCCGCGCCGCAGGTCGCCGAGGATCCCCTCGAGGAACTTGTGCGGAATGTCCTGCACGGCGGCGATCGACTCGGCCTTGACCGGGTCGCCGCCGTCCTGCCGTACGGCGAGCTCCAGTACCGCCCGTACCGCGTAGTCCGCCCGTGCCGAGATCCTCATGAGCCCATTGTGACGCCAGACATCGGAAGGGATCGCCGGCCGGTCGCGGCCGACCGACCGGCGATCACCCTCGTACGCGAGGCCGCACGCGGCTCCGCCCGGCCGCTTCCGGTCACGCCAGCCTGATCACGTTCCACGACAGCGGCTCCAGCGTCGCCGTCAGTCCGCCGTCCGTCAGCGCCGTGCCCTCGGCCGGGTGCGGGGCGACCCGCTCGGGGTCGTCGAGGGTGTTGCGGGCGTCCGGGTCGGCGTCCGCGAGCACGCTGTGTTCGACGACCGAGGTCAGATCGAGGCCGCTCAGCCCGATGTGGAGGGGCAGTGCCTCGGTCCGGCTGCGGTTGACGGCGAACACGGTGACCGTGCCGTCGTCGGCGCGGACGGCGGTGGCGTGCAGGAGGTCCGCCTCGCCGTACTTGGCCGTCACATACGTCGGCGAGTCCACCCGCACGTCGAGGACCGTGCCCCGGCCGTGCTTCGACGCCTGCGCGAACGGGAAGAACGTCGTCTGCCGCCAGGCCGGGCCGCCCGGCTCGGTGAGGATCGGCGCGATGACGTTGACGAGCTGGGCCAGACAGGCGACCGTCACCCGGTCTGCGTGCCGCAGCAGCGCGATGAGGAGCGAGCCGAAGACGACGGCGTCCATGACGCTGTAGTTGTCCTCCAGCAGGCGGGGCGCCTCCGGCCAGTCGCGCGGGTCGGCGGTGCGGGCGTGCTCCTCCCACCGGGAGAGGTACCAGACGTTCCACTCGTCGAAGGAGAGGTTGATCTTCTTCTTCGACTTGAGCTTCGCGCCCACGTGGTCGCAGGTGGCGACGACGTTCTCGATGAACGACTCCATGTCCACCGCCGAGGCGAGGAAGGAGTCGAAGTCGCCGTCGTGCGGCTCGTAGTAGGCGTGCAGGGAGATGTGGTCGACCAGGTCGTAGGTCTCCGCCAGGACCTTCGCCTCCCAGTCGGCGAACGTCGGCATCGACTGACTGGAGCTGCCGCAGGCGACGAGTTCCACCGTCGGGTCGATCTGGCGCATCGCGCGGGCCGTCTCGGCGGCGAGGCGGCCGTACTCCTCGGCCGTCTTGTGGCCGGTCTGCCAGGGTCCGTCCATCTCGTTGCCCAGGCACCAGAGCCGGATGCCGAAGGGGTCCTTGTCGCCGTGCGCGATGCGCTGCTCCGCGAGGGCCGTGCCGGACGGGTGGTTGGCGTACTCCTGGAGCTCCAGGGCCTCGGCCACGCCTCGGGTGCCGAGGTTGACCGCCATCATCGGTTCGGCCTGCGGGCCGATCTTCCGCAGGAAGGCGATGTACTCGGAGAGACCGAAGCGGTTGGTCTCCGTCGAGCGCCAGGCCAGGTCGAGGCGGCGCGGGCGGTCCTCGGCGGGGCCGACCGAGTCCTCCCACTTGTAGCCCGAGACGAAGTTGCCGCCCGGGTAGCGGACGGCGGTGACGCCGAGTTCGCGGACCAGGTCCAGGACGTCGGTCCGCAGTCCCGCCTCGTCGGCGGACGGATGGCCGGGCTCGAAGACGCCGGTGTAGACGCAGCGGCCGAGGTGTTCCACGAAGCTGCCGAAGAGACGGGGGTTGACTTCGCCGACGGTGAAGGCGGGGTCGAGGGTGAGACGTGCGGTGCGCATGTACGCCTTTCGAGGATCGGGGAGGGGGTGCTTGTCCGTTGGCCGCTACGGGTGGGTGGGTGGCCGGTCGTGCGGTTCCCCGCGTCCCGGGGAACCGATGTCTACTGGCCCGCCAGACCCGTGTGGGCCACGCCCCGCACGATCTGGCTCTGGAAGAAGACGAACACGACGATCAGCGGGAGGCCGGCCAGCAGGCCGCCGGCCATGAGCTGGGGCCAGACGATGCCGAAGGCGTTCTGCACGGTGGCGATGCCGTTCGGCATGGTCATCAGGTCGGGGTTGTTGGTCACCATGTAGGGCCACAGGAAGTTGTTCCAGGACGCGATGAAGGTGAAGATGCCGACCGCCGACAGGGAGGGCTTCGACAGGGGCAGCACGATCGTGAAGAAGATCCGCCAGCGGCCCGCGCCGTCGATGAAGGCCGCCTCTTCCAGCTCCTTCGGCAGTGACTGGAAGAACTTGTAGAGGATGTAGACCATCGCCGCCGGCGCGCACTGCGGAAGGATCATGCCCCAGTAGGTGTCCACCATGCCGAGCGACTGGACCGTGGTGAAGAGCGGGACGCCGATGATCGCCGGGGAGAACATCAGGCCCGCCATCGTCAGCGCCATCAGCGCCGACTTGCCCCGGAACTCCGTGCGCGCGAAGCCGTATCCCGCGAGGGAGGCGACCGCGAGGACGATGAAGGTGACGCAGACGGACACGACGACCGAGTTCACGAACCAGTTGGGGATGTTGCCGGCCTCGATCACCGCCCTCCAGGACTCCCCGGTGAAGTCCTGCGGGATCCAGTGCGGGGAGGTCACCGACTCGGTGGGGGTCTTCAGGGACGTCGACAGCGCCCAGGCGAGCGGGGCCAGCCAGACCAGGGAGAGGGCCGCCGCCACCAGCGTGAGGGCGATCTGGGCCGGGGTCCAGGAACCGCGCGGCTTGCGGGACGAGCGAGTGGTGGACGTCGGGGGCGTCGGGGGCGTCGGAAGCGTGGTCATCGGACGGCGACCTCCTCGCGGTTGCGCAGCAGCCACATCCGCCCGAGGGCGACGGCCGCGACGATGATGAAGAGGATGAAGGAGATCGCGGAGGCGTAGCCCACGCGGTAGCTGGTGAAGCCCTGTTCGAGGGTGTACTGCACGAAGGTGCGGGTCGATTCCTCCGGGCCGGGTCCGAACTGGTACATCACCACGGCCTGGTCGAAGACCTGGAGCGAGGCGAGGATCTGGAGGGCGAAGACCAGGCCGGTGATGTTGCGCAGGTTCGGCACGGTGATGTGCAGCATCCGCTGGAACGCGTTGGCCCCGTCCAGCTCGGCTGCCTCGTAGAGGTGGTGGGGGATGTTCTGGAGGGCGGCCAGGTAGAGGAGGAAGGAGAAGCCGACCGTCCACCACAGGGTCGCGACGACGACCGCGAGCATCGCCGTGGACTTCTGGGTGAGCCACGGGGTGTCCAGGCCCAGGACGTGGTTGACCATGCCGTTGGTGGGCTGGAACAGCCACCACCACAGGTTGCCGATGACCGCGGAGGGCAGCAGGAAGGGCGCGAAGAAGCACAGCCGCCACAGCCACTTGAAGTGCACGGTGTGGTGGGCGATCAGCGCCATCAGCAGGGCCGCGACGACGATCACCGGGACCACGTAGAGCGTGAACTGCACGCTGTGCCAGAGGGAGTCCCAGACCAGGTCGTCCTTCAGGGCCTCGCGGTAGTTGTCGAGGCCGACGAAGCCGGTGTGGTCGCCGGAGATGTTGGCGTCGGTGAAGCTGAGGTAGAGGCCGCGGACGACCGGCAGCACGACGAACAGTCCGTAGAGGACGAAGAACGGGGCCACGAACCAGCCGCCGTGCTGGAAGCGGCGGCCCCAGCGGGCGCGGGCGGAGTCGGCGGCGACCGCGGTGCGCGGCGGCAGCGTCCCGGCGTGCGCGAGCGCGCTCATGCGCCGGCTCCCTTCAGCTCCTGGGCTGCCGTACGGCCGTCCATCGGGTTCTTCATCGCCAGCAGCTGCGCCAGCGCGGACTTCATCCGGCGGGCCGCCGCGTCCGGTGTGGCGGAGCCCAGGTTGGAGGAGGCCACGATCGGGCCGACGCGCTGCGCGAGGACGCCGGTGGAGCCGGCGAACCAGATGTGGGGTTCGTTGGCCTGGTGGTCCATGGCGGGGCGTGAGTACTCGCTCTGGGGGGCCAGTTCCAGATAGGCGGGATCCTTGAAGGTGGGCAGATAGGCCGGGACGTGGCCGCCGTTGGCCCAGGTGGTGGCGTGGGTGACCATGTAGGCGGCGAGCCGGTAGGCGCCCTCGTTCGCGTCCCCGCCGCGGTCGGCCTGGTGGGGCAGGACGAAGGAGTGCGACTCGGCGTGGGTGGCCGGGGTGCCGAAGACCGGGGGCAGCGGCTGAGCGCCGTACTCGACCTTCTCGCCGTTGAAGTACGGCACCGACCAGTTGCCCTCCCAGGTGAACGGCGAACCGGCGAGGAAGGCCTCGCCGTCCGCCTCACCGACGGTGACGTAGCCGTCGGTGACGTGTTTGCGGAGGAACTCCAGGACCTGGGTGGCCTTGTCGGTGTCGAAGGTGACGGTCGTGTGGTCGTCGTCGAAGTAGGTGCCGCCGAGCTGCTGGTAGAAGGCGACGAAGAACCACCAGCAGAAGTTCTGGTCGTTGGCGTGCAGGCCGAGCGTCTGCTGCCCCTTCTTCAGCTGCCCCTTGGCCGCCTTCAGGATGTCGAACCACTCGTCGGCGGAGCCGGCGGCGGGGAGGCGGCCGGCGGTGTCGAGGAGACCCGCCTTCTCGCAGACGTCCTTGCGGTAGAAGTTCAGCTGGACGTGGATGTCCAGCGGCAGGGCGTACAACTCGCCGTCTACGATGCCGCGTTGCCACAGCACCGGGTTGAAGTCGGCCTCGCGTACGCCGTACTTGGCGAGGAGGTCCACGTCCCAGGGGTCCAGGAGGCGGCCGGGCGCGAAGCCGGGGATGCGGCCCTGGTGCATGACCCCCAGGTCGGGGGCGCGGTTGCCGGCGGCGGCCATGGCGAGCTTGGTGTAGTAGGGGCCGCCCCAGGCGAGGGTGGAGTCCTTCACGGCGATGTCCGGGTGCCCGTCGCGGAAGGCGTCCACCATCGCTACCTGATTGGCGCCGTCGCCGCCCTGGAAGAGGTTCCAGTAGCGGACCCGGGTGTGTGCCCCGGCGGCGAGCGCGTCGGCCCCCGTGCCGAGGGCGGCGAAGCCGAGACTGCCCGCCACTGTCAACCCGCCTGCGGCGGCGAGAAGTTGCCTGCGATTCAGGCCAGGTTGTCCCATACCTTGCCCCTGCCGTTCGTTTGGTTCGACATTTCGAATTCCGCTCGTAACTTCGAACGGGACCGTAAAATTGATGCGCCTGCACGTCAATGGTTTCGACGGGATCTATGACAGCGCTTTCTATCAGTGGCTCCCGGTGCCCCCGTGAAAACTTCCCGTGACGTGGGCACAACCGGCCGCGTAGGCTCGAACGGGCTGCCGTACGGCGGTTGAGAAGGGGGAGTGGATGGACATCGCGGGCGCGCGCGGGAGGGCGGCCCGGATCGGCTCGGCGCTGCGGCGCGCGAGGACCGGACCGGCCATGCGCGAG
Source organism: Streptomyces sp. NPDC060002 (assembly GCF_042737245.1). Taxonomy (NCBI): domain Bacteria; kingdom Bacillati; phylum Actinomycetota; class Actinomycetes; order Kitasatosporales; family Streptomycetaceae; genus Streptomyces; species Streptomyces sp. NPDC060002. The sequence goes on from NZ_JBHWUW010000002.1 coordinate 106,767, forward strand.
CTGACCGGCGATCTCTCCGCCGCGCTACGGGCCCGCCCCGGCCGGCCGGCCGGTGTGCGGGACGTGTGCCGGGCGCTGTGCGAGGAGATGTCCGCGCGGCGCGGCGGACGGCCCGTCGAGGTGCGGTTCGAGCGGTTCCCCGACGAGATCGAGGTGACCGGACTGTGGGTGGAGTTCCAGGACTTCGACCTGGTCATCGTCGAGGAGCGGGCCGAGGACGTACAACAACTGGTCATCCTCGGACATGAGTTGTGGCATCTGCACGCCGGACACCGGCACCACCACGGCGTCGGCACGGCCGCCGCTGCACGCGCGTTCGCCGGCCGGCCCGGCTGGCGGGACGCGGCCATCTCCGTCGCCGCCCGTGACGGTTCCCGCCAACGGGACGAGGCCGAGGCCGACGACTTCGGCCACCGTCTGGCCTCCGCCCTCCGGCCCCTTGTCTCCGGCGAGGGCACCAGCGCGCCCCTCGATCCCCTGCAGCGGGCGTTCGGCTACCGCGGACGCGGAGGAACCCAGTGATCCATGCCCCCGGTTCCCCCGACCTGGCCCTCGACCCCGCCGGGCTCCTGGACGAGTTCTACATCTCGTTCTGGATCCCCGCCGCGATCCTCACCACCGCTCTTGTGATCAAGCTGCCCACCATCATCAGACTGTGGCGGGACCCGCTGCTGCGCGCGGTCGGCGGGCTGCTGTTGCTCGCCTGCTTCGTATTCGTGTCTGCGGCGCCTGCCACGATCGCCTGGACCAACCGGGTCACGGGCGTGCCGAACATCGCGGCCCCGTTGGTCTACTCCCTGCTCACCGCGTTCTGCGGCTCCTGTCTGCTGCTGCTCATCGCCTGGCGCAACGGTCTGTCTGACCGCACGGCGGCCACCCGCCGCGCCATGCGCTGGGTCCTGTGCCTGTACTCGGGCGTGGTCGTCGCGCTGTGGGTGCTGTTCGCCCTCGCGGACGCGCCGGTCGAGCGGCTCCGGGACCTGGACACGTACTACGCCTCGACACCCTTCATGCGTGAGGCGATCCTGTCCTACCTGCTGGCGCACACCGTGGCCGTCCTGATCACTTCACGGCTGATCTGGAACTGGGTCCGCACCGACGGGCTCGACGCCTGGCTGCGCTGGGGGCTGAAGTCGCTCGGCGTCGGCTACGTGATCAACCTGATCTTCGACGCCGCCAAACTCACCGCCGTGGTAGCCCGCTGGACCGGCCACGACCTGGACTGGCTGAGCACCCAACTGGCCCCGCCCGTGGCCTGTCTGTCCGCGATCCTGATCGCGGTGGGATTCATCCTCCCGCACGCCGGCCAGTACCTGCACGAAAGCTGGCGCGTCCAGCTCGCCCACCACGAACTGCGGCCCCTGTACACGCTGGTGCGGACCGTCAACGGCGGCGGCATCCCCTTCGTCCTGCACACCACGCCCGAACTGCGCCTGATCCGGCGGGAGACCTTTATCCGCGACGCTCTCCTCCCGCTGGCCCGCCGCATCGACGAGGAGCAGCAGCGACGGTCGTACGAGGCCGCTCTCGCCCTGGGATTCGAGCCCGGCCACGCGAAGGCGCTCGCCGCCGCCCTGGCCGTCCAGGACGCGGCCGACGCCAAGCGTCGCGCGCCGGACGGCGATGCCATTGGCAATCCCGACATCACGGACCTGCTCCAGGAGATCGCTGCCGTGTCACGGGCTCTCCACCACCCCGACGACATGGCGGCGGTCCGTAGGTACGCGACCGCGCCCCCACCAGGCGGCCCGGGCCCGTCCGTCGACGACCGCGGCAGTGACGACAGCAGCACCGATGACCACAGCAGAGAGCGTGCCCGTCCATGAGCCAACGCCCCACCACCGCCGTCGTCCTCGGCGGCTCCCTTGCCGGCATGCTCGCCGCCGCCACCCTGGCCTCGGTCGCCGACCGGGTCACCGTGGTCGAGCGCGACGAGCTGCCCACGGGCCCGCACCCGCGAAAGGGGCTGCCCCAGGCGAGGCACGTCCACCAGCTGTGGTCGGGCGGGGCGCGGGCCGTGGAGGAGCTGCTGCCGGGCGTCACGGGGCGGCTGCGGGAGGCCGGGGCCCACCGGCTGCCCGTCACCACGGACATGGTCGTGCTGTCGCCGAAGGGCTGGTACCGGCGCTGGGCCGAGTCGCACTTCATGCTGCTGTCCGGCCGTGACCTGCTGGACGCGACGATACGGGCGCACGTCCTGGCCGATGACCGCGTCGAGTTGACCGACCGGACCGAGGTGCTCGGGCTGGACGGCACCGGCACCGCCGTCACCGGGGTCCGCGTCCGGACCCACGACGGCGCCGAGCGCACCCTCGCCGCCGATCTGGTGGTCGACGCCACGGGGCGCGGCTCCCGTGCCGCCCAGTGGCTGACGGACCTGGGGCTGCCCGCCCCCGAGCGGCGCGAGGTCGACGCGGGACTGGCCTACGCGAGCCGCCTCTACCTCGCGCCCGAGGCGGCCCGCGACGGCTTCCCGGTCGTCAACGTGATGGCGGACCCGCGCACGGGCGAGCCCGGCCGGGCAGGCGTCCTGCTCCCGATCGAGGACGGGCGGTGGCTGGTAACCCTGATCGGCACGCGCGGTGGCGAACCGTCATCCGACGCCGCCGACTTCGACCGGTACGCCCGCGAGGAACTGCGACATCCGCTCGTCGCCGACCTGATCGCCCGCGCCGAGCCGCTCTCCGACGTGGCGTTCACCCGCACCACGGCCAACCGCCGTGCCTTCTACGAGAAGATGCCGGCCTGGCCGGAGAACTTCGCGGTCCTCGGCGACGCGCTCGCCGCGTACAACCCGGTGTACGGGCACGGCATGTCGGTCGCGGCCCAGGGCGCGACGGCCCTTCGGGACGTCGTACGACGGCACGGCTGGGGTTCGCCGGGGCTGTCCCGGCGCATCCAGAAGGCAGTGGCCCGGCCGGTCGCGGCGGCGTGGGACCTCGCGGTCGGGCAGGACGTGTTCTTCCCGGGCGCGACGGAGAACGGCCCCACCCGACGGGACCGGCTCGTCGCCGCGTATGTGGACCGGCTGACCTTCACGGCCACCGGAAACGGGCGAGTCGCCAGAACCGTGACGGACGTGATGTCACTGGAGCGAAGAGCCGAGGTGCTGCTGGCACCGAGCATGCTGCTGTCGGCGGCGCTGGGCCCGCTCAAGCCACCGCTGAGCGGGCCGCCGCTGACACCGGAGGAACGGAAAGCCGCCGAACTGGAGTAGTCAGCCCGCGAAGGCCGGTGGGGCCAGGCCCTTTCCGGCTCCCGGCACGACCAGCAGCGATCCGGCCACCGGGTGCGGTGACTCCAGGCCCACCCGGGCGGTGGTGATGTACAGGTCGGTCAGGTCGGTCCCGCCGAACGCGCAGGCCGTGACCCTCGGGGTCGGCAGGGTGAGCACCCGGTCCAGTTCGCCCGCCGGGGTGTAGCGGCGTACCGCTCCCCCGTCCCACAGCGCCACCCACACGCAGCCGTCGGCGTCGACGGTGAGACCGTCGGGGAAGCCGGCGCCGTCCTCGATCTCGACGAGGGTGCGGCGGTCGCTCACCCGGCCGTCCGCCGAGTACGCGAAGACGTCGACCCGGCGCGTCGGCGAGTCGATGTAGTACATCAGCGTCCCGTCCGGGCTCCAGCCCGTGCCGTTGCTGACCGCGACGTCGTCGAGGACCGGCTCGGCCGAGCCGTCGCCGGTGAACCGGGACAGGGTGCCGCCGCCCGGGGCCTCGTCGTAGCGCATGGTGCCGGCCCAGAGGGAGCCGTCGGGTGCGACGGCGGCGTCGTTGGCGCGGCGGCCGGGGACCGGCTCGTGGTGCAGCCAGCTGAAGCCGTCGTCCGGGTCGAGCAGGCCCACGCCGTCCCGGAGGTTGAGGACCAGGCCGCCCCCGGCGCGGGGCTTGGCCGCGCCCACGTGCTGGTCGGTCACCCGGACCGTGCGGCGGCCGGTCGCCGGGTCGTAGCCGTGCAGGCGGGAGCCGAGTATGTCGAGCCAGAGCAGCCGGCCGGCGGCCGCATCCCAGGTCGGCCCCTCGCCGAGGGTCGCCTCGGCCCGCACGGCCACCTCGTACGACGTCGTCATGCCACTCTCCGGTAGCCCAGCAGCTCGGACAGCTCGGCGGCGCCCTTCGCGGCGAGCTCCTCCAGTTCGACGCGGCGCTCGTCGCTCCAGCGGATCATCGGCACGGAGATGGACAGGGCGGCGACGACCTGGCCCGTGCGGTCGCGCACCGGCGCCGCCACACAGCTGACGTCCGGGTTGGACTCGCGGCTCTCGACCGCGACGCCCCGCTCCCGGATCTCCGCCAGGGCCTCGCGCAGGGCGCCGGGCTCGGTGATGCTGTTCGGGGTCATCCGGATGAGGTCGGCGTCGTCGGGGATGCGTGCGCTGAGTTCCGGCTCGGGGAGCGAGGCCAGCAGCATCTTGCCGACGGAGGTGCAGTGGGCCGGAAGACGGCGGCCGGCGGCCGACACCATCCGGACCGCGTGCGTGGAGTCGACCTTGGCGATGTAGATGACGTCCGTGCCCTCCAGGATCGCCACGTGGACCGTCTCGTCACACGTCTCAGCGACGGTGCGCGCGACCTGCTGACCCTCGGCGGCGAGGTCGAGCTGTTCGGCGTAGCGGCTGCCGAGCTGGTACGGACGTACGCCGAGGCGGTACCGTCCGGGCTGTCCCGGTACGGCCACGATGTACGAACGTGCCGAGAGCGTGGTCACCAATTCGTGCACGGTGGTGCGCGGAAGCTGGAGCTTGCGCACGATGTCGGGGGCGGAGAGCGAACCGTCCCCGTCGAGGAAGAGCTCCAGAATGTCGAGAGCTCGGGTCACGGCAGGTACGAGGCGTCCCACAACCGGCCCTCCCTTAGGTAGTCGTCTCAGTGCCTGTGTTCGAGATTTCAACAGGCGATCGGCATGACGAACACAGGCTTTCATACGGCGTTGCGCCGGGCAATGGCCGGGAATCGCGCAGTGGCCCAGGACGGTGCGCCCGGTGGGCCAGGATGGAGGGCATGCCGACCCAGAAACGCCTCGCCGGCTCGTTTTCGGCGCTCGACTTCCAACAGGTCCTGTTGCGCCGCATGGCCGATCACAATCCCGATCTGGTGGAGGAGGCCCGCCATGCGCTGGGCGTCTCCCTCGTACAGACGCGGGAGGCCAACAAGCGTTGGCAGGCGATGCTCCACTCCCCGCACGCCCGGGGCTCACTGGCCCGCTACCGCTCGGTCCTCGGCGAGCCGGAGTCCCGGACGCCCCGTCGCGTCGGGGATCTCGACTGCGAGGCCTGGCTCTGGCCGCTGCCTCTCTGGCCCGACCTGCGCTTCGAGGTGCTCCTCGCCCCGAACGGCGGCGTCTGGAACGAGTGGCTGGTCCGCGCCCCGGGAGCCGCGCCGCCGCGCCTGACGAGCCTCGAAGACCTCACCCCCTGGTCCTGCACGGTCGACGAGGCCGCCCACGCCTTCGCCCCGGCCCGCCCCCTGGAGGGCACCGCCCCCACCCGCTGGGGACTGGCTTTCACCGCCCCGGACAGCTGGGGCGTGCGACGGGAGGTCGTCGCCGAGTTCACCTGGGGGCTGCTGCAACGGACGGCGGTCCGGCAGTAGGGCCGGCCGGTGGTGGCGCGGGAGCGGGCGCGGTCGTCAGGGGGTGGCGGCCGCCGTCAGGATCGCGGCCACGACGGCCGGCACCGACTCCGGGTGCAGGAACAGGAACAGGTTCGGCTCGACCAGTTCCAGCTCCATCACGCGCGGCTCCCCGTCGTCGCCGTCCACGAGGTCGACACGGGCGTAGAGCAGCTCCGGCGCGTCCGGTACGGCGGCCAGGGCGCGTTCCGCGACGGCGAGCTCGGCCGGGGTCGGGGTCCACGGCTCCAGACCGGGATGGGCGACCTTGTCCGCGTCGAACGCGGTTCCGGGGGCCAGGACGGCCCGCTTGCGGCTGGCGTGCAGCAGGCGCCCGCCGTAGAACTGAAGGGCCCGCTCACCGCCGGTGTCGATGCTCCGCATGTACGGCTGCACCATCGCCGTCAGCCCCTCGGCGTGCATCCGCGCGAGGTGCCGTACGGCCGCCTCGTGCTGGTCGGGCGTGTAGCGGGCGGCGTACCGCGCGCCGGCGCCGGAGGTGGGCTTGACGACGTACTCGTGGTCGACCGGCAGCCCCGCGGGGGCGTCCGGGTCGCCCGGGGTGAGATAGCGGGTGGGGACCGTGGGCACCCCGGCCGCCGCGAGCTCCCCGATGTACCGCTTGTCGGTGTTCCAGCGCACGACGGAGGCCGGGTTGGCCAGCCGCGTCAGCTTGCCGCACCGCTCCGCCCAGGCCGTGAACTCGGCGGCGCGCCAGCTGTAGTCCCAGGTCGAGCGGATGACGGCCAGGTCGTAGGAGGCCCAGTCGGCGTCGGCGTCGTCCCAGAACACGGCGTCCGCCTCGGCCCCGGCCGCCTGCAGGGCCGCCCGCAGCCCGGGAAGATCGCTGTCCTTGCCCGGCTCCGGCCGGGGGTCGTAGGTGACGAGGGCGACTCGGGGCACGGCGGGACTCCGTTCTCGTACGTCGGTACCTCCGCACGCCTGTATCCGTACGTCTGTACCTCCGTACATCTGTATTCGTACGTCCGTGTAGTACCTCCGCAGGTTAACGGCCGTCCCCACGACCGGGACAACCCTCGTGAAGGTCCGCGACCACTCCACCTGCCAGCGTCGGCTCCGCCGCCGGATCGTCGAGGGCGCGGACCCGCAGAACCGTTCGGGGCACACGGCTGAGCAGCAGTCCTGGCAACAGGACTCACTTCCCCTCAGTCCGCAGGAACGGTATGAACGGGTTTGTTGTGTCCCGCAGCCACTCAAGGAGTCCGTTCCGTGTCCTCTCTCTTCCCGGCTCTGACGGACGCCCCGTCCGGGCGACCCGCCCTGCGGTTCGGCGAGCGTTCCCTGACGTACGCGCAGCTCGCCTCGGCGGCCGGTGCCGTCGGTGAACGGGTGCGGGGTCAGGAGAGGGTCGCCGTGTGGGCGACTCCGTCGTTGGAGACCGCCGTCGCGGTGGTGGGCGCGCTGCTCGCCGGGGTGGCCGCCGTGCCGCTGAACCCGAAGTCGGGCGACAAGGAGCTCGGGCACATTCTGGGCGACAGCGCGCCGGGGGTGGTGCTGGCGGCCCCGGGCGACGAACTGCCCGCCGCGCTGCGTGAGCTGGAACGGATCGACGTCAAGGTCGAGGTCGAGGTCGACGGGGATGTCGACGGGGACGGTGTCGGGGCGCCGGCCGGGGCGCCCGTGGGTGATGAGGAGCCCGCCCTCGTCGTCTACACCTCCGGCACCACCGGGCCGCCCAAGGGCGCGGTGATCCCCCGTCGCGCGATCACCACGACCCTGGACGCGCTCGCCGACGCCTGGCAGTGGACCGGGGACGACGTCCTCGTGCACGGGCTGCCGCTGTTCCATGTGCACGGGCTGGTGCTGGGGATCCTCGGGCCGCTGCGGCGCGGCGGGTCTGTTCGGCATCTCGGGCGGTTCGGCACGGAGGGCGTGACGCGGGAGCTGAGCACCGGCGCGAGCATGCTCTTCGGGGTGCCCACGATGTACCACCGCATCGCGGAGGCGCTGCCCGACGACCCGGGGCTGGCCAAGGCGCTCACCGGGGCGCGGCTGCTGGTGTCCGGCTCGGCCGCGCTGCCCGTGCACGACCACGAGCGGATCGCGGCCGCGACCGGGCGGCGGGTGATCGAGCGGTACGGGATGACGGAGACGCTGATGAACACCAGCGTCCGGGCGGACGGGGAGGCGCGGGCGGGGACCGTCGGGGTGCCCCTGCCCGGCGTGGAGCTGCGGCTCGTGGACGAGGACGGGTCGGCCGTCGAGGCGTACGACGGGGAGAGCGTCGGGGAGATCCAGGTGCGCGGGCCGAACCTGTTCACCGAGTACCTCAACCGGCCGGACGCGACAGTCGCCGCGTTCACTTCCGACGGCTGGTTCCGGACGGGTGATGTGGCCGTGCGCGATCCCGACGGCTATGTCCGGATCGTCGGGCGCAAGGCGACCGACCTCATCAAGAGCGGCGGGTACAAGATCGGGGCCGGTGAGATCGAGAACGCGCTGCTGGAGCATCCGGGGGTGCGCGAGGCCGCCGTCACCGGGGAGCCGGACGCGGACCTCGGGGAGCGGATCGTCGCGTGGGTCGTGCCGGCGGATCCCGGATCGCCGCCGGCCGAGGGCGAGTTGGCCGACCACGTGGCCCGTCGCCTGGCCCCGCACAAGCGGCCCCGCGTGGTGCGCTACCTCGACGCGCTGCCCCGCAACGACATGGGGAAGATCATGAAGCGGGCGCTGCCGTCATGACGACGCGGCGGGCGAGCGCGCGGGAGGCCGTCGCCCTCGTCACCGACGACTTCAGCGAGTTCGCCGACCCGCCGGGCGGACAGCGGGCGTCCGCTCCCGACGGGCCCCTCGGCTGGCCCGGCTACGACGCCTCGCGCGAGCGCGCCGCCCGGCGCACCGGTGAGTCGGAGTCCGTCGTGTGCGGCACGGGAAGCGTCGGGGGCACCCGGGCCGTGCTGATCGCCTTCGAGTTCGGCTTCCTGGGCGGATCGCTGGGCGAGCGCACCGGTGACCGGCTGGCGGCGGCGTACACGTACGCCCGTGAACACCGGCTGCCGGTCGTGCCGTTGATCGCCACCGGCGGCAGCCGGATGCAGGAGGGCATGCTCGCCCTCACCCAACTCCAGCGGGTGGCACGGCAGTCGGCGCTCACCCGGGAGGCCGGGCTGGCGCAGATCGCGGTCCTGCGGGACCCGACGACCGGCGGCGGCTGGGCCACCCTGGGCGCGGGCGCCGACGTGGTGCTCGCACTGCCGGACGCCCAGGTCGGCTTCGCGGGCTCGCGGGTCCGGCCGCCGGACGCCGACCCGGCCGCCTACACGGCCCGGGCGCAGGTCGCGGCGGGAGCGGCGGACGCGGCGGTGCCCCCGGCAGAGCTACGGGACGTACTGGGCCGGTGGCTGCGGCTGCTGACCGACGGAACACCCGGACCCGGCGGAGCACCCGGACCCGACGGAACACCCGGACCCGACGGAACACCCGGACCCGGCGGAACCCCGAAGTCGCTTCGTGAGGGCGCGCCCGTCCCCGCCGCTCTCGGTGTCACGGAGCTGCCCCGGAGCGGAATGGACGCGGTGCGGCGGGCCAGGGCGCCGGAGCGGCCCCGTGCGCGGGTCTATCTGGACGCCTACTTCACCGACCGGCTCGCGATCTCCGGGGATCGGTGCGGCGGCGTCGACCCGGACGGGATGCTGTGCGGGTTCGGTTTCCACCAGGGCCGTACGGTCGCCTACGCCGCGCAGACCGGGACGGCGACCCGGCCCGCCGGGTACCGCACGGCCGCCCGGCTGATCCGCCTCGCGGACCGGCTCGGCATCCCGGTGCTGACCCTGGTGGACACCCCGGGCGCGGCCAACGACGCCGAGGCCGAGCGGCAGGGGGCGGGCGCGGCGATCGCGGAGCTGTTCGGCGTGGTCGCCACCGCCCGCACGCCGATCACCACGCTGGTCATCGGCGAGGGCGGCTCCGGCGGCGCGCTGGCCCTGGCCGCACCCGGCCGCACCTGGGCCACCCCGGACAGCTACTTCTCGGTCATCGCACCGGAGTCGGCGGCTGCGATCCTCAAGCGGCCCCCGCGGGAGGTGGCGGCGACGGCCGATCAACTCCGTATCCGGCCGCAGGACTTGGTGGAGCTTGGCCTGATCCGGATCACGGAGGCGCGCTGAACACAGGACAATCTCCAGTACCGTCCGTGACAATGGATGCGCGCAGAGCCGCAGGACCACAACGGGTAAGGGGTTACGGGGGCACCGTGGACGCACTGGTGGAGTTCAGGACCGACGACGGGGCCGTGGTCGCGGTCGAGGCGGTCACGGAGGGGCGGCCCGGTTCCCGGCTGGTGGCCCGCGACGGGACGGTCCAGGCGGCCCGCACCTTCGAGGGCGCCCTGGAGGGTGTGCGCGCGGCCGCCGAGTCCGCGCTGCGGGTGTTCCGAGACGGGACGCTACGGCCCGACGGGGTGGAGATCGAGTTCGGGGTGAAGCTGTCGGCGGAGACCGGCGCGATCATCGCCAAGGGCACGGCGGAGGGCCACCTCGTCGTGCGGCTGACCTGGTCGCCCTCCCCCGCGTCATGAACAGCGCCGAGTGGCACGCCCGGATCGAGAGCGCGGGCCAGGTGGCGGGCGCGGGCTTCCTCGTCACCCCGTGCCGGGTGCTGACCTGCGCCCATGTCGTGCGGCAGGCCGACCCGGACGCCCTCACGGTGACCTTCACCGAACGCCCCGGCGCCCCCGCCGTACCGGCCCGGGTGGTCGCCGACGGCGGCTGGGGCGGCGGCGCCACCGACCTCGGCGACCTGGCCGTCCTGGAGCTGGCGCACGAGGTCCCGATCGCCCCGGCCGCGCTGGCCCCCGTGGACGCCGCCCACGACCGGCGGCCCGACCGGCCCCGCAAGCTGGTCGTCTACGGTTTCCCGGTCGGTTTCGACGAGGGCACCCTCGCCGAGTACCGCATCACCGCCACGCAGTTGCTCAACCGCGAGTGGATCCAGCTGGAGGCCTGGCAGCCCGGCGGGCAGCCGCTCGCCCCCGGGTTCAGCGGCGCCGCGGTCACTCTCGTCGACACCGGTGAGGTCGTCGGCATGGTCACCGCGGCCGCCGGTGACCGGGGTGTGCACAACGGGCGGATGATGCCCACGGAGGTGATGGCCCGCTACTGGCCCGATCTGGAGGGCCTGGTCCCCACCTCCGACCACCGCTCCGCCGACCGCGCCCGGCTGCGCGAGCTCGTCGAGCGTGCCGTCCGTGCGGGCCTGGACGGCGATCCGGGGCGGCGCGTGCGGCTCTACGAGTCCGCCCGGGGCCCGCTGGACCCGGACGGGCCCGAGGAGGGTTTCGACTCGCTGTGGTCGGCGGCCCTGTTCGTGCTGTGCGAGGTCGACGGCGTCGACGCGGCGGCCACCGTCGCCCGCTTCACCGCCCATGTGGAGAGCCTCTTCCGGGCGCCCGTCGAGAGGGCCGCCGAGACGGCCGCCGCCCCCGACTGGTCGCCCATCCTCGTCGACCTCCAGCACAGCGGCGCGGGCGACGGACACGTCCGTGTCGAGGTGTCCGCGTACAGCGGGGGCCGTCGGCACCCGGTCGGCTCCGGCACCGTCCCGCAGGCCGGGCTGCGCGCCTTCGTGCAGGACCGGATCGAGGCCGCCTTCCGGTATCTGACGCCCGGCTGCGACGAGTTGCTCGCGTTCGCGCTGCCCCGCGACTGGATCGACCTGCCGGTCGACCGCTGGGCGAGCACGCCCGACGACGACACGCCGCTCGGCTGTGTGTACCCGCTCGTCGTCACCGACCAGGCGCGCCGCAGGGCGGGTCTCCGGCACCAGCTGACCCGGGTGTGGAACCGGCTCGACGCGGCGCCCGGCGCCCGGGTGCACCGCGTCGAGTGCGGCAGCCCCGAGGAGCCCCGCCGGCTCCGGGTGCGGCTGCGTCAGGACGACGCCTGTCTGGCGGGTTTCGCGACCGCCCCGGCCGCCTCCCACACCCGCCCCCACTTCGACACCTCGCTCAACGCGCCCGCCCCGATGGTCATCTGGTCCCGTGAGGGCTGCGCCGGCGGTCCCGACGAGTCCTGCGCCGGCGGGGACGGCTGCCCGGGCAAGACGTTCCTGGACGAGCTCGACACCTGCGTGTCCGGCGTGTCGCCGGCCGAACTCCCGCGCCGGGTACTGGCGCTGCGCGAGGAGGCCGACGCGGAGGACGGCCACTGGGCGCACGACATCCAGCTGCTGTGGGACGACCCACGCCTCTTCGCCGACCCGCACGGTGAAGCGGCCGGCCACCCCCACTCCCCCGTGACCTGAGCCGCGCCCACCACCGCCCTCGCCCCCCACCCCCGCCGCCACCACCACCGAGCCACGAGCCGTACGAGTCACACGAGCCCCACGAGTCACACCAGAGTTTCGGAGAACCATGCCGCACTGGTCCGTCTACACCGGGAACAGCGAGCCGCACGACGGCATCGCCCGGCTCCCCGCGCCGCCGCCCTGGCGGGCGTTCGACGGCGACCCCGTCGTGCCGCCGCCCCGGGACGCCGACGACGAGGCGGCCGTGTCCCCCGACCGCGTCCACCGCGCCCGCTCGTACGTCGCCACCCCGGAGAGCGTCGAACTCGTCAACGCGGCCCTGGTGCTGCGCCGCCCGCTGCTGGTCACCGGACCGCCCGGCACCGGCAAGTCCTCCCTGACGTACGCGGTGGCGCGCGAGCTGGGTCTCGGCCCGGTGCTGCGCTGGAACATCACCAGCCGGTCCACCCTGGCCGACGGCCTCTACCAGTACGACCCGCTGTCCCGGCTGTACGCGGCCCGGCAGGCGGCGTGGCGCGAACGGGACGGGGACGCCGGGGGCGGGATCGAGGACCATCTGCGCCTCGGCCCCCTCGGTACGGCTCTGCTGCCCTACGAACGCCCCCGCGCGCTGCTCGTCGACGAGATCGACAAGAGCGACCTCGACCTGCCCAACGACCTGCTGAACGTCCTGGAGGAGGGCCAGTACGAGATCCCCGAACTCATGCGCGCGGCCCGGCATTCCGCCGAGGACGTCACCGCCGGGGTCCTGGCCGACGGCTCGGACGACCCGGTCGCCGTCACCCGGGGCCGGGTGCGCTGCCGCGCCTTCCCGTTCGTCGTCCTGACCAGCAACGGCGAGCGTGAGTTCCCGCCCGCCTTCCTACGCCGCTGTGTCCGGCTGAAGCTGCGCCGCCCCGGTCGCGAACAGCTCACCGAGATCGTCCGGGCCCACCTCGACACCCCGCCCGGCGAGGCGGAACACCTCATCGACCGCTTCCTGACCCGCGCCGCCGACGGCGAACTCGCCACCGACCAGCTGCTGAACGCGCTCTACCTCACCGGAGTCGCCGGACTGGACGCCGACTCCAGCGACGGGCTGGCGGAGCGACTGATGCCGTACCTCAGCGCCACGGCGGACGGCGATGGCTTCTGAGAAGACACCGGGGGGTGGCATGTCCGCCCTGGACCGGCTGACCGCACTGCTGACGGCCGCGGCGGACACCGCGCCCACCCCGCGCGAGCTGGCCGAACTGCTCTGGCTCGCAGGACTGTCGAGCGACCCGGAGAAGCCGTCGGAGCCGGCAGCGTCGCCGGCCCCGAACACGGCGGCCGCACAGGCTCAGCGGGACACCGACGGTACGCCTGACGATGCGGCCGGCGGCGCGCCCGACAGCTCGGCCGACCGTACGGCCGGGGGTGTGTCGCCGAAGTCCGCCTCCGCCGCCCCCGCCGACCGTGTCCCCCTCCACCTCCCCGCGCCCGCCGCCGACTCCGGCGGCGGCGCCGGGAACCGTCCCGTCCTCGCGCCCGCGCCTCCGATGCTCCCGCACCCCCTCGCCCTCCAGCGGGCCCTGCGTCCGCTGAAGCGCACGGTGCCCTCGGCGCGCGCCCGTCTCCTCGACGAGCGGGCGACAGCCGACCGCATCGCCCGGCTGGGCGCCCACCCGGACGTCTGGCTGCCCGTGCTGCGTCCCGCGCGCGACCGCTGGCTGCGCCTCAACCTCGTCCACGACACCGGCCCGACGATGCCGGTCTGGCGGCCCCTCGTGCGTGAACTGCACACCGTCCTCGCCCAGTCGGGCGTCTTCCGGACGGTCACCCCGCACCCGGCCACGCCCGACGGCGAGGCCCGGCACGTTCCGGACCCGGCGGACGGCCGGACGGTCACCCTCGTCGTGAGCGACTGCATGGGCCCGCAGTGGCGCCCAGGACCGGCGGGCGAGCGCTGGTACCGGACCCTGCGGCACTGGGCGACCCGGATGCCGCTGGCCGTCGTACAGCCGCTACCGGAGCATCTGTGGCCCACGACGGCCCTCCCGGCCGAGCCGGGTCTGCTCTCCTGCGCGACCCGGGCGGCCCCGCTCTCCGCGCTCACCTTCACCCCGTACGACCCCGAGACCGCGCCCCGGCCCGGCGCGGCCCTCCCGCTCCCCGTCCTGGAGCCGGGCGCGCCCTGGCTGGCCAACTGGGCGGCGCTGGTCGCGAGTCCGGGCGGTGCGCGCACCCCGGGCGCGGTGGCCTGGCTGCCCCCGGCCCCCGTCCCGCCCGGGTCCGCCGGGCCGGCGGCCGCCGACCCGGCCGACCTGCCCGCCCGGGACCTGGTGCTGCGCTTCCGCGCCACCGCCTCCCGGGAGGCCTTCCGGCTGGCCGGCCACCTCGCCATGGCCGTCCCCTCGGTTCCGGTGATGCGCCTCGTCCAACGCGCCGTGAACCGCGACCCGCGCCCCCAGCACCTGGCCGAGGTGATCCTCAGCGGCATGCTGACCACGGTCCCGGGTCCGCCCGGCTCGTACGACTTCCGTCCCGGCGTACGCGACCTGCTGCTGCGTACCCTGCCGCGCACGACACGCGGCAGCACCCGCGAACTCCTGGACCGGATCGGCGGGTTGATCGACGAACGGGCCGGCCTCACAGCGGGCGAGTTCCGCGCGGAGGCGGGCGGCACCGGCGGGGCCGACAGCACCGCCGGTGCGTTCGCCACGGTGAGCGCGGAGACGGTGCGCAGGCTGGGCGGGGGCGTCGGGGAACCCCCGCGACAGCCCGCCGGGACGGCCACGCTCCTCTTCGAGACCGCCACCGACCTCACCGCCCGCCCCGAGACCCGCATCACCCTCGAGTACGCCGTCCACGAGGTCCTCGCCCGTGGCGATCTCACCCCCCAGCAGTACGAGGTCCACGTCCGCGGGAACGGCTATGCCGTCCGGATCCAGCCGGAGGCGTATCTCCTCCCGGTGCTCGCCGCCGCCCTGCGCGGGCTCCCCGGCCCGCTCTCCGAGCTGGCCGAACGGCCGCGTCTGCGGGTGACGTTCCAGGACGGGTCCGCGTCCCCCACGCCCCCGCCGGGCGCCGCCCCCGTCCTCCTCACCGTCCCCCCGGCCCTCTACGCGGCCTTCGCCGACAGCTCCGCCGCCGCCGGACCGCACCGCTTCCGGCCCCTGTTCGGCGACGCCCCGGACGCCCCGCCGCTCGCCTGGTACTGCCCGCTGCCGCCGGAGGGCGGCGCGGCGGGAGCGGCGGGCGACCCCGGCGACGTCCGGGACCTGGTGCGCGGGCCCTTCCTCACCCGTGACCTGCGCCGGCTGGGCATCCCCGCGCCCGGCCGCACCGCGATCGTGCACACCCGTCCCGACAGCCCCCTCACCCTCCTGGACCCCGTCCTGCCCTACGACGGCCGCCCGCCGCGACCGGCGACGTACTACGAGGTCGACCTCACGCCGCAGCACGCCACCGACCGGATCTCCCTGCCGAGCTCCGGGAAGGGCCTCTTCACCGCGGCCGTCGAGCTGACCTGGCGGGTCGACGACCCGGTGGCGTTCGTGCGGGCGGAGACCGTGGGTGTGCCCGAGCGGCTGCTGGCACACCTGCGGGCGGCGGGCTCGGGCATCACCCACCACCACTCCGTCCGCCGGGCGTCCGGTGCCCAGCGGGCCGTCAACTCACAGCTCGGCAGGTGGCCGGTGCCGGGTCTGGCGGTGACCTGCGCGGTCACGCTCGCGCCGGCCTACGCCCCGCCCCCCGAGGTGCGCCGGCCGGCCGGCCGCTCCGCACGCCCGCTCCAGGACCTGCTCGCCGACGCCGAGACCGTGCTGTTCGGCTTCGACGGCCCGCTGACCCGGCTCTTCACGGCGACGACCGCCCGTGCGGCCGCCCTCGACCTGCTCAGGGTCGTCGCCGAACACCGCGACCCCGAGGACGCTCTGGCGGGCCGTCCGCCGGGCGACCGCGCCGCGGCCCGGGAGCTGTTCGTGCACCCGCTGGACGTGCTGCGGGCCTTCGCCCAGGACCGGCTGGGCCCGCTGCTGCGGGACCGTCTCGACCGGCTGGAGCTGAGCGCCGTACCGGACGCGCCCACGACACACCACTCCGTCGTCCTCGTCCGCACCCTGAACGACACCGGGCGCCGGGTCGGGGTGGCCACGGACGTCTGCGCGGCGGCCGTCCACCGCTATCTGGAGTCCTACCGGCTTCCGCTCCCGGCCGGCGTCCACGGCCGCGACGACGACCTCGGCCGGCTCACACCGAACCCGCACCGTCTGCTGCACGCCCTGCGGCCGCTCGACGCGCCCGCCGCCACCGGCGTCCTGATCGGCTCCACGCTCGCCGAGCTCGCCGCCGCGCGGGCCGCGGGTCTGCGCTTCCTCGGCCTCGCGCGCAATCCCACCGTCGAGCAGGCGCTGCTCGGGGCGGGCTGCGACGTGGTGGTCCCCTCCCTCACCCCGGTACTGGAAGCGGCCCGCGCCCTGTAGCGCCGGCCGAACCGGGCGATGCACCGTCACAGGCGAAGGTACCGGCGAAAACCGGCACTCTGCGGGGCCAACTGGCTTACTGTGGCGGGGATTTGAGAATCTCATGGAGATTTCCAGGGGGAAACACGCATGTTCAGCACACCGTCAAGACGTACCGTCCTGCGCGGACTCACGGTCACCGGAGCCGCGGTGACCGGCTTCGATCCCGGCGCCCGCAGCTGGGCCGCGACCACGGCCGAGCCGGACTCCGAGGCCGTCACGGAACTGGCCAGGGTTCCCCGGCTGGACGGCACGCTCGTCACGGACGACCTCTCCCTCACGGCGGCGGCCGACGACTACGGGCACATCGTGCACCGCCGTCCTTCGGCCGTCCTGCGCCCGGGCTCGGTCCGTGACGTCGTCGCCATGGTCCGCTTCTGCAACGACCACTGTCTGCCGGTCGCGCCGCGCGGCCAGGGACACGCCCCGTTCGGTCAGGCTCAGGTGGAGGGCGGTCTGGTCATCGAGACCGCGACGCTCACGGACATCGGACCGCTGGGGCCCGACAGCACCACCGTCACCGTCGGCGCGGGCGCCAGGTGGAGCACGGTCGCCCAGGCCACGCTCGCGCACGGCCTCACCCCGCCCGTCTTCACCGACTACCTCGAACTCTCCGTCGGCGGCACCCTGTCCGTGGGCGGCCTGGGCGGCCAGGCCCACCGGCACGGCGCCCAGGTCGACAACGTGACCGAGCTGCGGGTCGTCACCGGGGCGGGCGAGCTGGTGCGCTGCTCCCCGTCCCGGCGCGCCGACCTCTTCCACGCCGTCCTGGCCGGCCTCGGCCAGTGCGCCGTCATCGTCGAGGCCACCCTGCGCCTGGTCCCCGCGCCCCGGACCGTACGGCGCTACCAGTTGACCTACGACGACCTGGAGGTCTTCCTCGACGACCAGCGCGTCCTGGTGCGGGACGGCCGCTTCGACTACGTCGAGGGACAGGTCCACCCGGACGCCGCCGGAGTGTTCGGGGTCTTCGTCCTGGAGGCGGTGGCCTACGGCCCGCCGGTGGGCCCCGCACCGGACGACAGGGCGCTGCTGCGCGGGCTGCGCCACGACCCGGCGAGCGCCCAGTCCACCGACCAGCCCTACTACGACTTCCTCGACCGGCTGGCCCCCGTCATCGCCGCCCTGAAAGCCGCCGGCATCTGGACGTACGCCCACCCCTGGCTCAACCTCATGCTGCCCGGCGGCTCCGCCGCGGCCCTCGGCGCGCGGATCCTGGGCGGGCTCACCCCGGCCGACGTGGGCCCCGGGGCCGTCATCCTCTTCTACCCCCTGCGCGGCGACCGCCTCACCACCCCGCTGCTGCGCACCTCGGACGACGCCGTGTCGTACCTCTTCGACGTGCTGAGCTCCGCCGCGCCGGACGACACCGTCGCCGTCGACCGCCTCCTGGCGGCCAACCGCGCCGCCTACGACGCCACCGCCGCGGCCGGGGGCACCCAGTACCCCGTCGGCAGCATCCCCTTCACCCCCGCCGACTGGCGCGCCCACTTCGGTCCGGCCTGGCCGGGACTGGAGTCGGCGAAACGGACGTACGACCCGCAGGGGATCCTCGTCCCGGGGCAGGGGGTCTTCGGCTGATCCGGCCGCGCGCCTCCCCGACCCGACCGTATTTCATACTTAATCTGGTCATGTGACACAAACCACTCGTTCGGGCGCACCCCGCCCGGCCCACCTGAAAAGGCGGCCTCCTCCCCGCCCCCGCACCATGCGAAGGAGGCCGACCGCCCGGCGGCCCACGCACGAGAGGCCCGCCGGCCCGGCGAGCCCCCAAGGTCTGTGCTCTCGGGAGGACCTGCCATGACCGCCAGTCTGGAGCAGTTGCGCCGCTGTCACTTCGCCGTCGACCTGGGAGCGGCGCGGACGCGGGTGTACGTGAAGGGGGCCGGGCTCGTCGTCGACCAGCCGTCCGCCGCCGCCGTGAACACCCGCACCGGCGCACTGATCGCGGTCGGCGAGTTCGCCGAGAAGATGACCGGGCGCACACCGCACTACATCCGCGTCGTGCGGCCGGTCTCCGGCGGCACGGTCGTCGACATCGAGATGGCGCAGCGCATGCTGCGCCACCTGCTGGGCGACAAGATCCGCCGTCAGCTGCGCCGCAAGCCGTTCCTGCGCGCCGCCGCCTGCACCCCGCACGACGCCGACCCGCTCGCCCAGCGCGCCGCGATCGAGACCCTGGTGGGTCTCGGGGCCCGCCGCGTGGAACTCGTCGACACCCTGATCGCCGCCGCCGTCGGGTGCGGGCTGCCCGTCGAACGCCCCGAGGCCACCATGATCATGGTGTGCGGGGCGGCCGCCACCCAGGTCGCCGTCCTCTCCCTCGGCTCGATCGTGACCGCCGAGCGGATCCCCGTGGGTGGTGAGGCCGTGGACCACGCGATCGTCCAGCACCTGCGCCACGAGCACGAGTTGATGCTGCCCAGCCAGTCCGTCCGGCCCTTGCAGGTCGCCCTCTCCGGCAACGGCCTCACCTCGCAGGGCCCGGTGTCCACCGAGATCCACGGGCGGGACGTCGCCACCGGCCTCGCCCGTTCCGTGCAGGTCGACACCGCGGCCGTCCGGGACGCCATCGAGACCCCGCTGACCGCCGTGCTCGACGGCATCGGCAGGGTGCTGCGCGAGTGCCCGCCCGACCTGGTCGCCGACCTCGCCGACCGCGGGATCATGATGGTCGGCGGTTCCGCCCTGCTGCCGGGCTTCGACCAGATGCTGCGTCAGGCCACCGGTATGCCGGTACACATCGCGGAACGGCCCGACATCTGCGCCGCACAGGGCCTGGGCGCCATGCTGGAGGGCAAGATCGAGCCGCTGACCCTGGACCCGCTGGGCGCCTGAGCCCGGGAACCGGCCACCGTGACCGACCTGCCCCCCCTGCCGCGCGCCTTCCTCGGCGTCGGTGGGAGCGCGGCCTGCGTCCCTTGCCACCCCAGAACTCCTTCGTTAAAATACGATTGCTGTATGCAAATAGAATTTCGATCGGCAAATCGGGGTTGCGCGGGTCACGCCGAGCTTCGCTCAGAGCGTTTATCGGAACACCGGGGGGATTTAATTGGGGGGTTTTCGCAGAGCCGACCCCGATCGGGCCGTGTGCATCACCGGAATGGGCTGGACCACAGCGCTGGGTGACGGTCTCGACGAGGTCTGGCACCAGCTGACGAGCGGCCGCGTCGGCATCCGGGAGTCGGCGGGCGCCGGAGGTCCGCCCGCCGCCCTCCTGACGGACGCCGGGCCGGCCGCGCCTCCGTCCGAGCGGCAGGTCTCGCTCGCCGTGACCACCGCGTCCGCCGCCCTGCGCGACGCCGGCTGCCCGGCCGGGGACGTCGACACGCTGGTGCTCGGCAGCAGCCTCGGCCCGCACCTGGACGACGCCGCCGAGATCTCGCCGCACGCCCTGACGTCCGCCGTCGCCGAACAGCTGGGGGTGGCCGGGTCCGCCTCGGTGAGCACCGCCTGCTCCTCCGGCGCCGACGCGGTCCTGGCCGGCGCGGCCCTGCTCACCGGCGGCGAGGCGGAACGCTGTCTGTGCGGCGGCATCGACCTGCTCACCGAGGGCAAGCTCCTCGGACACCGGGCGCTCGGCACCCTCGCGGCGTCCGGCACCGTCCGCCCCTTCGACACCGACCGCGACGGCACCCTCTTCGGCGAGGGCGCCGGCTTCCTGCTGCTGGAGACCCGGGCCGCGGCCACGGCGCGCGGCGCCCGGATCCTGGGCGAGCTGCGCGGCTGGGGCGCGTCCAACGACGGCACCGGCCCGACCGCCCCCGACGAGACCGGGGCCGGCGCGGTCCTCGCCGTCCGGCGCGCCCTGGCCAGGGCCGGGGCGGACGCCCGGGACATCGCGGTGATCAACGCCCACGGCACCGGCACCCGCGCCAACGACGCGGCGGAGGCGGCGTGTTACGGCACCGTCTTCGGCCCGGAGTCGGAGGCGGTCGTGTTCGCCACCAAGCCGGCCTTGGGCCACACCCTCGGCGCCACCGGCGCCCTGGAGGCGATAGCCCTGCTCCTCGCGCTGCGGCACGGCACCGTGCCCCCGCTTCCGCACACCCGCACGGTGATGCCGGAACTGACCCTGCCGCTCGCCGCGGACGGCCCCCGGGAGTTCACCGGCTCCCTCGGCATCAGCCTCACCCTAGGCTTCGGCGGCTTCAACACCTGCCTGCTGCTGGCGGCTCCCGAGCAGCGGACCGCGGTCGGGGGCGCCGCGTGAACCCGGCCCAGTGGTGCCCCGCGGGAGCCGTCATCACCGGCTCCGCCCTGGTCGAGGCCGACGACCCGGGCACGATCGGTCGCCGCGTCCCCGGTGTGTACGCCGACCCCGTGGCCTGGCTGATGGCCGCGACCGTGGCGGACGCGCTGGAGAACTGCGGCGACGCGGCGCCGAGCCGTCCCGAGGAGGTCGGGGTCATCGGGGTGAGCGAGCGGGCCACCCGACACACCCTGCGCGCACTGGCCGAGTCCGTCCCCCGCGGCCGGGTCTCCCCCATGCGGTTCGCGGGCGCCGGAGCGGGCTCGCTCGTCGGCGTCGTCTGCTCGGCGTTCGGCTTCCACGGGCCGGTGTCGATGCTGCCCATGCCCCTCACCCCGGCGGTTCCGCTCACCAGAGCCCTGTGCGGCGACTGGCTGCTCGGCGACCCGCCGAGCGCCGCACACGTCCTGGTCGTCACCCACGAAGTCGACGACGAAGGCAAGCACCGGGCGCACTGCCTGGTCGTCAGTGGGCCGACGCCCACGCGGAGGCCCCGGAGAACATGACCTCGCAGAACACCACCCCCAGGAACACGACCTCACCGAGCACGACTTCATCGAGCACGACTTCACCGAGCGCGGCTTCAGCGGATCTGACCGATCCGCTGCTCGATCCCGGCGTCGTCGGCGACTTCCTGGGCCGCGTCGAGGAGCTGTCACCCACCGAGGATCCCGGCGGGCCGGCCGGGCTGCCCGCCCTGGTCGACCGGTTCGCGGCGCTGCCCGCCCCGCCCGGCGCCGTCGTAGTCATCGCGCTGCCGAACGGCATCCGGGCGCTGCGGTTCTTCTTCGCCGTCGCGCTGGCCGGACACACCCCCGTGCTGCTCTCCCCGTCCACCCCGGTGTCCCGGGTCCGCGAGGTGGCCCGCGAACTGGGCGCCTGCGCGCTGGTCCGGGCGGCGATCCGGGCCGACGCGTACGGCGTCACCGACGTCACCCGCACCGGCGGCGCCGACCTCGGCCTCTTCACCGGCCGGCCGTATCTGCACCACGGGCCGGGCCATGTGATCCTGATGAGCTCCGGCACCTCCGGCATGTCCACCGGCTGTCTGCACGGCCTCGACGCCCTGCTGCGCAACGCCCGCCGCCACGGCCGTTCCCTCGGCCAGCGCGCCGCCGACACCGCCCTGGTCAGCCTGCCCGTCTACTACTCCTACGCGCTGGTCGCCCAGGTCCTCGGCGGTCTCGTGCACGGCTCGCGGCTGGTCATGGCCGGCCCGCCGTTCTCGGTGGCCGACTATCTGGCCACGGTCGCCGGCCGGGGCGTCACCCTCTCCTCGCTCACCCCGAGTCTGGTGAAGTCCGTCGTCACCGCGGGCGGCGAACTGCCCGCGCCGCTGCGCACGCTGACCGTGGGCGGCCAGGCGCTCGACCCGTCGTACGTCTCCCGCCTGCTGAAACTCAACCCCGAGCTGGGCCTGTACATCACCTACGGGCTGACCGAGGCCGGCCCGCGGGTGTCCACCCTCGCCGCCCACCGCGAGCCCCCGCACCGGCACGGCTCGGTGGGGGTGCCGCTGGACGGCGTCGAGGTGCTCACCCGGCCCACCGACACCGGGGAGCGCGAGCTGCTCGTGCGCTCCGACACCGTCTACCGCAGGCGGGTCGGCGAGCCCGCGCCGTCCAAGCGCGGCGATCTGATCGAGCCCGGCCTGCTGGCCACCGGCGACATCGGGCACGTCGACGACGACGGGTACGTGTACGTGCACGGCCGCTCGTCGGACTTCGCGATGGTGCGCGGCGAGAAGGTGTCGACGGCCACGGTGCGCCGGGCCGCCGAGTCGCTGCCCGGTGTGGTCCGGGCCGCGACCAGGATCGCCGTCGTGGACGACGACTCCGCCGTCCTCGAACTGGATGTCTTCGTCGACGACGCCGTACCGCCCTCCGAGGCGGAGATGAGGCGGCATCTGCGGTCCCTGCTGACCCGTAACGAACTGCCGCTGACGGTCCGGATCCAGCCGCTGCGCGCGGGCGAGCACCACAAGTGACGGGCCCGGAACCGCTCACCCTGTACTGCGTGCCGCATGCCGGCGGCTCCGCGCGCAGCTTCGTGCGCTGGCGGCGCGAGCTGCCGGCCGCCCTGAGCGCCCGGCCGCTGGAGATCGCCGGCAAGGGTCTGCGCTCCCGTGAGCCGCGGGCGGCGACCCTGCGGGCGGCCGCCGCCGACCTCGCGCTGCGTCTGGACCCGTCCGGCCGGTACGCGCTCCTCGGCCACAGCATGGGCGGCCTGCTCGCCTACGAGACGGCCCTCGCCCTGCACGCCCTGGGCCGCCCCGCGCCGGAGTTCGTCGTGGTCGCCGCGGCCCGGCCGCCGCACCTCCTCGGCAGCTCCTCGTACGGCCCCCTGCTCAGCCTGGACGACGACGCGCTGCTCGACGCGCTCGCGGAGAACGGCCGGATCCCGCGGGAGGTGCGCAGGTCACCGATGCGGCACCGGTTCGTGCCGGTCATCCGCGGCGACCTCACGCTGCTCGCCGGCCACCGCCCCGACCCCGAGCCGCGGCCCCTCCCGAGCGACCTCGTCGCCTGGTACGGCGGCGACGACGCGGACACCCCGCCCGAGGTGATGGCCGGCTGGCGGCACTACACGCGGCGCACGCACGCCGGCGAGGCCTTCGCCGGCGGCCACTTCTTCCTCCATGAGCGCTTCGACGAGGTCGCGGCCCGGCTCCTCGGCCTGGCACAGCGCGAAGCGGGCCGCTGACCGAGACCGGCCGGCGGCCCGCTCGCCGAGGGGCGGTGCCAGAAGGGGAGATGCCGAGGGAGCGGGGTCAGTGCTGCACGGGACAGCCGCTCCCGCCGCCGCGCACCGGGGCGTCGGTGTCGTGCCGGGTGCCGAGCAGCCAGTACGCGTCCTCCGCCGCCCGCCACAGTTCCGGGAAGAGCGCCAGCTGAGAGCGGGCCTCCAGTGTCGCCAGGGAACGGCCGCCGAGGCTCTGCGGCAGCTCCAGCTCGTCGTCGCCCTCCTCGTTCCCCTTGCGCAGCCCGGGCTGGCCGCCCAGCTGCGACCAGACCATGATCAGGTGGTGCTGCTTCCAGCCGAGGACACTGCCGTCCAGCCGCAGCATCGCCTCCCGCACCAGGGCCAGCGACTGCGAGCCGGGCGAGCGCGGCCCGTCGTAGCCGTCGTCCTGCTGGGCGATCACGTCCTGGAGGGACAGCCCGGCGCGCTCCACCGCCTGCTCGTAGGCCTTCCAGACCGGACGGGCCACCCGCCGCAGATTGCGGTAGCCGGGCGAGTCCAGGCCGGTGGCGTCCTCGGGGAGGGCGTTGCGCATCATCAGCAGGCTGTGCTGCGGCAGATGGTCGGTGAGCAGCCGCACCGCCTGGACGGTGACCTCGCTGAGCCCGGTGGCCCGGTCGAACATGCGGACCGCCTGGTGGTACCGGTCCTGGTCGAGGTGTCCGATCGCCCGGCGCAGCTCGTAGTGCACCTGCACCCACGCGTACTCGGTGATGAGGTGGGTGACCTGGAAGAACCGCTGGTCGGGGTGTTCGGTCTCGCTCTCCGGGACCAGTGCGCCGAGGGCGTCGGTGAGGTGCAGGACGTTCTCGTAGTTGCTGCCCCGGTCGAAGTCGTAGGAGAGCAGGGCGTTGGGCTCGTCCGGGTTCAGCGAGCGCTTCACCGGGTCTCCTCTTTGGTGTACTCGACCAGCCAGTGGCCGGGCAGCTCGAACTTCCTGGAGTCCGTGAGGGTGAGCCCGACGCCGGCGCCGAGGTCGCGCAGATCGTCCATGCTGCGTTCACGGCCGCCGAGCAGGACCAGCATCAGCAGGTCGGCGTAGCTCGCCATCACGGGGTCCTTGCCGCTGTCCAGCAGCCGCTCGACGACCACGACCCGCCCGCCGGGGGCGAGCGCCGCCGAGCAGCGGCCTAGGATGCGGGCGGCGTCCCGGTCGCTCCAGTTGTGCAGGGTGTTGGCGATCAGGTAGACGTCGCCGCCGGCCGGGATCGGCTCGAAGAAGCTGCCCGCGACCAGCTCGCAGCGGTCGGACACCGGGGCGGTGATCCCGGCGGCCTCGTCGATGACGCTCGGCAGCTCCAGCAGCGTGCCGCGCAGCGCCGGGTGCTCGGTGAGCAGCTTCAGCAGCAGGGAGCCGTTGCCGCCGCCGACGTCCACGACGTGCCCCACCGACGCCCAGTCGTAGATGCGGGCCAGTTCCGGCACGAGCCGGTCCGCGATCCGGGCGATGCCCGCGTTGAAGGACTTCTCGATGTCGGGGTTCGCCTCCAGGTCCTTCCAGAAGGGCCGCCCGTGCGCCTGCTCGTACACCGGCAGACCGGTGCGTACGGCGTCCATGAGCCGGCCGACGGCCGGTTCGAAGCGGGCCTCCATGGGCCGGCTGGGGTCCTCGTAGTCCAGCCAGCGGCGCAGATTGCCCGGATGGTCGCCGAGCAGCACCCGTCCCACGTCGGTGAGCTCGTACGTCCGCTGCTTCGACACGGAGTCGTTCGTCTCCTCGAAGAGGCCGAGGAGGCTGACGTAGTGCAGGACCCGGCCCAGGGACTGCTCGTCGGTGCCGGTCTCGGCGGCCAGGGCGGCCGCGGTCCGGTGCCCCTGCTCGACCAGGTCGGGCAGGCGGAGGGTCGCGGTCACCCGCACGGCGGTGGGGGTGAACCCGGAGCCCAGGGCGAGGATCGTGTTCAACGGGTCTTGGCGGAACACCAAAAGCCTCCAGTCGTTCTCGGTGGAAATTCAGGCGCTCTTCTCGATCTCGTCGAGGGCGTCGAGGAACCGCAGGAGGTCCTTTTGTGCGCCGAGCGACGTACGGAGATAGCCGGGAAATCCGAACAGTCCCGCATTGCGAACGAGAATGCCGAAATCAGCGGCGAGACGATCCTGTGCTCGGGCGCAGTCCCGGGCCGCGACGGCGACGAAGTTGGTCACGGAGGGCAGATGGGCACGCCCCCGCCGGTCCAGTTCGCCGACGAACCAGCGCCGCCGCTCGGCGGTGGACCGGCGTACCCCGTCGACGAAGTCCCGGTCGCCGAGGGCGGCGGTCGCGGCCGCCTGCCCGAGCCGGTTCACGCTGAAGGGCAGGGCGCGCAGGGTCCCCCGCAGCCCGGCGATCAGCTCGGGCCGGCCGACGGCGTAGCCGACGCGCAGCGCGGCCAGGCCGTAGGCCTTGGAGAAGGTGCGCAGCGCGACGACCGGCGCGTCCCCGTCCAGCAGGTCGCGGGTCTGCGGGGTGCCCGGGTCGGCGAACTCCATGTACGCCTCGTCGCACACCAGCGGGACGCCGCTGCGCCCGGAGGCGTCGACCAGCTCGGCCAGCTCCTGCCGGGTGAGGGCCGCGCCGCTGGGGTTGTGCGGGTTGCACAGATAGCCGATCCCGTGTGCGGGCAGCCGCGCGGCGAAGGCGGCGGTGTCGACGGCCGTGCCGGCCGGCGGCACGGCGGTACAGCCGCGCCCGACGAGCTCCAGACAGGCCCGGTAGCCGGGGAACGTACCGTCGGTGACGAGACCGGGAAGGCTCCGGTCCCCGAGGGTGAGGGCGGTGGCGAGTACGAGCTCGTCACTGCCGTTGGCGACGGCGATGTGGTCCGGACCGACACCCCAGTGCGCGGCGAGCGCCCGCACCAACTCCTGCCGTTCGGGGTCCGGATAGACATTGACCCGCCCCAACTCCCGCTCGGCCGCCCGCAGAGCGGCCTCGCTGGCCCCGTGCGGACTCTCGCTCAGATGCAGCCGGATCAGGTCGTCGGCCCCGGGAACACTCGCGTTGAACGACTTGCCGACGGCGGGGGCCGACTGTCCCGCGGCCGTGGTCACAGGCGGTCCCCCAGCAGGACGCCGAAACAGTAGCTGCCGACCTCCGCCTCGAGGGTCAGGAAGCAGTGTTCGCTGCCGGCCGGGATCCGCATGACGGCCGGGGAGAGCAGTTCATGGCGTCTGCCGTCGAGTTGGACCTCGATGCGGGCGCCGCCCTTGTTCGGGGAGACCAGCAGGTACAGCTCGTCGACCGGGTGGGTGTGCGGCGCGGCGACCGGCTTGCCGACCAGCGTGCTGAGTTCACCGCCGGCGAGTTGCACGGGCAGGCCGCCGAACATGTCCGCGGTGAGGTAGAAGGGCGCGGGCTGGTGGTGCCCGGCCACGGCGAGGGGGATGGGCAGACCCTCCACGATCTCGGGGTCGGCGGGACATCGCTCGATCGTCACTGCGCCTCCAGGACGAACAGGTAGGTGTGCGGGGCGCCGAAGGGAACCGTGCGGCGCAGGTGCAGCCCGCCCTCGTGGAAGAGGTTCTCGTACTCCTCGCGCGTGTAGATCGGGACGCCCATCAGGGCGTGGGCGAGCTCGAAGCCGCTGGAGAAGACGGGCAGCGTGTCCTTCTCCCCGCGCGGCCGGACGGTGGTGTCGGCGAGCAGGAAGGTGTGCGCGCGCGGGAAGGCCTTGCGCAGCGCCGGGATGACGTCCGTCCGGGTGGTGGGGTCGACGAGCAGGTCGTGCAGGAACATGAAGCTCATCGCGACGTCCACCTGGTCGGCGCCCTCGATGCGGCGGCCCCGGAAGAGGACGTCGAGGACGTCGGCGCAGATCGGCTGGACGCGGTCGGCCAGCTCGTGGCGCTCGACGGTGCCGGCGGCCAGCGCGGTGGCCGAGGCGCTGATGTCCAGGCCCAGACCGCGGGCGCCGGGGCGGGACTTGACGAGGCGGGACACGCGCTCGCTGATCCCGCTGCCGAGGTCGGCGATGACGGAGAAGTCGAGGGCGGCGATCTGCTCGTCGAGCAGGTTCCGCATCAGCGCCATGTCGGCCTGGGCCGAACCGAGCGCCACCATGGCCTCGTCGCGCAACACGTCCTTGCCGAAGGCGCGTTCTCCGCGCGCGATGGACGCGGCGTTGGCGAAGACGTCGTGGTATCCGCCCACGCCCCAGGTGAAGAACCCTATTTTCCGGCGGAGTTCACCCCAGGCCGGCGTGGGCGTCACCCGGTCGTCCCTGACGTCGAGATACCCGAAGGACTCCGCCGCCGACAGCAACTGGCGGAAAACGCTTTCGTGCACCTGTCGACGCCAGCAGTACTCCGGGACGTCGAGCCGGTCGGCCTCGTCGAACCAGGCGAACAGCCCCAATTGCTCCAAGGCGAAAACGACGTGCGTGGAGATGAATCCGTTGAACGCGGTGTCGGCGTCGAGCGGGGTGTTCGCGGTGCCCTGCCATTCGGCGGGACGGAAAACGCTTTCACCTAACTCTTGGAGGCCGTCACGGGAAAGGGGCGCAGTCACGAGAAGTGCCTTCCTGGTTTCGGTCGAATGCCGAGCTCCGGTCGAGCCGACGTCGAGCCGGCACTGAGCCGGTATTGAGCCGGTATTGAGCCGACCTTGAGCCGATGTCGAGCCGACGTTCAGTCGATGCCCGGCGTTCGAATCAGCGGCGATTCGGCTACACGCGGGGTGCGGTGGCGGCGACACGCTCCACCGCCACCGCCAGTTCGCGCACGGTGGGGTGGTCGAAGAACAGCCGGTTGGGCAGCCGGACACCCAGCCGCCGCCGCAGCCGGATGAGCACCTGCGTGGCCTTCAGGGAATGACCGCCCGCCTCGAGAAAGGGGGTGTCGTCATCGAAGTCGTCATGCCCGAGCACCTCGGTCCACGCGGCTCTGACCTGGTCTTCCATGGCCTGCGCGGGCGGCGTCACGGGCGACTCGAAAGCCGGTTCGGAAAGCGGCCCGGAAAGCGGTCCGGAAGGAAGCCCGGAATCCGGTCCGGCCGGTCCCGAAGGCAGACCCGAAGATGGCCCGGCACATGGATCCGGACGTGTTCTCACGCCGTCGTCGTTCAAAAGGATTCCCCCGTGTCATGACGGATCACGGTCGATTACCCCGGATGCGGAGCAGCCGTGGAACGGCCCCGCACATGGGCGCGGCTCGGTGAAGCTTCAATTGTTTTTCCCCGTAGAAACGGACGCTCCACCGGTGGGTCAAACCGGTTCGGTCCCTGAGGTGATTGCTCACCCTGGCGGCAGATTGCCGATATCGGAGAGTAGGCAGGGGCCATCGAGCCAGTCAAGGGTCGAATGTCGGCCAGCACTTAAACAGAACACCTTTGGCCAACGCTTCCACTCTGGGTGCGAAACCGCCCCGACATTCATGTGCATCGGCCATTCGGTTGGCCGAAAAGCGGGTTGACGGCCGAAACTCGGCAGCTCTACCGTCGGTGAGTCGATTGTGAACGCAGTATTTCAAGGGTTGCGTTCGAGGCCGACACCAACCGGCGTGACAGGGGGAATGATGTACGCCGAAACGGGGGAGACGGAACCGGCTGACCAACCGGTTCCCTATTCCGTCAGAGTCCTTTTCGAACTCCGATGATCCTTGGATCGGCGATCACCTGACCCGTGGCCACCTGGTCCCTCGAAGGCCGTAGCCGGCCTTTCTCCATCATTCACACGGGGTCGTCTTCCGCTGCCCGCTGCCCGCCGCACAGCGCACCGCAGTGCGCGCACCGCTGTGCGGGCTCCGGCATTCGTCACGAGATGCATCAAGGAAGCGTGTTGAGGCATGCCATTCTGGGCGCCGGGGGAGTCGGGCTCGCCCTCGGAGCGGCGCTGGCCCGCGCGGGCCACGAGGTCGTGCTGGTGATGCGGGAGTCCTCACGAGCCCGCTACCGCGGCGTGATCGACGTCCACAGCAAACTGCACGGCGACCTCGCCGTCGAGGCACGCGCGGTGGAACGGCTCGACGAGCCGGTCGACGTCCTGTGGGTGACGGTGAAGGCGCCGGCGCTGGACGCCGCCCTCGCCAGGGTCGCCCCACGGCTGAGCCCCGACTCGGTCGTCCCCCTGCTCAACGGACTCGACCATCCGCGGCCGCTGCGGGCCAGGTTCGGCCCCCGCCAGCTCGTCGGCGCGATCCTCATCGAGGCGGAACGCACCGCACCCGGCCGGGTGACCTGGCACTCCCTGTACGCGGAGATCAGCCTCGCGGCCACCGGCGACGGCCACACCGGGGGCGTCTGCGATGCGGGCGCCGCAGCCGGTGGCCGGCGTCTCGGCGGGCTCGCCGAGGTCCTCGCCGACGCGGGTCTCGGCTGCACCCCGGAGCGGGATCCGGCGAGCGTCCTGTGGCGCAAGCTGGTCCTGCTGCTGCCGTTGGCGCTGGCCACCACCGCCGCCGACGGCCCGCTCGGCGTCGTCCGCCGACGGCTCGAGCTGTCCGCCCTGCTGCACGACGCCGCCCGGGAAGTCTGTGCCGTCGCCGCGGCGGACACCGTCGCCGTCGACGCCCGGAGCCTGCTGCACACCCTGGACACCCTGCCCGGCCGGACCGACACCTCCCTGCACCGGGACGTCACCGCCGGGGTCCGGCCGACCGAACTCGCCGCGCTCGCCGAGCCGGTGCTGCGCCGTGCCCGGGACCACCACGTGGCCGTACCCGCGCTGGCCGAACTGGCCCGCAGGGCCGCGGAGCGGGAGCGGCAGGCGGAGGTTCCCGCACCGCACCGATCCACCTACCGCAAGGGAGAAACGTCATGACAGTCGGTTCGGGCGAGACACTGGGCGAAACCCTGGAAGCGACCCTCAAGGAGATCCTCGTCGAGGACCTCTTCCTGGACGTGCCCACCGAACGCATCGGGGACGACGACGGCCTCCAGGACGTGCTGGGCCTGGACTCCCTCGGCTTCGTGGAGCTGCGCGCCCAGTGCGAGCAGCGCTTCGGCGTGGCCATCACGGACGCCGAGTTCACCCCGCTGCACTTCCACTCGGTGCGCACGGTGGCGGACCTGGTGCGCACCCTGCGCACGGGCGCGGCCGGCGAGCACCTGGCGGTCCCGCAGTGAGAGAACCGGCCTCCTCCGAGCAGCTGGACGTCTGGCTCGCCTGTCAGCGCGAACCGGAGTCCGACCGCTACAACGTCACCGTCGACCTGGAGTTCACCCCGACCGTCGACATCCCGGCGCTGCGTGCCGCACTCGGCGATGTGCTGACCGCCCACCCGGCCCTGCGCTGCGCCTTCGTCACCGAGGGCGGCGAGCTGTGGCGCACCACCGAGGCCGACCCGCCGATGGCCTTCGTCACCGACCGGCTCCCCGGCCGCTACGACCGTGCGCGAGCCCTCGCCCGCGCGGTGGTCGCCGGCCGTGCGCCCTTCGACCTGGCCACCGCACCGCTGTTGCGGGCGACGCTGCTGGCCGGGGAGGGCGGCGCGCTGCTCGCCGTCACGATGCACCACATCGTCTCCGACGGCTGGTCCAGCCGGATCCTCGCCGAGGACCTGGTGACGGCCTACCGCTCCCGGACGGCGGGCGGCCCGGCCCCGGCCCCGGCCCCGCGCACGTCGTCCGACATCGATGCCGACATCGATGCCGAATCCGGTACGGGCGCCCGTGCCGAATCCGGTACGGGTGCCGGTGCCGGTACTGCTCCCGGTAGTGCCGCTGTTGCCGGTATGGATGCCGACGCCCAGGGCGATCACGACGCCGACCCCGAGACCGACGCCGATATCGACACCGACGCGGACGCCGAAGCGGACGCCGACGCCGATGTGGACGCGGACGCCGACGCGGACGCCGACGAGTACTGGACCTCCGTCCTGCGCGACGCCCCCGCCTCGCTCGCGCCCCCGCACGACCTGGTGCCGGAGGACGGTTTCCCCGGTCCCTCCGGCCGGGTGGAGGTGCTCCTGCCCGCCGAGGTGCACGCGGGGGTCCAGGCGCTGGCCGCCGCCGAACGCGGCTCCCCCGCCGTCGTGTTGCTCGCCGCCTGGTCCGTGCTGCTGCACGCGTGGGCCGGGGAGTCCGAGGGCACCTTCGGCATGGTCTTCGCCGGCCGGCGGTACTCCGACGCCGAGCGCGTCGACCTGTTCAGCCGTGCGCTGCCGATGCGCGACCGGACGTCCCTCGACGACCGCTTCCTGGACGTGGCGGCCCGGCTGCGCGAGCAGATGCTCGACGCGATGGAGCACGCCCACCTCCCCGTGCGGCGGCTGCGGGCGATCCGCAGCGCGCGGGCGAACGGGCCCGGCGTCGAGCGGACGGTGTTCATGTACACCCCCGCCTACGAGGACGAGTGGCAGGCCGGAGAGGTGACCGTCCGCCGCTTCGACCACCCGGACGAGACGACGAAGTACGAGTTCTCGGTCAACGTGCTGGAGGGCTCGGCCGGCACCCGGCTGTGCGTCTACTACGACACCGCCCGCTATCTCCCCGCCACCGCCGAGCTGTTCGCCGAGGAACTGCGCGAGCTGCTGGCCCGCGCGGTGGCCGCCCCGGACAGCACCTGCGGCGACCTGCTCGCCACCTGCGACCCGGGGCTGTCCGGGGTCGCCGCGCACGGCGAGCCCGTCACGTCACCGGCGCCCGGCATCCCCGAGCTGGTCCTGCGGCACGCCGCCGACCGCCCGGACGCCATTGCCGTACGCCACGGCGAGCGCACCCTCGCCTACGGCGAACTCGCGGCCCGCGCGGGCGAGCTGGCCGGCTGGCTGCGCGACCGGGGGGTCGGCCCCGGCGACACCGTGGCCCTGCTGCTCGCCCCCGGCGTCGAGACTCCGGTCTTCTGGCTGGCGTCCGCCCTGGCCGGCGCCGCCTACCTCCCCCTCGACCCGGCCTATCCACAGGCCCAGCTCCAGCTGATCGTGGACGACGCCCGCCCCGCGGTCCTCGTCGTCGACCCGGAGTGCGGACAGGCCCTCGACGTACCGGAGGGCACGGCCGTCACGGTCGCCGAGGCGCTCGCGCGAGCTCGCGGCCGGACGGCCCCCGGGCCGGCGTACGACGACAGCGCGACCCTGTGCGTGCTCTACACCTCCGGCACCACCGGCCGGCCCAAGGGGGTCGTCCTGCCGCACCGCGGCCTGGCCCGGCTCTTCGTACGGCCCGACTTCCTGCCGCTGGACGAGACGGACGTCGTCGCCCAGCTGTGCCCGCTCAACTTCGACGGCGCCAGCTACGAGATCTGGGGCGCCCTCACGCACGGCGCGCAGCTGGTCGTCCTCGACAAGCACCTGGTGCTCAGCCCCCGTGAGATGCGCACGGTGGTCCGCGAGCGCGGGGTGACCACGCTGCTCGTGACGACACCGCTGCTCAACCGGATCATCGAGGACGCCCCGGATCTGCTCCAGTCGCTGCGGCGGGTGTACTTCGGCGGCGAGCTGATCTCCGTACGGCACATGCGCCGTGCGCTGCGCTGGTCCCGGCCGGGCGTCCTGCTGCACAGCTACGGCCCCACCGAGAACTCCTTCACCTCGACCTGGTTCCCGATCACCGACCTCGCGCCGAATGCCAGGACGGTCCCGATCGGCCGGCCGGTGCCCGGCACCGAGGTACGGGTGGTGCAGGAGGGCGGCACCCGTCCGGTGCCGCGCGGGGTACCGGGCGAACTGCTGCTCGGTGGCGCGGGGTTGGCCGACGGCTATCTGAACGCGCCCGCGATGACGGCGGACCGGTTCGTCACCGACGGCACGACCCGGCTCTACCGGACCGGTGACCGGGTGCGCTGGCGTCCCGACGGCCTGCTGGAGTTCATCGGCCGCAACGACAACCAGGTGAAGATCCGCAGCCAGCGCGTCGAACTCGGCGAGGTGGAGGCGGTGTTGGACGCACACCCGGCCGTCGAGTCGGTCTTCGTCACGACGCGCGTCAACCGGCGTGCCGAGAAGGAGATCGTCGCCTACGCGGTGGCCGCGCCCGGCACGGACGCCGACGAGATCGGCCGGCACGCCAGACTGCGGCTGCCCGCCTTCGCCGTACCCAGCCATCTGCTGCTGGTCGGCGAACTGCCGCTCACCCCGACCGGCAAGATCGACCGGCGTCGGCTGCCGGACCCGGAACAGTCGTCCCGGTCCGCACAGCCCTCCCCTTCCCCCTCACCCTCCCCCG
The DNA here is from genome assembly GCF_042737245.1 of Streptomyces sp. NPDC060002. Classification (NCBI taxonomy): domain Bacteria; kingdom Bacillati; phylum Actinomycetota; class Actinomycetes; order Kitasatosporales; family Streptomycetaceae; genus Streptomyces; species Streptomyces sp. NPDC060002. The sequence goes on from NZ_JBHWUW010000002.1 coordinate 140,199, forward strand.
CCCCCGCATCGGTCCCCATCCCGGCCCTCGCGCCGGAAGCGCCGTCCGTGGCTTCCGTGACCTCCGCGGCTTCCATGGCTTCCGCGGCTTCCGTGAACTCCGTGACGGAAGGCGTGCGGGCCGCCTGGCGGGCGGTGCTGGAGCACGACGGCTTCGGGCCCGACCGCAACTTCTTCGACGCCGGCGGCCATTCGCTGCTGCTGGTGAAACTGATGGAGCAGCTGCGGCTGACGACCGGCGCCGACGTCCCGGTCATCGACCTGCTGCGCCATGTCACGGTCCGCGACCAGGCCCGCCTGATCGCCACGGCCCACCGGCCCGTGGGCGGGACGGCGGCCCCAGCCACCGTCGTACCCCGGCCCCCGCTCGAACGGGTGCCGTCGAGGCCGGCCGGCACGGCGCCGGTGTCGCCTCCCGGTCCGCGGATCATCGCCCTCTCCGCCGCCACCGCCGACGCCCTGGTCGTCGCCCGCGAGCGGCTGGCCGTCCATCTGGAGGCGAATCCGGACCTGGCACTGGTGGACGTGGCGCACACGCTGGAGGTGGGCCGGCGGCACTTCGGTCACCGATGCGCCGTCGTGGCGTCCGACCTGGCCGAGGCGGTACGTGCCCTGCGCGCCCCGCACACCGCGACGCCCGCCGCCCCCGGTTCGCCCCCGGCCGTGGTGTTCGCCTTCGCGGACGGCCCGCCGGACGGCGCCGGCCCGGCCGCCGGTCCGCTCACCCGCCAGCTGCGCCTGGCCGGCCGGTTCGCCGAACGGGGCGTGACCCCGGCGGCGGTGTACGGCGTGGGAACGGGACGGTTCGCGGCCGCGGTGGTGAGCGGCGCGCTCACGGCCGAGGAAGGCGTGCGGCTGGTCGCCGAAGGGCCCGGCGCGCGCGTCCCCGTACCCCGCCGTCCCGCCCTGCTGTGGTCCACCGCGCTGGGTCCGCTCCTGCCCGACGGGCCCGCCCCGCAGGAACAGCACCTGTCGGCCGAGGCCGAACCGGCCAAGCTGCTCCGGACGGCCGGTGACCGGCTCGGCGAGGTGGCCGTCCTCGACATCGCGGCCGTGGAGCCCGCCGAGCGAGCCCTGCTGACGGCACTCGCGGCCCTGTGGTGCCAGGGCGCCGAGGTGCGGCTGACACCGGCCGGCCCGGCCCGCCGGCTGCGCCTGCCCGGCCACCCCCTGTCCTGGGCGTGTTCCGCGTCCCCGCTCCCCGCACATTCCTGAAGGAAGGTCCGCATGCCGCACGTACGTGGCGAAGCCGCCGTTCTCGTCGAACCCGGGCGCCTGGAGGTGGCGGAGGTCGCCTTCCGGGCGCCGGCCGAGGGCGAGGTCCTCGTCCGCAACACCGTGGCCGCCATCTGCGGCAGCGATGTGCACCGGGTGCGCGCCGAGTCCCCCTTCTTCCGGGACATGCGCGACCATCCCTACCCCTGCCCGGCGGGCTATCCGGGGCACGAGGGCGTCGGGGAGGTCGTCGAGAGCCGGTCGGCCCGCTTCTCGCCCGGCGACCTGGTGCTCACCGTGCCCAACCACGCCTACATGGCGTCGTTCGCCCGCTACCAGACGATCGCGGACCGTTTCCTGCTGCCGGTGCGGGGCTCCGGGGCGCCGACCGTCCAGCTGATGGCGCAGCAGCTCGGGACGGTCGTCTTCGCGCTGAAGCGGTTCTGGCCGGAGCCCGTGCCCCAGGGGTCGACGGCCGCCGTGGTCGGCGTCGGCTCGGCGGGACTGCTGTTCCAGCAGCTGCTCAAGCACCGTGGTTTCGAGAAGGTCGTCGCGGTCGACCTGGAGCCGGGGCGGCTCGCGGTGGCCCGCTCCCTCGGCGCGGACGCGACCGCGCACGTGCCCGGGCAGAGCGCCGAGGAGGTCGTCATGGAGGCGACCGGCGGCAAGGGCGCCGACCTGGTCGTCGAGGCGGCCGGCACCGACGGAGCGCGCGAGCACGCGATGCGGATGGTCGGTCAGCACGGCCGGCTGGGCTTCTTCGGCATGCCCGAGGACTACGACATGCGCATCCCGTACGCCCATCTCTTCGTCCGCCAGGCGCAGTTGATCACCGCGGTCGGCGGCGCGCAGCTGGAACCGGGGCTCCCCTCCTTCCGGACCGCGCTGGAGCTGATCGGCGACGGCTCGATCCGGGTCGACGACCACATCACCCACACCTTCGACATCAAGAACATCGCCGACGCCTTCGACCTCGCGCACAACCGGCAGGACGACGTCGTCAAGATCGCGCTCACTTTCGGCTGACGGGAGGACAGGCATGTCGGAACTCGCCAAGCACTCGGCCCCGGTGGCCGTCATCGGCGTCGGCGGCCGTTTCGCCGAGGCGCCCGACGTAGGGGCGTTCTGGGACAACCTCGTCGCGGGCCGCGACTGTTTCCGGCGGGAGCCGGTCCCGGTCGTGGAGGACCTGGGCGAGGACCGGCTGCGGGTCCACTCGTGGGGGATCGCCCCGCACCGGGACACCTACGACCACACGCTCGTCGGCGTCGAGGGCCTGGACCCGCAGCACGGCATCCTCCAGGAGTCGCTGTGGCAGGCGGCGGAGGACGCCGGGGTCAGGATGTCGGCGATCGCCGACCGCACCGCCGTCTACGCCGGCTGCGCCCGCACCAGGCATGTGCCGCGGGCCGCCTTCGACGACGTGGTGCGGGTCGACCCGACGTTCGCCGGGCCCTACTTCTCCTACCTCCAGGACCTGTGGGGCGAGTCGCTGATGCTGGACTCGGCGTGCGCCACCTCCACGGTGGCCGTCCAGCTCGCCTGCCAGAGCCTGCGCTCGCACGCGTGCGACTACGCGCTGGCCGGGGCGGTGGCCATCCAGGAGGACGCCGACGGCTCCTATCTGCGGACCCCGCGCAGCATCTACTCCACCGAGGGCATCGTGCGGCCCTTCGACCGCCGTCACAACGGCGTCGTGCCCGGCGACGGCTCCGGGGCCGTCCTGCTGCGCAGACTGGACGACGCCCTGCGCGACGGCGATCCGGTCTACGCCGTCATCCGGGGCGGCGCCGTCACCAACGACGGGCGGGCCAAGCCCGGGTTCGTCATCCCCGGCGTCGACGGCAAGGTCCGCGCGGTGCGCCGGGCGCTGGAGGCGGCGGGCCTGACCGGGGCCGACGTCGACTACGTCGAGACGCACGGCGTCGGCATCCCGCTGAACGACCAGATCGAGGCGACCGCCCTGATCGAGGCCCTCGGCACCGACGGGCCGCCGGTGGCGGTCGGCTCGGTGAAGGCCTCGGTCGGCCACTGCGACACCGCCGCCGGCATGGCGGCCCTGATCAAGACGTGCCTCGCGATCGACCGCGGCTTCCTGCCCGCGACCCCGAACACCGAGGTCCCCATCGAGGAGTTCACCGGGCGCGGCGAACGCTTCGGCATCCTCCCCGAAGGCCGCGCCTGGCCCACGAACGGCCGCCCACGCACGGCCGGCCTGATGTCGGCCGGCGTGGGCGGCACCAACGCCTTCCTCGTCCTCGAGGAAGCCCCGGCCCACTGACACCGGCCACCGGGCACATCAGTTTCCGTTCCGCATCTTCACCTGCCGAGGAGCACGCATGTCCGTCACCGCCGACCTCTACATCGAGGTCAAGAACTTCTACGCCCGCCAGATGCGCGTCCTGGACGACCTGGACATCGAGCGTTTCACCGCGACCTTCACCGAGGACGGCTCGGTCGCCCACCCCCACCGCGGCGAGAAGGTGGAGGGCCGCGAGGCGATGCGCACCAAGATGAAGAGCATGCTCCCGATGTACGAGGGGCTGGTCACCCGCCACTGGTTCGACCACTTCCTGATCGAGCAGGACGGTGGCGAAGGCCTGCGCGTCACCTACTACTCGCTGGTGACCCAGACGAACACGCAGGACGAGGTCCACTTCTTCTCCTCCTCCAGCGTCGAGGACCGGATGGTGCGCGAGGAGGGTGAACTGCGCATCCGGGAGCGGGTCATCCACCGCGACAACCCCAAGTACGGCCGAGTGATCTGACCCCCCGCCCACGCATCCGTGAACCGCTGAAGGAGGGCAGAGCAGATGGCAGAGCAACCGGCGCGGCAGTTGGCGGAACAGCCCACGGAGTCCTGGGAACGGCCGCCGGCCGAGTGGAACGACACGGCGCGGCCGTTCGAGGACCAGGTGAGCATGATCGACCTGATCGAGCGGCGCGTCCGGAAGTCCCCCGACGCCCCCGCCGTCCGCCTCGGCGAGGGGGAGGTCAGGACGTACGGGGAGCTGTGGGCCGCCTCGGGTCTGCTCGCCCGTTTCCTCTCAGGTCACGGGGTGGGCCGGGGCGCGTTCGTCGGCATCCTGCACGAGAACTCGTGGGACAGCGTGCTGGCGGTCGTCGGTGTGCTGCGCACCGGCGCCGCCTATGTGCCGCTGGACGCGCGCTGGCCGGCCGCCCGGATCGCGGCGCCCGTACGCCAGTCGGGCATCGGATGGCTCGTCACCGGCCATGCGCTGGCGCGCCGCGCGGAGGAGGCCGGGCTGCTCGCGGGCACCGGCGTGCGCCTGGTCTGCACGGACCTGCGGGCCGCGGTCCCGGACCCGCTGGACACGGAGGCGGTGGGCCTGCTGTGGGACGCCGTCGCCGAGGACGAGGACCTGGGCCGGGCCTCGGGCTTCAACCAGAACCCCGGCGACAAGATCTCCACCGCGCACATCGCCACCTACGTCTCGCACGTGCGAGACCTGGTGCTGTCGGCGGCTCCGGCGGAACGGCGGCCCCGGGTCGTCGAGGTGGGCTGCGGTGCCGGTCTGATCGCGGGGGCGCTGCGGGACCGGGTGGCCGGCTACACGGGCGTCGACGTGTCGGCCGTCGCCCTGGAGCGGGCGGGGCGGGAGGCCGGCGAGGGGGCACGGTTCGTACGGGCCGCGGCGGCCGACCTGGGCCGGGTGGTGGCACCGGCGAGCGCGGACGTCGTCCTCCTCGCGAGCGTCGCCCAGTTCTTCCCCGGGTTCGAGTATCTGCGGTCCGTGCTGCGGGACTCCGTGGGCGCCCTGGCGCCGGGCGGGGCGGTGGTCCTCGCGGACCTCGCGGAGCCGGGTGAGGGACCCGACGCCGGTCATCTGCGGGTGCCCGCCGAGTGGTTCGGACACCTCGCGGCCCGACTCGGCCTGCCGGTAAGGGCGGAGATCCACCGACGCGGCGGGGACGGCTGGCCGCAGGTTTTGCGGGACCGGTACGACGTCGTCCTGCGCCTGGCGCCGCAGGACGCGTCCCCGACACACACGCCGGTGATCAGCACCTGGAGCGACGTCGAGGAGGCCCGCGCCCTGCCGCTGCCGGCCGGCCCCGGCGCCGACGACACCGCGTACGTCATCTTCACCTCGGGCTCCACCGGCGTACCGAAGGGCGTGTCGGTGCGCCACCGCAGTGCCGTCAACGTCATCCAGTGGGTGAACGAGACCTACGCGGTGGGTCCGGACGACTGTCTGCTGTGGGTCACCGCGCTCACCTTCGACCTGTCCGTCTACGACCTGCTCGGCGTGCTCGCGGCGGGCGCCAGCCTGCGCGTGGTCCCCGCCGCCGAACTGTCCGACGGCGAGCGGCTGCTGGACATCATGCTGCGCGAGCCGATCACCTTCTGGGACTCGGCGCCGGCCGCGCTCGGCATGGTGATGTCCTTCGCCGACGAGCCGATGGGGACTGCCGGGACGGACGGGACGAACGAGTCGGACGGGACGGACGGGACGGACGAGTCGGAGGAGTCGGAGGAGTCGGAGGAGTCGGAGGAGTCGGAGGAGTCGGCCAGTGCGGACAAGTCGGCCGGGACGGACGGGACGACCAGTGCGGACGAGACGGCCGGGACGGACGGGACGACCAGTGCGGACGAGACGGCCGGGACGGCGGACGGCGGTCCGGTGCCGAGGCTGCGCCTGGTCTTCCTCAGCGGCGACTGGGTGCCGTTGGCCCTGCCCGGCCGGGTCCGGTCCCGCTTCCCGAAGGCCCATGTCGTGGCGCTGGGCGGCGCGACCGAGGCGACGATCTGGTCCAACCACTTCGACGTCGGCGAGATAGACCCGGCCTGGACGAGCATCCCGTACGGCAAGCCGATCCAGAACGCCCGCTACTACGTCCTGGACGGCGACCGCAAGCCGTGCCCGATCGGCGTCGAGGGCGATCTCCACATCGCGGGCGTGGTCGTGGCCGACGGGTATGTCGGCGATCCGGAGCTGTCGGCCGCGAAGTTCACGGCCGACACGGTGAGCGGCCCGGCGGACGAGTCCATGTACGCCACGGGCGACCGGGCCCGCTGGATGGCCGACGGCAATCTGGAGTTCCGGGGACGCCGGGACGACCAGGTCAAGGTGCGCGGCTACCGGATCGAGCTGGGCGAGGTGCTGGCCGCCCTGCGCCAGGTGCCGGGGGTGGTGGACTGCGCCGTCACCACGCTGCGGCGCGAGGACGGACCGCAGATCGTGGCGGCCGTGGCCGTGGGCGGCTCGGAGCCGTTGCCGGGCGGCGGCTTCGTCCGCCGCCACCTCGCGCGGAGCCTGCCCAGCTACATGCTTCCGGAGCATGTGCTCGTCCTGCCGGCCCTGCCGGTCGGCCCCACGGGCAAGGTCGACCGGGACCGGCTGGCCCGCCTGGCCGCCCGCCCCCGGGACCGCCGACGAGCCTGAGCGGGACGCCACGGGACGGCACCGGACGGGACGGAGCGGGACGAAGGGGGACGGCACCGGACGGCACGGGAGAGGGCGCGACGGAGTGGGAGTGGGAGAGGGAAAGGGCGGGACGCACGGCAGTCGCCGGACGTCCCGCCCCTCGGTCCGCACCCGATGCGCGGTCAGGCCGCCACGAGGCCCGACCGCGCAGGTCCTAGCCGCGCACGCCCAACTTCCACACCATCGCGGCGACGGCGTCGCTGTTGACGTCCAGGGCCCGCCTGTCGATGTTGGCGGGGGTGTCACAGGCCTGGTGGTAGCACTTGTCCATGGCCTCACCGGCGGTGCCGCCCCACTTCGCGGCCTGCTCCGGGGTCTTGATCTCGGCGGATCCGGTGAAGATCCCGCCCACCGCGACGCCCTTGGCCAGGAACGGCTCGTGGTCGCTGCGGCCGTTGAGCGCGGTCGCGGGCTCGGTGGGGATGCCCTTGGCGGTGAAGTAGCGGTCGAAGTGCCGGGCGATCTCCGGGCTCTGGTCATAGACGAAGTACCCGGGGTTCGGTGAGCCGATCATGTCGAAGTTCAGATAGGCGGTGATCTTCGACAGTTCGGCCGCCGGCAGGGTGTTCACGTAGTGCGTGGACCCGATGTAGGTCTCCTCCTCCGTTCCCCAGAAGCCGAAACGGAGGTGCTGGGAAGGGGTGACGTTCTTCGCGGAAACCGTCAGCGCGGTTTCCAGGATCGCGGCGACACTGGAGCCGTTGTCGTTGATTCCGGGGCTTGTGTCCACCGAGTCGAGGTGCGCCCCGACCATGAGGACTTTTCCGGTCCGGCCACCCTTGGGCCAGTCGGCGATCAGATTCCAGCTCTTCTTTCCGCCGAACTCGAATTCCTGGAGCGAGGTGGTGAATCCAGCGACGTCCAGCTTCTTCTTCACATAATCCAAGGAGGCCTGATAACCGGCAGTGCCATGGGCCCGGTTTCCGTTGTTCGCGTCGGAGATCCGCTGGAGCGCGTCCAGGTGTCGCATCACTCCGGTGACGGAGATGTCGGGCGCCACACTTGCCTGAGCAGGCTCTTCCGCATGCACACCGACTGTTGTCAGCATCAGGACGGACAGCGTGGACGCCGCGACGGCGGCCGGACGGGACGGCTTGAAAGACACAGCTGATTCCCTTCTCGGTGTGAGCAGTTGATCTTTCCGAATGCTTCCACGAAGCCCGCGCCAAAGCCAACGGACTTCAACAGACTTCACAAACGGAACCGCCCGGACGCCTCTTTTGCGCCAGTCGACCACAACGGCTTTCCCTCCATAAGGCCCACCGGAAATCACCTGCAGACGACCGCCGCCACGCCGAATAAGCGCATCAATTCATGACGCGTTTCGCACTCCCGAGAACCGACCCGAGAATCGACCCGATAACCCGATCGACAACCCGATCGGGAACCGGCCCGGGAACCGGCTCGGCAGAACTGCGGGACCGCCCCGCGCGCGACCGGGCCACAGGACTCGTTCGCGGGCCCGGACCGCCGGGCACCTCGCCGCACCGACACTCGGCGGTCCGCCCACACCCCACCCCTCAGCCCCACACCGTCCCACCCGTCACAGGCGGCACAGGCAGCACAGGCAGCACAGGCAGCACAGGCAGCACAGGCAGCACAGGCAGCACAGGCAGCAACAGCGGCAACAGCGGCAACAGCGGCAACAGCGGCAACAGACGTTACGTGCCCGAAACCTTGACGATCACATCGCCGGGTGCCACGATTCCGGCGCCGCCATGTTTACGTAAACATCAGCCACCCCGGGACATTGATGTTTACGCAAACATCGCGTGGCGGCCGCCGCCCAGCCCGCGCGTCCCCCAGCGCCGAGCCGCCTCTCCTGAAAGGGCACGTCATGCGCAAGACCCCCACCAGAGCCCCCCGCACCCCCCGCCTGCGCGCCGCCCTCGTCGCGGTCGCCGTCGCCGCCGTCACCGGCACGACCCTGGCCGGCAGCCCGGCCGCCGCCTCCTCCGGCGCCGCGCCAACCACCGACACGACCCAGTTCAAGGGCGTGAACTGGGCCGATCCGCGCGACAACTTCGCCGACGACCTCCTCCAGCTGTCCGGTCTGTCGACCACGGACACCTACCGGCAGACCTACGCGAAGGCGACCCGGATCATCGCGGCGTTCCGCGCGAACCTCGGCGCCAACACCGTGCGGCTGCCCATCAACCCGTACACGGTCGACGGCGCCTACTGGAAGTCCTACCGCGGGGTCATCGACGCGGCCTCGGACCAGGGCTTCAAGGTCATCGTGTCCTACTGGGAGGGCACGGGCGCGCAGAAGGACGGCTTCATCGACGACACGGCCACGTACTGGCCGATGTGGGACACCGTCGTCAAGGCGTACAAGAACGACAAGCGTGTCTACTTCGAGCCGATGAACGAGCCGCACGGCTACACCGACACCGAGTGGGCCGACATCGCGGCCAAGTGGCTGTCGACGTACTCGAAGGTCCCGCGCGACCGGGTGTTCGTCAGCGGCGCCGGCTACAACGACCACGTCACCTCGGTCTGCGCCGACCCGCGGCTGAAGGGCACGTACCTCTCCCTGCACCACTACGGGTTCTGGAAGGACTACGCGACCTACGACCAGTGGGTGGCCGACCTGAAGGTGCGCATCGGCGACTGCGCGAACCGGACCGTCGCGGACGAGTTCGGCGCCCCGATGACGACCGGGCTGAACTACAACGTGAAGACACCGGACGACAACTTCGTCAACTACGTCCAGGCCGTCACCGACACCTTCCGCGAGCTGAAGATGGGCTCCGTGTACTGGCCGGGTCTGCGCACCGACGACACGTACTCGGTGCAGACCCTCACCGGCACCACCGCCCGCCCCTGGCTGGCCACCACCAACCAGTCCGGCGCCGACCGCCTCGCCTGGGCATGGGGCCGCGGCAAGCCCGTCAAGGGCTGAACCGACGAGGACCGGGCCCCGTCGAGGACCGGGCCCCGTCGAGGACCGGGCCCCGTCGAGGACCAGGCCCCGTCGAGGACCAGGCCCCGTCGAGGACCAGGCCCCGTCGAGGACCAGGCCCCGTCGAGGACCGGGGCGGTCACGGACCGGCCTCGGTCACTGGACCGGGCGGTCCAGGAGCGAGGCCGTCACGGCCGGGGCGGCCGAGGACCGGGGCGGTCACGACCGGCGCAATCACTGGACCGGGCGTGAGCCGCCTCCCGTGATCGTCCTCGGCAGCGGCCCCCACCGCGCCCGGCCCCACCGGTCACCATCACCGGGCCGGCCGACCTGACGGCCGGCCCGGTGGCGGCTTGCCCGTCTAGACCGACGGCTCCGCGCCGGGGCCCGCGCCGGCGTAGTCGGCGACGAGAGCGGCGAACTCGTCGGGCGCGGCGAGCCGGACGCCGAGGGTCTCCGCCTTGGTCCGCTTGGATCCGGCGCCCTCGCCGGCGACGACCAGGCTGGTCTTCTTGGAGACGCTGGAGGAGGAGCGGCCCCCGGCGCGCTCGATGAGCTCGTTCATCTGGTTGCGGCTGAGCTTCTCCAGCGCCCCGGTCATCGCGCCGGTGACGACCACGGTCATCCCGGCCAGCGGCCCGGCATCGGCGACGGCATCGGAGACGGCCCGCGCGCTCGCGCTGTCGGTCGCTTCGGCCGCGTCGGCCCCGTCGGCCGTCGGCGGGGCGGGCGGGGTGGCGCCGGGCTCGGTCATGTTCACCCCGGCGGCGACGAGTCTGTCGATGAGCGGGGCGAGTTCGGCGAGTTCGGCGACGATGGACGGGGCCTTCTCGGTGCCGATGCCGTCGACCTGCTGGATCGCTTCGGCGTCGGCGGCCCGCAGCAGGTCCATGGTGGCGAAGTGGCGTGCGATACGGCGGGACATGGAGCGGCCGGTGCCGCGCACGCCGAGGGCGCACAGGACCCGCGACAGCGGTTGGTTCTTGGCAGCGGTGAGCGCGGCGAGGAGGTTGTCGGTGCTGGTCTCCCCCATCCGCTCCAGGCCGAGGAGCTGGTCGCGGGTGAGGGCGAACAGGCCGGCGAGGTCGGTGACCAGCCCGGCCTCGACGAGTTGGACGACCCGGGTGTGGCCGAGGCCCTCGATGTCGAGCTGGTCGCGTCCGGCGGCGTAGGAGAGGGAGGCGACGAGGTGGCAGTCGCGGCCGTTGACACAGCGCCAGCGCTGCTCGCTGGTGTCGATGCCCGATCCGCAGCGCGGGCACGCCTCGGGGAAGACGATGGGCTGTTCGTCGCCGGTGCGCAGATGGGCGACGGGCGCCTCGATGCGGGGGATGACGTCTCCGGCCCGGTGGACCATGACGTGGTCGCCGAGGCGCAGGTCGCGGCGGGTGATGTCGGCCGCGTTGTGGAGGGTGGCGTAGGTGATCGTGGAGCCGTCGATCCGTACCGGTTCCAGGACGGCGCGGGGGGCGATGATGCCGGTGCGGCCCACGTTCCACTCCACCGCCAGCAGCCGGGTGATCTTCTCGACGGCGGGCAGTTTGTAGGCGGTCGCCCAGCGCGGGGCGCGTGAACCCGATCCGGCCGCCCGCTGGTCGGCGGCGAGGTCGGCCTTGACGACGATCCCGTCGATCCCGAACGGCAGCGAGGCGCGCAGCCCGGCGATCTCGGCCACCCGGGCCAGGACCTCCTCGCCGGTGCTCGCGGTGATGCCGGGCACGGCCGTGGTCGCGGTGGTGTTCACGCCGTAGCCGCCGGTCCGGGTCATGAGGTCGCTGTGCGCGCTCTCCTCCAGCAGCGCGGCCAGCGCCGGTTCGGTGTCGTCCAGGGGCAGCAGCCCGTAGCCGAAGAAGGTCATCGGCACGGTGTACGCGCGGTCCTTGGCGCGCAGGGTGCCCGCCGCGGCGTTGCGCGGGTTGGCGAACGGCGCGCCGCCGTGCGCGGTGCGTACCTCGTTGGCGTGCTCGAACTGGGCTGTCGTCATCAGGACTTCGCCGCGCACCTCGACCGTGACGGGCTCCGTCAGTTCGTCCGGCAGGCCCTCGACGGTGCCGATCGCGTGCGAGACGTCCTCCCCGGCAGTTCCGTCGCCCCGGGTGATCAGCCGCGTGAGGCGGCCGCGGGTGTAACGGGCCGCGATAGCCAGGCCGTCCAGCTTCGGCTCGACACTGAACGGGGTGACGTCGTGGCCGACGCGCCGGGTGAGCGAGGCGGTCCACGCGGTGAACTCCTCCGCGGAGAACACGTTGTCCAGGCTCAGCATCGCTCTCGTGTGCGGGACATCGCCCTCGACCGCTCCGCCGGCGACCTTGCCGGTCGGCGAGTCGGGCAGCACCTGCTCCGGGTGCTCGTCCTCCCACGCCGAGATGGCGCGCACCAGCCGGTCGTAGGCGTCGTCGTCCAGTACCGAGGTGCCACCCGCGTAGTAGGCGGCCGACGCCTTCACCGCGTCCTCGATCGCCTGCGCGTAGGCGACGGCGTCCACAATCACTGCACCGGGTGTTGTCATGCCTCACATCCTGCCTCCCACCACTGACAACGCCCGGAACGAGAGGGGCGGGCCGGGCTCCCGGGTGCGGCCCCGCGGCCCGGATACGCCGTTGATCCACCCGCTGCCCACCCCATAGGTTCCGGGGCATGACGAACGTGACGAACGTACGGGTCGGTGTCATGTACGACCGCGACTGGGCTCCCGAGGAGTTGCCCGGGTTCGCGCGGCGGGCCGAGGCGCTCGGGGTGGACGACCTGTGGGTGGTCGAGGACCTCGGCTGGAACGGCGGGGTGTCGGCGGCGGCCGTGGCGCTGGGGGCGACCGAGCGGCTGCGGGTGGGCATCGGGATCGCACCGGCGCCGTTGCGCAGTCCGGCGTTGCTGGCGATGGAACTGGCCACGCTGGCCCGGGTGTTCCCCGGGCGGCTGGTGGCCGGGATCGGGCACGGGGTGCGGGAGTGGATGGAGTCGGCCGGTGTCGCTCCCCGGTCGCCGCTGGCTCTCCTGGAGGAGACGATCACCTCCGTGCGCGCGCTGCTGCGCGGTGCTCGGGTCGACCTGGAAGGACGTGAAGTGCGTCTGGACGGCGTGCAGTTGGTGCATCCGCCGGTCCAGGTGCCGCCGGTGGTGGCGGGCGTGGTCCGCCCTCGTTCGCTCGAACTGTCCGGCCGGGTCGCGGACGGCACCCTGATCGCCGAGGGGCACGGCCCGCGGGACCTGGAGAACACGCGGGTCCTCACCGCCAAGGGCGGGGCCGGCCCCGACCACACGCTGACCGTGCTGTCCTTCGCCTGTGTGGGCGACGACCCCGAGCAGGTCGCGCGGATCCTGCATCCGCACACGGAGGGCCACGGCGCCTGGCTGGGCCGTCCGCAGGAGGAGGTGTTCACCGTCTCGGGCACCCCCGCGCAGGCCGTCGCCGGTATCCGGGCCCTGAAGGACTCCGGCGCCGACACCGTCGTCCTGCGCATCGTCGGCCCCGAGCCCCTGCGCCAGCTCGAAGCCGTGCTGACGGCTCTCGGACGCTGAACGGGTGACCGGGCGGCCCGGACCGGCCGTACGGCGCCCGCCCGGAACTCCGGGCCACCGTCCGGGCGTTCCCTCGTGGGTGGCGTACGACAACGGGGCCGTGCGTCCGTGAGCGGAACAGCGGGGTGAGGCATGGCGCGCCTTCTGGTCATCGGCGGCGGGATCGCCGGCTCGGCGGCGGCTCTGGCGCTGGACAAGGCGGGGCAGGAGGTCGCCGTGTACGAGGCGCATCCCGACTCCGCCGAGGACGTCGGCGCGTTCCTCACCCTCGCGAGCAACGGCCTGCGGGCCCTCGCACAGCTCGACGCGACCCCCGCGGTCACCGCGATCGGCTTCCCGCTCACCACCATGCGGCTGCTGGACGCCGAGGGCGGCGAGGTGGCCCGCGCTCCGCTCGGCGAGGCCGACGACCCCGGCCCGGCCCGACGAGGAACTCACCCGCCAACTGGAGTGGACCACGGCTCTCCGGTGACCGGCGCGATCCGCGAACTCCCGCCTCCGCGCGGCGACTTACCGCGGTGCCCGATCGGGCGCTCGCTACGATCCTCGGCGTGTGCGCAAACATCATGGTCGCCGAAGACGACGCGAAGCAGGCAGAACTGGTGCGTCGCTACCTCGAGCACGAGGGACACGCGGTCACGGTCGTCGAGGACGGCCGTGCGGCTCTCGAGGAGGTCCGGCACCGGGAACCCGACCTGCTCGTCCTCGATGTGATGATGCCCCGGGCCGACGGCCTCGACGTGGTGCGGATCCTGCGCGCCGAGGACCGGCAGCTACCGGTCCTGATGCTGACGGCCCGCAGCACGGAGGACGATCTCCTGCTCGGGCTGGATCTCGGCGCCGACGACTACATGACCAAGCCGTTCAGCCCCCGTGAGCTGGTCGCCCGGGTCCGCACGCTGCTGCGCCGCAACCGGCGCACCGCGGCCCCCTCCCCCGCCGTCGACCCCGCGCCCACGCCCGGCCCCGCGCCCGCGCCCGCCCCCGCCGAGGCCGACGACGCGCTGACGGTCGGCGCGCTCCGGGTCGATCCGGTCCGGCACGAGGTGTCGGTCGGCGGGACACCGGTCGTGTGCACGCCCGGCGAGTTCCGCATCCTCGCCGCGATGGCCGCGGAACCCGACCGGGTGTTCACCAGGCAGCGGCTCCTGGCGGAACTGCACGGCTTCGACAAGTACATCGGCGGCCGCACCGTCGATGTGCACGTGATGCATCTGCGCAAGAAGATCGAGCGGGCCCCGCGCCGGCCGGTCCGGCTGCTCACCGTCTTCGGCGTCGGCTACAAGCTGACCGACCCGGCCAAGGGAGCACGCCGTGCGTCGTCGTGACGAGCGGACGAGGCAGAGAAACGGGACACAGCCGGCGGGGCGGACGCGGCTGCCGCTCCGCAGGAGCCTGCTCGGCCGGCTGCTGACCGTGTCGGCGCTGGTGGCCTTCTGCTCGGTCGCCGCCACCGCCTGGCTCGCCGTGCAGACGACCTCCGTCGCGATCCGTCAGGAACAGGGACGCAACCTCAGCACCGACGCGAGGATCTACGACACCCTGCTGGGCTACGCGGCCGGCCATCCCGACTGGACGGACGTCGACGGCACCGTACGGGACCTGGCCCGGGAGTCCGGGCGCCGGATCGTGCTGACCACCGAGGACCGGCAGCCGCTCTTCGACTCCGCCGCCGGCGCCTCGCCCGCCGCAGAGCTGCCGACACAGGCTTCGGCGGTCGTCGACCCGCTGTCGGTCGACACCGTGCTGGTGCCCGACGCCGTTCCGGTCGGCACGGACCGCGTCGATCCACGGGCCGTCGGGCCCTTCCTGCTGCCCGCGAAGGAACGAACGGTCCTGCGCAGGTCCACCACCCGCAGCGCGGAGTGCCTCGCGGGGATGGGGATCGCCGCGGACGTCGTCGACAGCCCCAGCGGGCGGCCCTGGGTCCGGTTCGTGAGCGACGGCACCGACCGCGACAGCGAGCTGAAGTGCCTGTCCGTCGACGGCGCCGAGACCACCGCGACCGAGGACAAGGCCCTGCGGGCGCTGGAGCAGCTCGCCGACGCCTGTCTGAAGCGGCAGGGCCGCACGGGCGTGAAACTGAACCTGGATCTGTCCTGGGACCGGGGATACGGACAGGAAGGCACGGATGTCGGCTCGTCGGCGCCCGTCCCCGTGCCCGAGACCGGCAGCACCAAGGAAGAGGTGATCGAGCGGCGCATGGCCGAGGACAAGGCGGCCGCGGCGGCCGCGGCGGGCGTTGCGGCCGAAGGCAGGAAGGCGGCCACGGACGACAGCGCGGCGCAGGCCCGCAGCAGCGGGTACGACCGGGCCGTGGCCGCCTGTGTGGGCAGCGCCCGCCGTGAACAGCTCACGGCCTATGTCGCCGCGCCCGCCCTGCTGTTCATCGACGGCCCCGGCGCCGTCAGCGTGCCCGGTTTCGACCTCTCACCGGCCAACACCGCGCGCATCGCCGGAGTCACGGCCCTCGTCCTCGCCCTCACCGTCGGCGCCTCGGTGATCGCCGGAACCCGGCTGGTACGCCCGCTGCACGCGCTCACCGGCGCCGCCCAGCGGATGCGGGACGGCCTGGACTCGGCGCCCGTGCCGGTCGGCGCGGACAACGAGATCGGACGACTGGCGCTGGCCTTCAACGACATGGCCGCACACCGGACCCGGCTCGAGGAACAGCGCAAGGTGATGGTCAGCGACGTCGCCCACGAGCTGCGTACCCCGCTGAGCAACATCCGTGGCTGGCTGGAGGCGGCACACGACGGTCTGGCCGAGCCGGACCCGGCGTTCGTCTCCTCGCTCCTCGACGAGGCCGTGCAGCTCCAGCACCTCATCAACGATCTGCAGGACCTGGGGGCGGCCGAAGCGGGCGCGCTGCGGCTGCACCTGGAGCCGGTGACCGTCGGCGACCTGCTCGGCCAGGTCGCCGCGGCGCACCAGGGGCCGGCCGAGACCGCGGGTGTGACCCTGGAGGTCGCCACGGCACCCGGCGCCCCTCCCCCGCCGCCGGTCGAGGCCGACCCGGTCCGGCTGCGCCAGGCCGTCAGCAACCTGCTCTCCAACGCGGTACGCCACACCCCGCCCGGTGGCCGGGTCACGCTGCGTTCGTACGTCACGAAGGGCGGGGCCGAGGTCGCCGTGGAGGTGTCCGACACCGGCAGCGGCATCCCGGCGGGCGATGTCCCGCATGTGTTCGACCGCTTCTGGCGGGCGGAGAAGTCCCGCAACCGCAGCACCGGCGGCAGCGGCCTCGGGCTGGCGATCGTGCTCAAGCTGGCCGAGGCGCACGGGGGCACGGTGACCGTGACGAGCGCCGAGGGGCAGGGCTCCGTCTTCACCGTGCGGTTGCCGGCCATGACCGACGGGGACGCCGAACCGCCGAGGCACGGCGAGGAGACCACCGTCCGGCCTTGATGCGATGACCCTGTGCGATGACCGATGCGATGACCCTGATGCGATGACCACGACGCTCTGACAGCTTCTTCACAACTGACGGCAAGTCTTCGGTCATGCCCGCGGCCACCGAGGCCGGGCTGGAACTGGAGTCATACATGTCCCGCCGTCCCATCCTGCGTCTCGCCGTGCTGACCGCCCTCGCGGGCGGCGCGCTGCTCGCCCCCGCCACCGCGGCCCTCGCCGCCGACCCGTCCCCGGCGGCGTCCGCGCTGACGGACGGCACGGACACGACCGTGGACGAGAAGAAGGCCGAAGACGCCAAGACCAAGGAGGAGGCGGCGGTCGCGGCCAGGAAGGCCGAGGCCGCCAAGCAGCTGCCGCGGGGCGGCGTCGACGCGGGCGAGGCCCCGGCCGGTGGCAGCGGCTCCGGCACCACCGCTCTCGTCGGTTCCGCCGCCGGCGCCCTGCTGCTCGCGGGCGCGGGCACCTTCGTGGTACGCCGTCGCGCCGCCGGCCGCCCCACCGGCTGACCCCGCATCCCACCCGGCCGACACCCCATGGCGCCGCCCCTCACGGGCGGCGCCATCGCGTATCGCCGTACGTCTTCACGTATCGCCGCGCGCACCTCCCGCGTATCGCCGCGGACCCCCGCTCACTCCCGCTCACCCCCGCTCACCCCCGCTCACCCCCGCTCACCCCCGGCGGGAGTCTTCGCGCCTCCGCTCACCCCCCGCGGGCATCCGCGGGCATCCGCGGGCATCCGCGGGCATCCGCGGGCATCCGCTTATCGCCGCGCACGCGTCCACCCTGCTTGGAGCCCCTCATGTCCCCCGTACACCGTCCGGTACGGCCCCGCGCCACCCTGCCGGTCCCGGCCGCTGCCCGTCTCGTCCGCCTCGCCCTCGTCGTACCCGTGGCGCTGGCCGTGCTCACCGGCTGCTCGTCCGCCCCCGAGAAGGCCGCCGCCTCGGCCACCCCGGGTTCCTCCGCCGCCGCGGGCACCCCCGCGTCCGGCGGCGCGCCGCAGACCGAGCAGCCGCCGGACCCCGCCGAGGTGAGCATCCCCTCGCTCGGGATCACCAGTTCTCTGATGGAACTCGGCCTCGACACGGACGGCACCGTCGAGGTACCGCCGGCCGACAAGGGCATGACCGCCGGCTGGTACACCGGCGGTGCCGTGCCCGGTGAGCCCGGCGCCGCCGTCATCATCGGCCACAACGACACCCGGTACGGCAAGGCCGTCTTCCACGACCTCGACAAGATCGCCGAGGGCGCGGACATCATCGTCACCGACGCGCAGGGGGATGCGGCGCACTTCTCCGTCACGAGCACCGAGAGCGTCAGCAAGAGCGCCTTCCCCACCGAGAAGGTCTACGGCCCGACAGGGGACCGTGCCCTGCGGCTGATCACCTGTGACGGCGACTTCGACGCCGAGGGACACCCGGTGAACAACCTCATCGTCTACGCGACGCGGGACTGACCCACGGGCCGGCACCGGCGGGCGCCTCGCTCAGCCCTCGCGGAGGCGGGTCGCCAGGGCGGCCAGGGTCTGGGCGGTGTCGGTCAGGGACTGGACGGCCACCTCCAGGTCCGCGGCCAGGAGGGGGGCCGGGATGGCGACGACCGCCGGCCCGGGTGCGGGGACCGGCGTTCCGCGATAGCCGATCGGGCCCTCGTTGTCACGCTGGTAGTAGCCGGTGAACGCCCGGCCGACGGGACCCTCGACGAAGCGGACCCGGGCGAGCTGGGTCTCGGTCGCACCAGAGTTACGGGTGATGTCGAGACGGTAGTGACGGTAGGCCGTGGGGGCCGCTCGGAGCTGGAACTCCCTTGCCTGGTACCGCCCGTTGAAGGTCTCTCCGGCACGGGAGTCCAGGCGCGTCCAGGTACGGCCGTCGGTCGAGCCGTGCAGGGTCCAGTCGCGCGGGTCGCGATCGGGGCAGTCGTTCGCCGACGTCAGGGTGTAGGAGGTGACGGTGGCGGAGCGGGCGAGGGTGAAGCGGAGACTGGCCGTGTCGTCGAAGGCCAGCCACTTGGCCCGGGTGCCGGTCAGCAGGTTGTCCGCCGTCTCCCCGCCTTCCTCGAACTCCTCGCTCGCCTCGACGTCGGTCACCTCGACGTCGTCCGACCTCGCCCCGGGCGCCCCGGCCGCGGCCGCGGCCGGCGGGACCTGGAGCACGACCACGCCGGAGTTGCCCCGCTGATCACGCCAGGTCACCCGTTCCACGGGGGCTCCACCGTCGTCCACCAGCAACCGCAGTTCGTGGGAGGCGTGCCAGCCTCCGCCCCATCCCTCCTCGGTGATGAAGCGATGCAGGTGGGCCGCCGACGTCTCCTCGAGCCCTTCCGGATAGGCCCAGCCGCCGGTGAGGCGGCCCCGGTACTCGTAGGCCGTACCGTCTGCGGCGCGGTGGCAGCCGTGGAAGTCGGACATGTTCGACTGGAAGCTGATGGCCGATTCGGCCCCGTCGACCCCTCGCCAGCCGAGCTGCGCGGGCAGCGAGTGCTCGTCCCGGTCGAGGTGGAACACCAGCCGCGGAGCCGCTTCCCAGGGCGTGGACGAGGGGGCGTGGGCGGCGCGGAGTTCCGTCCGGAAGGCGAAGACCGAGTTCCGGGCGGCCCGCGCGGCCAGCGCGCGCTCCGAGCGGCCCCGCTCGTCGACGGAGTCCAGGGTGATCCGGTAGAGCCGGAGCGTGCTGCGCGCCTCGGCCGACGCCCGTATCTCCAGGGTGTTGGTCCCCGGCTTCAGCAGGGCGGCCGGCACCGCGAAAACGTTGTCCTGCGGAAGGTCTCCGCCGCCGGGCACGGTGAGGTCTTCGGCCAGCGCCTCGCCCTGGAGCAGTACGTCGATCGGGGCATGGCCCGGGGCGGAGCCGAGCCTGGAGACGAGGGCCGTGACGGTGAGCGTCGCCTCGGGGATGTCCTCCGGGTCCGCCACCTCGAAGTCCAGCGTCACCGTTCCGCCCGCGTTCAGCGTCAGGTGGGATCCGCCGAACTCGGCCCGGTCATGCCCGACCACGGCGTTGGACAGCCGGGCCGGGTCGACGGAGAAGTCGGCGAAGGTGGCCTGCATGCTCATGGTGCTCAGCTCCTGATAGACAGTCAACAACGCTTGCACCAAGGGGAGGTGACGCGTCCAGGGGGACCCTAGCGCCCAGCTCTGACAACGCCGGTGCCCCAAGTCGCCGCCCTCGTACCGCGATTCACGGCTCCGCTGCCCTCTGCCCCGGCGGGGACGACGGCACGTCGAGGCGGAGCAGCACGGCGGTGCCGGGGCGTGGCAGGGAGACGGTGAGCTGCGCGGAACCGGCGTCCCAGGTCGTGGTCGCGTCGGCGGTGACGGGGTAGAGCGGCGTGGGGCGAAGGCGGCTGCCGCGCAGGTGGGAGACCGTGACGGTGCAGGTGCCGTCGTCGGCCGCGTGGGCCGCGTGGGCCGCGTGGGCCGCGTGCCGGTCGCGGGGGCGCGGGACGCCCTCTTGTTCCCCGGCTGCCGGCTCCCGTCGCCACAGCGCGAGCCAGGTGGCGGTGGGACCGCGCCAGCCGTAGGCGATCCAGCCGTCCTCCCAGGAGGGCAGCCCGAGGGGCCAGAACGGCAGGCTGTCGGGGATCTCCGCGCGCAGGGCCTTGTAGACGGAGAGACCCGAGCGGACGAGGTCGAACTGCTCTGGGCTCATGCGGTCGAGGAACCCGGACAGGTGGACGCGGCCCGGCAGCGCGCCGGTGAGGGTGAAGGCGATCTCGTCGAGGCTGAAGTCCGGCTGGGGGTAGGCCCACACGGCGGCCTGCTCGGGGGTCGCCGCGGTGGCGGCCGCGGCGGCGATGGGCGGGTAGCGCAGGGGGTCCTGCTGGTCGCTGGTGGACTGGATCTGGACGACGGCGAGCTGCGCGTAGTCCATGCGCAGCCCGCCCGACGCACAGTTCTCCAGGACGAGACCGGGGTGCCGGTCGAGGAGGGAGCCGAGCCAGTCGAGATGCGCGCGGTGGTGCCCGAGCAGCCCGGCGCCGGCGCTTTCGCCGCCGTTCTCGGTGCCGGGACCGATGTTGATGTTGTAGTCGAACTTCAGATAGCCCACCCCCCACTCCCCCACGAGCCGGTCGACGACCCGGTCGAGGTGGGCGCGGGCCACGGGGTGGCGCAGGTCCAGGTGGTGCCGGCCGTGTTCGGTGACACGGACCCCGCCCCGGCGGAAGAACGCCTCGGGTGGCAGGGAGTAGGCCAACGGGCTGCGCACGCCCACCACTTCGGGCTCCAGCCACAGTCCCGGGGTCATCCCGTGCCGCCTGACGGCGTCCAGCACCTGCTGGATACCGCCGGGAAAGCGCCTGGCGGAGGCGTCCCAGGCGCCGACGGCGTCCCACCAGCCCTGGGCGTCGTCGTCGTACCAGCCGGCGTCGATGACGAAGACCTCGGCGCCGGCGGCTCCCGCCGCCTCGACCAGCGGCAGGAGCCTCTCGGTGGTGGGGTCGCCCATCAGGGTGTTCATGTAGTCGTTGTAGATCACCGGGAGCGTCGTAAGGTCAGGATGACGGCGACGGATCCGGCGCCGGTAGGCGGTGAGTTCGCCGAACGCGGCGTCCAGCCCGCCGGTTGCGACGCCGACGAGCACAGCCGGCACGGTGGTGAACTCCTGCCCGGGTGCCAGGAGTTGGCGCCACTGGTGGTGGGCGTCGTCGGGTCCGAAGAGCGCGAGGTAGGCGGCGCCCTCCCGTTCGCCGCTCTCGTAGCGCCAGCCCGCGCTGGACTCGATCTGCCAGAGCCAGGCGCGGCCCGTCCGGTCGTCGGTGAGCGCGGCCATCGGCAGGTGCCGTCCTGTGGACCAACTGCCCTGCGAGTACCGCTCGAAGCAGCCGCGCCCCTCGTGGCCGTGGGCGGCCCGGTTCAGCGGGACGACATGGTCGCGGAACGCGCCGTGCCGCCAACGGCACTCGGCGAGCCAGTCGTTGTCCGCCCAGTGCAGGGTCAGGCCGTCCGGCGCGCCCACGTCGTCCACGATCCCCCCGAGGGTCAGGGTCGACACGCTCTCCAGCCGGAGCGGGACGTCTCCCTCGTTGACCAGGCGGACCTGCGAGCGGAGGAAGCCGGCGCCGGGGCAGGTCCGCAGGATGATGTCGGCGGCGAGGCCGGTCACCGGATCCGCCAGCCGGATCGTCGTGCGCTGCAGGTCCCCCTCGTCGACCGTCCCGTGGTCCCGGTGGACCAGACGCCCGCCGATGGCGGTGTCGATGAACCGCTCGCCCGACCAGGTGCGGCCGTGTCCGGTGGCGGCGACCTCGACCAGCGGCAGCAGGGTGTTCCAGTTCCGGCCCGGCGCGCCCAGCCTGACCGACCCGTCGGAATCCACGACGGCGTGCAGCCCAAGGGCCTCATGGGACCAGAGCGGAGATCTCCCGACTGCTTCGACGACAACGGTCAACGCGGTCTCCCCTTCTACGATGCCTGGTCTCTCGCATGCGCCGCGGTGTCCGGCTCTCTCGCACGCGCCGCGGTGGGCGGCCCCTTGCGTGCGCCGCGGTGTCCGATGTCGCGCGGATCTCACCAGGGTCTTCCGTCGGCCCCGTCGGCCCCGTCGGGCTCGCCGCTCCGCGTCCGGTTCCGTGCCCGATTCCCCGCCCGGCTCAGCACCCGTCGGCGCGCGATGTGCGCTGATACGATCGCCGGGCAAATCCCGGGTTCGTGTTGACGGTTGACGTTGTGACCGCTCACAATCGTGGCATGGATGTGACCGGTCACACAAGCCCCGACAATCCCTCGGATCCCGGACCGGCACCGCGCAAGGCCGCCAGTATCCGGGATGTCGCTCGGGCTGCGGGCGTCTCGTACCAGACCGTGTCGAGGGTCATCAACAGCCACCCGAACGTCCGCGAGGAGACCCGCAAGCGGGTCGAAGCGGCCGTCGAGACGCTGGGCTTCCGACGCAACGCCACCGCGTTCGCGCTGGCCAGCGGCGTCACCCGGTCGGTCACCGTACTGACGTCGAACACCACCCTCTACGGCTATGCGGCCACCCTCCAGGGCCTGGAGGAAGCGGCCCGCGCCGCGGGCTACTCGCTGGGCGTGAAGCTGCTGACGCCCGAGGACGACCTGAACCGCACCATCTCCTCGGCAGTAGCCGGAGGCGGCGGACTGATGGTCATCGGCTTCGATCCGCTCGGCGCGTCCGCACTGAGCCGGGTCCCGGCGGACGTGCCGTGCGCAGCGGTCGTCGAAGCGCCCTCCCACGGCCGGCCTCCTCCCCGTCCCGCGGTGTGGGCCGACGACCGTGAGGCCGCCCGGGCCGCCACCACGTACCTGCTGGAGCTCGGACACGAGACCGTCCACTACGTGGCGATCCCGACATCGGTGGGCACCCGCCGATCGGAAGGGCCGCGTGCGCAGGGCTGGCGAGGGGCCCTGGAAGCGGCCGGGGTCACCCCGCCCGAACCCCACGGCGGCAAGGGCTGGTACGCGCAGGTCGGCTACGACGAGGGACGGGAACTCGCCCACGACCCGGGCGTCACGGCGATCCTGTGCGGCAACGACGACCTGGCGCTGGGCGTGCTGCGCGCCCTGCACCACGCCGGCCGGTCGGTGCCGGGAGACGTCAGCGTCATCGGCTTCGACGACGCCCCGCACTCGGGGTTCGTCACCCCCTCCCTCACCACCGTCCGGATGGACTTCCAGGGACTGGGCCGCGACGCCTTCGCCCTCCTGCGCAGCCGCATGGAGAACGACTACCGGCCCCCTGCTCCGACCTTCGTCGGCACCGACCTGATCGTCCGCGAGAGCGCGGGCCCCGCCGGGCCGACCACGTCAGCAGCGCCTGAAGCCCCTACGCAGGGTTGAGTACCCGTACTCCGCCCTGCCCGCGCGCCCTGGTCCCTCCTCTTGCATCTCTTCAACGTCCCGGAAAACGCATGACACGGGGTGCCAAAGATTGCTCACCGAGCGTCTCGGGTGCAATGTTCTGTCATGGATCCGATCGATCTGGCAATCATCGCCGAGTTGGAGCAGGACGGGCGACTGACCAATGTCGAGCTGGCGCAGCGGGTCGGCCTCACGACCGGGCCGTGCCTGCGGCGCGTTCAGCGTCTGGAGGCCGACGGCGTCATCCGCGGCTACCGGGCCGTCGTCGACCCCACGGCCGTGGGCCGCTCCTTCGAGGTGCTCATCGAACTCAGCCTCGATGCCCAGGACGCGGATACGGTGGAGCGCTTCGAACAGATCCTGGCCCGGGCCGAGGAAGTCATCGAGCTGAGACGGCTGTTCGGCAGCCCGGACTACTTCGTACGCGTCGCCGTCGCCGACCTGGCGGCCTACGAGACCTTCCTCAGCCGGCACGTCATGACCATCCCGCGGATCAAGAACGTCACGTCGCACTTCACGATGAAGACGGTGAAACCGGCCTGACAACGGGCAACTTCGACGCCGCCGAGGCAGCCGCTTCCGCCGGGAAGCTCGCGGCGTCCGGCATGGACGGGCCGCGTCGACCCTCCCTGGGCCGGCGGTCGCCCACGTAAGGGGTCGGATGAACGCCAATCCGCTCCAGAACTCGCCGAACCCCGCGAAGGCTGAGCCTGCGTACTTTCGCCGCCGCCTTCCCCGCGGTACGCCCGTACCGGCGGGTGTCTACCGGCACGGGCATACCGTCAGGGCGAGCTGCCGTGTGCGTGGCGGGCCGGGTCCTACCGGTGGCCACGCAGGCGGGCGCGCAGGAGATTGGGGTCGGTGGCCGTGGTGTAGGCGGCGCTGAGTACGTACACCTCGTTACCGCGCAGCGCGACGGAGGTGGGGTTCTGGAGTCCGTCGGCCGCGTCCAGAACGGTGGTGCTGGTGCCGTCGGGCCGGATGCGCACGACCTTGTTGGGAGCGTTGAGGGCGGCGAGGATCTCGTCTCCGCGGCCGGTGAAGGTGCGAACAGCCCGTGTCCCGGCCGGTTCCAGGCCAGGACGTCGCCGCGGCGGCCGACGACGACGGCGGGTGTGCCCTCGACGGCCGCGAGCAAGGCGCTCATCGCCGGGGTGACGCGTTCGGCGGGCGGCCGGCCGGCAGCCCTGGCCCTTCGTGGCGCACGGGCCAGGGTGTGCAGATGGGCACGCTCGGACGTCCAGTCGCAGGGCGCTCGCCACGGCGTCGAGCACCTCGCGCGAGGCGTTGCGTGACTGGCCCTGTTCCAGGCGGGTGTAGTAGGGCGCGCTGATGCCCGCGAGCAACGCGAGCTCCTCCCGCCGCAGCCCAGGCACCCGGCGCCGTTCGCCGTAGGTCTCCAACCCGACGTCTTGGGGCCGCAGTTGGCCACGACGTGCCTGGAGGAAGTCGGCGAGCTGCCCGTGCTCGTTCATGGAACCGAGTATGCGTACCGCCGACGATCCGCGCCTCACCCCGCTGGGGTAGGGATCGGCAGGGTCTGGCTCGGCCCGGCCGCCCCCTGGCTCCCACAGCCGACGACTGGAGTTCGTCTCGACTGCTGAAGCCGCGATAAGAGCAACCTGTCAACCAGCCCAGTGTTTCTCCTCGATATGCGGCGTGCGCCATCCAAATGGGACGCACTCCGAAGCTCACGCATTGAGGTGTCAACAATGTTGCTGATAGTTCTCTGCTCATCGCGCGCGTGTCCTGGACGGTGCCGCTCTCCGAGTCGGCGCACCGTCCCCACCCTTGTCTTCAGGGAGTTGTTCGTGAGCAGAGAGAGAACACGTCGGGCGCGTAGCCGACGAACCTGGCGCGCCATAGCCGGCGTAGCCGCCGGTGCGGTCCTCGTGGGGGGCGGATTCGTGGCGGCCAACGCCGCGACGACCACGGGCGACGCCAAGAAGGCCGGCGTCCACTACCCGGTCAACAAGAAGGCCACCGGCGTCGCGGCCGTGGTCAGCGCCGCCAACACGTTCCTGAACACGCTGGACTCCGACCAGCAGGCGGCGACGGTTCTGGACTTCTCCCAGGCGAACGCGACCTCCTGGTCGAACCTGCCGTGCGGCTCGTCCTGCCGGCCGGGCATCCAGACCGGCTCGCTGAGCGACGACCAGCTGGCCGCCCTGAAGAACGTGCTGAAGGTGGCCCTCGGGACCGGCAAGGACACCGGTTACGAGCACGTCCTGCAGACCCTCCTGGCCGACGACCAGCTGGCCTCGGCGGAGAGCTCCGGCTCCGGTCCCTCCGCGCCGTCGGGCAGCACCTCGACCGACGCCTCGGCCACCGCCTCGGCCGACCCCTCCGCCTCCACCTCGGCGGACCCGAGCGCCACGGCCACCGACGCCCCGACGGGCGCCCCGCCGTCCGGCGCCCCCGGTGGCGGCGCCGGCGGCGGGTACGGCAGTGACATCTACTTCCTGGCGTTCCTGGGCACCCCGTCGGCGGACGGCACCTGGCAGCTGCACTTCGGCGGCCACCACCTCGCCGTGAACATCACCTACAAGGACGGCAAGGTGTCCGGCGCCAGCCCGTTCTTCACCGGCGTCGAGCCCACCAGCTGGACCGCGGACGACGGCACCACGTACGAGCCGCTGGCGAACTTCCGCGACGGTCTGCTCAAACTGACCAGCAGCCTCAGCACGGAGCAGCTGGCCAAGGCCAAGCTGTCCGAGTCGTTCAGCGACGTGCTGCTCGGCCCGGGCGAGGACGGCCAGTTCCCGACGACCAAGGAAGGTATCAAGGCCAGCTCCCTGTCGCCCAAGCAGAAGAAGCTGGTCCTGGAGGCGATCCACCCGTGGATCGCCGACGTGGACGACGCCACCGCCAAGCAGCTCACGAAGACGTACGCGCGTGAGCTCGACCAGACCTTCGTCTCCTATTCCGGCGGCACCGCTCTGGACACCCAGGGCGACTACGTCCGCATCGACGGCCCGAGCGTGTGGATCGAGTTCGTCTGCCAGAACGGCTTCGTCTACCAGGACAAGGTCCACTACCACACCGTGTACCGGGACCACACCCGCGACTACGGCAGCGAGTTCTCCTTCTCATGACCCGATCGCGAAACTGGCTGACCACCGCACTCCGTATGGTGGCCGGGATCGCGATCGCGGTACCGGCGGCGCTCCTCGCAGGGGCGTCGCCGGCCGCCGCGCATCCGATGCCCCACTCGGTGGTGGAACTCGACGTGCACCAGACCTCGGTGAACACCCGTCTGGAACTGCCGACCGACGACTTCTCCCGGGCCAGCGGGATCGATCTGAGCAACGCCACCCGGACCACACTGTCCCAGCAGGCCAAGGCCGTCCGGACCTACCTCGGCAAGCACATCCACCCGGTCACCACCCAGGGCAGGGCCTGGCAGGTCAGCATCGGCAGCCTGAGTCTC
Source organism: Streptomyces sp. NPDC060002 (assembly GCF_042737245.1). Classification (NCBI taxonomy): domain Bacteria; kingdom Bacillati; phylum Actinomycetota; class Actinomycetes; order Kitasatosporales; family Streptomycetaceae; genus Streptomyces; species Streptomyces sp. NPDC060002. The sequence goes on from NZ_JBHWUW010000002.1 coordinate 166,948, forward strand.
AGCAGCACCGAGCAGACCTCCACCGGCCCCTATCGCGAGCTGGTCGCCGAGGCCGTGCTCACCCCGCCGGCCGGCACGGACGTACGCCGCTTCACCTTCGATTACGACGTCATAGTCCACCAGGTCATCACGCACACAGTGTTGGTGACGGTACGTCAGGACTGGGCCGCTGGGCAGGTCGACGGCGAGGGCACCACCCAGGTCGGCACCATCAGGATCGACACCCGGACCATGACCGTCCCGGCGCTCAAGGTCGACCTCGGCGAAGGCAGCGCCTGGCGCGGTTTCGTCGCCATGGTGAAGCTGGGCGGCGACCACATCATCACCGGCACCGACCACCTGCTGTTCCTGCTGATCCTGCTCCTGCCCGCGCCGCTCGCGGCGACCGGACGGCGCTGGGACGGCTTGGTCGGCGCCCGGTCCGCGCTCGGCCGGATCGGCCGCATCACGCTCGCCTTCACCGCCGGGCACTCCGTCGCGCTGGCCGCCACGGCGCTCGGCCGTCTGACCATCCCCGGCTGGCCGGTCGAGGCGTTCATCGCCGCCAGCATCCTCGTCGGCGCGATCCACGCCATCCGCCCCCTCTTCCCGGGCAAGGAGGCGCTCGTGGCCGGGGTTTTCGGGCTCGGCCACGGCATGGCGTTCTCCTTCGTCCTGGCCGAGATGCAGCTGTCCACCGGGCAGCTCGTGACCAGCCTCCTCGGCTTCAACCTCGGCATCGAACTGGTCCAGCTCCTGCTGGTCTGCCTGGCCCTGCCCTCACTGCTGGTCCTCGCGCGCTTGCGAGTGCAGCCCGCGCTGCGGCTGACCGGGGCGGGGCTCACCGGCACGGCGGCCGTCGGCTGGCTGGCCGACCGCCTCGGCCTGCCGAACCCCGTTGCCCGGGCCGCCGACAGCGCCGGATCCCACACCACGCTGATGCTCACCGTCCTCACGGTGACCGCGCTGGCCGCCACCGTCTGGACGCTGGCCGCCCGTCGGCACGCACGGCCCGGAGCGGCCGAGCCCCCTGCGGCACCATGTCCCGAGCGTGAAGGGCGACTCGCGGCGACCACGTGTGAGCCGTACGAACGGGACCAGTCCGCGGACACCGCCGGTTCAGCGCAGACGCAGAACCGTTGAGAGCGGGATGCGGGATGCGGGATGTGGGATGTACGAGATGTGCGGCCGACTGCGCGCGCAGCCGAGCAGCCGAGGAGCAGGTGGCCTGCTTACCGGTGTGGGTGGATGTGCCCCCGCCGGTCTGCCCCGCACCTCCTGCCCGAACGAGCCGGAGACGGTCCGCCGCCGCCCTACGGCTACCGCGCTTCAGCCTGCTACGGGCACGGTCGGCGCGCTCCGGGATGGTGTGAGAGATGCCGCTACGCCGCAGCCAGGTGCGGCTGACCTGCGCCGGTTCGACCGGACTCGTCACGCATTCGTGGCCAGCGGGTTCAGGAACGTCAGCACGGAGGCGTCCTCTTCGATCAGCGGGGTCAGGGCGGCGTTGAAAGGGCCGCCGTACGGGGCGTTCAGGTGCGCCTGGAAGGCGTCCTCGTCCCGGTACACCTCGAAGATCCAGAAGGCGCGCGGGTCGGCCGCCCTGGTGTAGACGTCGAAGGCGATGTTGCCTTCTTCCTCGCGCACCTTCAGGGCGTAGTCGCCGATCAGGCGGGCGACCTCGCCCTGCGCTCCCTCGCGGGCGGTGAACTCGGCAAGCAGGGTCTTCTTCACGGTCTCGCGTCCTTGTCGGTCGTGGGCGTCGGTCATGGGCGTCACTTGTGGGCGGAGTCGAGGTGCCGGACGACGGTCTTGTCCCGCCACCGTGCCGTTCTCGGCGAAGACCTGCGCTCCCTGGCCGGCGGGGTCGCGGAAGATCTCGTGGGTGATCGCGGCCTCGCCACTGCCGCCGAAGACCTCGACGGACGCCCGGTCGACGAGGATCCGCAGCTTCACCTTGCCGTTCTCGGCCTTGAGCGGTGCGGTCTGGACGCCGGGGAAGGCGCTGTTGAAGTCGACGGCGCCGGAGTGGGTGCGGTCGACGTACAGCTCCTGTGTCGTGGTGTCGTGGTGTCGTAGCCGATGGCGGTCTCCTCGCCATGCGCTTCCGTGCGCACCTTCAGGCCGACTGTGTCATCGATGACATCGAGTGGCCCGATGATGAGCGACATCCTGCCGATGCGTCAACGGTCCGGGCGGGATTGCCCCAACGCGGCCCAGCCGCCCGTCAGGCGCCGCCGGCGGTCGTCGGCTGCTCCAGCTGGTTTCGCCACGGCGGGTTGGGACCGGCGACCGAGCAGGTCAGGGCTGCGACCCGAGTGCCGAACCGGCAGGCCTCCGCGACCTCGTCGAGACCGAGACCGGCCAGCCGGCCACCGAGGAGTCCGCGGGCGCCGAGGTCGTGCAGCAGGCCGGCGGTGAAGGAGTCCCCCGCGCCGACCGTGTCGACGACCCGGGTGGCCACCGCGGGCACCCGCAGCCGTTCGCCGTCGAGCGAGGCCAGGGCGCCGTCGGCGCCGAGCGTGATCACGACGAGCCGGACCCCCGCGGCATGCCAGGTGTCGCACGCCTGCTCGGGCGGGGTGCCCGGCAGGAGGAGTTCCAGGTCGTCCTCGCTCAGGCGCAGGATGTCGGCGAGAGCGCACCAGTGCGCCAGCCGGGCGCGGTAGTCCTCGGGGCGCACCAGCAGCGGCCGGACGTTGGGATCGATGCTGATGGTGGCCCGCGGAGCCGCTGCTGCCAGGAACTCCTCCACCACCGCCCCGCCGGGCTCACGGACCAGGGCCAGCGACCCGGTGTGCACACAGGCCGTTTCGGACAGATCCACCCTCGCCAGTTCGTCTGGAGTCCACTGCCAGTCGGCCGTGTTCTGCGCGTGGAACGAGAACGCGGCCTGTCCGGTGGCGTCCAGCTCCGCCACAGCCAGTGTGCTGGGCTCGGCGGCGGCGACGGCGTACGACAGGTCCACGCCGGACGCCTCCAGGTGGGCCCGGAACAGGCGGCCGAACACGTCGCCGGACAGGCGAGCCAGGAAGCGGGCCGAGGTGCCGAGGCGGGCCAGGGCCACCGCCGTATTCGCAGGTCCGCCGCCGGGCAGTACCCGAAGGGCGAGTTCGTTCGAGCTGTCTGCCGGTTCGGTGAAGGCGTCCGCGACGCACTCTCCCAGAACGGTGATCTGACGCGGGCTCATGGACTGCTCTCCCTCGGAAAGGCTCGGAAAGGGCTCGGAAAGACCGGGCAACGGGTCCGCTCGGCACCGCAGCCGCTGACCGGCCGCGTGGCGACGGCGGCTACGGACGTTGCCGATTTGTGACGGGTGGAAGGCATTGACGTTGCCGGGATCCGGAGTCCATCATCCTGGCCAGGCAGTGTCAACGATGACACAAGTCAACGATGACACCCCGGGCGGCATGCTCTGATCCCAACCCCGTGCCGCTCGCTATCCCACAGGAGTCGATCATGTCTCGCACCACTCGCCTGCCCTCCTCCCTCCTCAGAGCCGCCGCCGTCACGGGCGTCGCGGCCCTCACCCTGACGGCCTGCGGGTCCGGCTCCGGTTCGGGCTCCACGAGCTCGGGCGAGGTCAAGGTCGGTCTGATCACCAAGACCGACACCAACCCGTTCTTCGTGAAGATGAAGGAGGGCGCGGAGAGGGCCGCCAAGGAGAACGGCGCCCAACTGTCCACCGCTGCAGGCAAGTTCGACGGGGACAACGCCGGTCAGGTCACCGCCATCGAGAACATGGTCGCCGCCGGGGTGAAGGGCATCCTGATCACCCCGAGCGACTCCAAGGCGATCGTGCCCGCGATCGAGAAGGCCAAGGCCAAGGGTGTCCTGGTCATCGCCCTGGACACCCCGACAGACCCGGAGAGCGCGGTCGACGCCCTCTTCGCCACCGACAACCTCAAGGCCGGCCAGCTGATCGGCGAGTACGCCAAGGCCGCCATGAGCGGCAAGACCGCGAAGATAGCCGCCCTCGACCTCGCGCCGGGCGTCTCCGTCGGCGTCCAGCGGCACAACGGTTTCCTGAAGGGCTTCGGCGCCACCGACAAGGACGTCGTCTGCGCCCAGGACACCGGTGGCGACCAGGCCAAGGGCCAGACCGCGATGGAGAACTGCCTCCAGAAGTCGCCCGACATCAACGTCGTCTACACCATCAACGAGCCGGCGGCACTGGGCGCGTACACCGCTCTGAAGGCCAAGGGCCGGGAGAAGGACGTGCTGATCGTCTCCGTCGACGGCGGCTGCACCGGTACCCAGGCGGTCAAGGACGGCAAGATCGCCGCGACGTCGCAGCAGTACCCGCTGAAGATGGCCGCCGAGGGCGTCAAGGCCGTCGTGGCGTACGCCAAGGACGGCAAGAAGGCGTCCGGTTACACCGACACCGGCGTCACGCTGATCACCGACAAGGCGCAGACCGGGGTCACGTCGAAGGACACCGGCTACGGCCTGGAGAACTGCTGGGGCTGAGCCGCGCCCCGAGGACCGTACGACACCGTACGAAACCGCCACTCCCCTCGGCGGGGCGGTCGGCCCATCTCCCCGACCAGGGACGACCGCCCCCCTTGTCCCGGCGGCGGGGCCTTGAGCCCTCGCCCGCCGACAAGGACATCTGTCTTCCGACAAGGACTTCGCATGACAGCCACGACCACGCCGTACTCGGAGCTCAAAGCACCGACCACGGCCCGCAGACTGCTCACGGCGCCGACCACCGGACCCCTGGCCGCCCTCCTCCTGGCCTGTGCCTTCTTCTCCTTCTCGACCGACCAGTTCCTGACCGGCGGGAACTTCTCGCTGATCGTCCAGCAGGTCATGGTCGTCGGCACCCTCGCCATCGGACAGACCCTGATCATCCTCACGGCGGGGATCGACCTGTCGTGCGGGGCCGTGATGGCCTTCGGCAGCATCGTGATCGCCAAGATGGCGGCCGAGGGCTCCGTACCCCCGCTCGTCGCGATCGCGCTGGGCCTGGTCGTCTGCGGCGGATTCGGGCTGCTCAACGGGCTGCTGGTGCAGAAGATCCCGCTGCCGCCGTTCATCGTGACCCTCGGCATGCTCAACGTGGCGTTCGCACTGACCCACATCTACTCCGAGGAACAGACGGTCACCAGCCTGCCCGGCTCGCTGACGGCCCTCGGAGAGACCTTCCCGCTGGGCCACACGGACATCACCTACGGCTCCCTGGTTACCATCGCCCTGTTCCTCCTCCTCGCCTACGCGCTGAGCAGCACCGGCTGGGGCCGGCACGTCTACGCCCTGGGCAACAGCGCCGAGGCCGCCCGGCTCAACGGCATCCGCACCTCCCGCCTCACCATCGGCATCTACACCGTGGCCGGCCTGCTGTACGGCATCGCCGCCCTGCTGCTCATCTCCCGCACCGGAGTGGGCGACCCACAGGCCGGGCAGACCGACAACCTCGACAGCATCACCGCCGTGGTCCTCGGCGGCACCAGCCTCTTCGGCGGCCGCGGCTCGGTCCTGGGCACCTTCATCGGCGTCCTCATCGTCGGCGTGTTCCGCAACGGCCTCCAGCTGATGGGCGTCGCCTCCATCTACCAGACCCTGATCACCGGCGTCCTGGTGATCCTCGCGGTGACCGTCGACCAGATCTCCCGGAAGAAGGCCCGATGACCGCCACCTCCTCCCCCACGCCCGTGCTGCGGGCCCGCGGTCTGGTCAAGCGGTACGGCCAGGTCACCGCCATCGACGGCGCCGACTTCGACCTGCTCCCCGGCGAGGTACTCGCCGTCATCGGCGACAACGGCGCCGGCAAGACCAGCCTGATCAAGGCCCTGACCGGCGCGGTGGTCCCGGACGCGGGCGAGATACGCCTCAACGGCGAGCCCATCACCTTCTCGGGCCCGCAGAGCGCACAGGCCCACGGCATCGAGACGGTCTATCAGGACCTCGCCGTGGCCGCCTCCATGGACATCGCCTCGAACATGTTCCTCGGCCGCGAGCTGCGCCGCCCCGGCCTCCTCGGCAGCACCTTCCGGATGCTCGACAAGAAGCGCATGCGGCAGGAGGCCGCCGAGCACATGGCCGACCTGAAGATCGGCCTTCGCTCGCTCACTCAGGCGGTCGAGACCCTCTCCGGCGGACAGCGGCAGGCCGTCGCGGTCGCCCGCGCCGTCGCCTGGGCCCGCTCCGTCGTCGTCATGGACGAACCCACCGCCGCCCTCGGCGTAAAGGAGTCCGGCCAGGTCCTGGACCTCATCCGCCGAGTCCGCGACAAGGGCATGCCGGTCGTCCTGATCAGCCACAACATGCCCCACGTCTTCGAGATCGCCGACCGGATCCACGTCCACCGACTGGGCCGGCGCGCCGCCCTGATCAAGCCCGCCGACTACTCCATGGCCGAGGTCGTCGCCATCATGACCGGCGCGCTCAGCATCGACGAGGCCGGAGATACTGTCGTAGCGGATTCGGAGGCCGCGAAGGCCGCCGGAGTCCAGGCCACCTGACAGCACAACCCAGCTCTCGCATCTTCCGGCCGAGGCCGCGGCCGGAACCGAGAGCCCTCAGGAGACGGTTTCCTCCATGGCAGCGAACCGCCGCCCCACCCTGGCCGATGTCGCCCGAGAAGTCGGCGTCAGCGCCAAGACGGTCTCCCGGGTCCTCAACGAGGACGGACCCGCCTCCGCGCAGACCAGGGAACAGGTACTGGCCGCAGTGGCCAAGCTCGGTTTCCAGCCGAACCTCATGGCCCGCAACATCCGCGTCGGCGGCCCGGACACCACCATCGGCCTGGTCATCCCCGACCTCGCCAACCCCTTCTTCGGAGCCGTGGCCCGCGCCATCGAGGACACCGTCCGCGAACGCGGACTGACCCTGCTCATGGGCTCCTCCGCGGACGACCCCGAGCGCGAACGCGCCCTGACGGACAAGTTCCTCGCCCGCCGCGTCAGCATCCTGATAGTCGTACCGTCCGTCGGCGCCGACCACTCCCACCTCAAGTCCCACCGTACGGCGGGACTGCCCGTGATCTTCCTGGACCGACCCGGAGTCGGCCTCGCCACCGACAGCATCGTCAGCTCCAACCGGGCCGGAGCCCACGACGGCGTCGCCCACCTCGTCGCCCACGGACACCGGCGCATCGGCTTCGTCGGCGACCTGCCCCCGAAGCTGTACACCCGGCGCGAACGTCTGGCCGGCTACCGCTCGGCACTGGAGGAAGCCGACACTCCCTACGACCGCGCGCTGGTCACCAACGCCCACGACCAGCAGGGAGCCGAGGCCGCGACCGCCCAACTCCTCGGCCTGGCCGATCCCCCCACCGCCCTGTTCGCCGGCAACAACATCATGGCCCTGGGCATCGTCGCCGAACTGGCCCGCAGCAGGCGCAAGGACGTCGCCGTCGTCGCCTTCGACGACGTGTCGCTCGCCGAGGCACTCGAGCCGGCCCTGACCGTCGTCGCCCAGGACCCGGAGGAACTCGGCAGAACCGCCGCGGCCACCGCGCTGACCCGCCTGGACGGCGACCGCACCCGCGCCCGCACCATCACCGTTCCCACCCGTCTGATCGTCCGGGGCTCGGGCGAGCTCCCTGTCCCCGCGCTGCAGGAAGCGTGACCTGAAGTCGGCTCGCTGACATGGCGCTCTTCGGTATGGGTTCCTGGCAGTTGCTCGGGCCGCAAATCGCCCTGTGGGTGGTCGATCGTCACCGCGCAACTACGCGGAACGCCGGACCGTCATCCAGCGCCACTGGGTGAACTGCTCCAGGTTGGCGGTGCCACCGATGCGGGAGCCGTTGCCGGATGCTCCCATCCCGCCGAAGGGGGCGTTCGCGGCGTCCTTGGCAGACACGTCGTTGAGGTGCACCATGCCGGTGCGCAACTGCTCGGCAATGACCGCGGCCCGCGACGCCGACCGGGAGTGCACAGCCGCCGTCAGGCCGTACTCGGTGTCGTTGGCGATCTCGACGGCCTCCTGGTCGGTACGGAACGCGACGACGGGGGCGACAGGCCCGAAGATCTCCTCGGTGAAGGCGGGCATGGTCCGCTCGACGTGGTCCAGGACGGTGGGCGGGTAGAACAGCCCGTCGCGGCGTCCGCCTGCCAGCAGCCGTGCACCGGCGGCCACGCTCGCGTCCACGATGCGTTCGATCCTCGCGGCCTGGCGCTCGCTGATCACAGGACCGAGGGCCACACCCTCCTCCCGGGGGTCGCCGACCCGCAGTTCCTTGGCCTGCCTGATCAGTGCCTCGGTGTAAGGCTCCACGACGTCGGCGTGCACCAGATGACGTCCGGCGGCGACGCAGGCCTGCCCCTGATAGCCGAAGGAACTCATCGCCCCGGCTGCCACGGCGGAGTCGATGTCCGCGTCATCGAGCACGACGATCGAGTTCTTGCCACCCAGTTCCAGGGCCACCCGCTTGAGCCCGTCGGCCGCGGCGCGGGCGACCGCCCGTCCCGCCTCGGTGGAGCCGGTGAACACGACCATGGCGACGTGGGGATCAGCCACGACCGCCTCACCGGTGCCGGGGCCTCCGGGCAGCACATGGAGCAGCCCCTCGGGCAGTCCGGCCTCCTCGAACAGCCGCGCCACGACGACACCGCCGGACACCGGTGTGTGGGGATCGGGCTTGAGCAGGACGGCGTTGCCCAGCACGAGCGCGGGTGCCAGGGCCCGCATGGCGAACAGCAGGGGGGCGTTCCAGGGGTTGATGACGCCGACCACCCCCAGCGGTACCCGCCATGCGTAACTGGTCCGTCCAGGTGCCGACGGGCTCAGGATCTCGCCGCGGGGCAGCGATGCGAGTCCGGCGGCCTGTGCCAGCTGGCTGAGTCCGGCCGCGATCTCGTAGTCGCCCTTCGCCGGGACGCCTGCGGACTCCCTGACGATCCACTCGCGTACCGCCCCGCTGTTGTCGCTCAGTGCCCGGGCGGCGCGGAGCAGGACCTCGGCACGCTGCTGGGGTGCCGTCTCGGCCCAGGCCCGCTGAGCTCGGGCGGCCATAGCCCCGGCCCTGGCGACGTCCGCGGGCCCTGCCACACCCACCTCCGCCAGCCGCTCTCCGGTGGCAGGTTCGTTCACCTGCTGAACTCCGCCCTCGGACTGCCGCCAACCGCCGCTGTAGATCTTCCCGGTCCAGTCGGACACGTCCGGCCACGTCTCCTCCCCGGTGGAAGTCATGGCACGCCGCTCCAGCCCCGATACATTGGTATCTCTTTTCACATTGGTATCTCTTTTACGCTTATGGCCTTATTGAGCATATATGTCCAACCACTCCCCGTCGGCTGCTCGGGTGGCCGGGCCGGGACACACAGTGGAAAGACCGAGGTGAGGGCGGATGAACGCGATGACGGGTTCTGACACCGCCGGCGACGACCGGGCGGCGTGGCGGCCGGACGACCCCATCGACGAGTCGGCCACGGCCAGAGCCTGCATGGATCCGAACGGCATCGTGACCGGGTGGAGCGAGGGAGCACGGCGGCTGCTCGGATACCGGTCCGCGGAGGTCATCGGCCGGCCCGCCGCATCGTTGCTCCCCGGGGAGCCGCCCGCCGAGACGCTGCGCTCCCTGAAGACGCTGTCGAGGTGGAACGGGACGGCCGCTCTCCTGCACCGGGACGGCCACCGCCTCGCAGTGAACCTGCTGGCCCACCGTCGGGCGCCCCACCGCGAGGGCGGGGGGGCCGGCGAGTGGCTCCTGGTCTCCCCCCTGGCCCGGCCGTCGTCGCCGCTCCAGGACGACGCGCTGGTGATGTGGGCGTTCACCCGGTCCCCGTTCACCACGGCGCTCTACGACATCGGCCTGCGGCTGCGGCGGGCGAACACGGACATGGAGCGTGTGATCGGCCTGCCCGAAGCGGCGATGCAGGGGCTGCGTGTATCGGAGATCGTGGTCGATCCGGAGAGCGACCGGACGGAACAGTGCATGCGGCGGGCGCTGGAGACCGGTGAACAGCAGCATCTACAGCAGTCCCTGCACCTCGCGGGCCAAGAGAGCGAGAGCGTCTGGACGACTTCGCTCACACCCGTGCGGGACACCGAGGGGGCGATACGGGGAGTGCTGCTTTCCGCACACGACGTGACTGAGGAGCACCTGGCCCGAGGGCGCCTGGCCCTGCTCAACGAGGCCAGCATCCGCATCGGCAGCACCCTGGACCTCGCCCGGACCGCACAGGAACTCGCCGATGTGGCCATCCCGCACCTCGCGGACTTCGTCACCGTCGACCTGCTTCCCGCCATCGAAGGCGGCGACGACCCACTCGCCGGCTCGCCGCCCAGCCCCGTCATGCTGCGCCGTGTCGCCTACCAGTCCGTCCTGGAAGGCTGCCCCGAGGTCGTGGTGAGCCGCGGAACGGTGGCCGCCTACCCGGACGAGTCGACCGCGGCCAGGTGCCTGACCAGCGGCCGGCCGCTGATCGAGAACGTGACCGTCCCCGTGATCGACCAGGTGGCGAGGCAGGCCCCGGACCGGGCTGAGCAGATGCGGCGCTTCGGCTTCCACTCGGTGCTGGCCGTGCCGATGCGCGCCCGCGGCATCACCCTCGGCGTGGCGACGTTCTCCCGCCACCGGCGCCCGGAACCCTTCGAGCGGGACGACCTGCTTCTGGGCGAGGAGATCACCGCCAGGGCCGCCGTCTGCATCGACAACGCCCGCCGCTACACCCGCGAGCGCCTCACCTCCCTCACCCTGCAAAGCAGTCTCCTGCCGCAACGGCTGCCCCCGCAGGCCGCCGTCGACGTCGCCTCCCGCTACCTCCCCGCCAGCACGCAGGCCGGCGTCGGCGGCGACTGGTTCGACGTGATCCCGTTGTCCGGCGCCCGGGTCGCGCTCGTCGTCGGCGACGTCGTCGGCCACGGCATCCAGGCCTCGGCCGCCATGGGACGACTGCGTACCGCCGTGCGCACCCTTGCCGATGTCGACCTCCCGCCCGACGAACTGCTGACCCACCTGGACGACATGGTCATCCGCATGTCCGCCGAGGGCGAAAGCGCGGCCGACACCGTCGGCGACATCGGCGCGACCTGCCTGTACGCCGTCTACGACCCGGTCTCCCGGCGCTGCACACTGGCTCGCGCGGGCCACCCCGTACCCGCGCTGGTGACCCCGGACGGCGCCGTGGAATTCCCCGACATCCCTGCCGGCCCGCCGCTGGGGCTGGGCGGCCTGCCCTTCGAAGTCGCCGAGATCGAGCTGCCCGAAGGCAGCCTCCTCGCGCTGTTCACCGACGGCCTCATCGAGGCCCGTGGCCGCGACATCGACGAAGGTTTCGACGTGCTGCGCAAGGTGCTGGCCCGGCCGGCTCAGTCGTTGGAGAGCACCTGCGACACCGTGCTCCAGGCACTTCTCCCGGACCACCCCACCGATGACGTGGCGCTGCTGATAGCCCGCACCTGCGCCTTGGACGCGGCCCATGTCGCCACCTGGGACGTGCCGCCCGATCCCTCAGCGGTCGCCGAGGCGCGTAAGAAGGCCACCCGGCAGCTGGACGCCTGGGGCCTGGACGAGGCCGCCTTCGTCACCGAACTGGTTGTCAGCGAACTCGTCACCAACGCCATCCGCTACGGCGGCGCCCCCATCCAGCTCCGGCTCATCCTCGACCGCAACCTCATCTGCGAGGTCTCCGACGCCAGCAACACCACCCCCCACCTGCGCCGCGCCCGCACCTTCGACGAGGGCGGCCGCGGCCTGCTCCTCGTCGCCCAGCTCACCCGGGGCTGGGGCACCCGCCAGACGTCCACCGGCAAGACGATCTGGGCCGAACAGGCCCTCTCCATCCCGCGTTCCTCACCGTCGACGAGGACGGACTGATCGGTGCGCCAGTCCTGCCGCCGTGACGGCGCGGCCGGGCGGAGCCGATGGTGACGCCACGCCCATTCCCGGTGTCCTGCCAGCGTCCCGAGGGGATCTTGGCGGTCCTGGCGTCTCTACGCCGATCCATGGCGTTCCTGCAGGTCAGACGCGCTCTTCAGCGTTGGGATCAGCTGATCTTTGTCGGTCTGTTCCTGTCCTTGTGTCCTCAACGCGTCCTCAACACGGCCATTTAAGGGAGGCCTTCCCCGTGGGGTGCCTGCGGCCGGCGGTCCGCGCCCATGCGACGAGCCCGTTCTCGCGAGCCGACCGGAGCCGAATGCGGGCGGCGGATTCCGGGAGCCGCACACGTGGGAACCGTGCGCAGTGGGCAGAGCGCAGCGGCGGGCCCGATCAGTTGGCCGACGTGTTCCGTGTCATCTCGGCTGCCTCGGTGGTGGCGCGTTGTCTGAGATCGCCGAACAGCTGCATCGTGACGGCGGCCAGGACGTCGTCCCCGCCGACAGTCCGCCCGTCCCCGCGGCGGGTGGACAGGGCGAGGAGGGGGTCCTTGAGCAGCGGGGCCGGGGCCGGCTCGCCCGGCACCACCAGACTGACCGTCCCGAACCGCTTGACCCCGGCCTCGCGGACGACCTTGGCCGCGTCCCGGGCCAGGGCCGTCAGGAACACGCTCGCGATTCCGTCCAGGTCGCGGACCATCGCCGGGACGGCCCTCACCCCCCGGCTCCCCAGCAGCCTTCTCACCCCGGCCTCGAACCGGTGGGCGCCGGCCACACCACTCGGTGTACGCGCCCCGCGGCGCTCACGAAGGGACACGAGCGCACCATCGGCGTTGCGCACCTCGCCCATCAGGCCGTGGAAGGTCGGGCTGTGCAAGTACCACGCCGATCCCACCTCCACCTCGACGTTCCGGTCGATCGCCGAGATGAGGTCCTTGGGAATCAGCCTCGTCCTGGCCTCCTCGGCCGCCGCGCTTCTCGCGCCGTCGATGATCTCCGTCAGCACGGTCCGCGTCACCGACGCGGCGGCCCACGCGGCCGGCCGGGAGACGTGCAACGAGGTCACGTCCCTGAACACCGCTTTGACGAGCTGAGGCTTGAACGGCAGGTCGGCCACGACGGAAGCGGTCTGCGGACCGCTGCGCTCGGTGCGTAGGGGCTGTGTGGTGGTCATCGAAGAATGTGCTTTCTGCTGTCGGAAGTGTCAGTGGCCCATGCCGCACCGGGCGGCGAGACCACAGAGCTCTGCGGAGGGCGCCGAGCCGGCACAGGGCCTGCCGGGCGGGGCCGCCGGCACACAGAGGTGCAGGCGGCCCCGCCCGGATTCTCGGCGTTCGGGCGACCGGGCGTGCGGCAGGGGGTGCCACCCGGGCGACGCGCTGTGGTGCGGCACCGTGCCGGTCAGGCGACCTGGTGTCTGCCGACTTCCAGGAAGTGGCGCAGTGCTTCGGGTGTGTTGTCGTCGAGGGCGGCGTTGGCTGCCGCGCGCAGGGCCGGGCTGATGGACGGGTCGGCGAGGATGCGGGCGATGGCGACGCGGTCGTCCTCGGCCTGGGCTATCCGGTAGCCGGTCTCCAGCCAGGCGCGCATCGCCTCGGGGTCGTTGGCGTCCAGGAGGGCGTTGGCTTCTCGTGTCACACGCCGGCCGCTGTCCGGGTCGGCGAGGATCCGGACTATGGCCACCCTCAGGTCGTCGGCGTCCGGCTCGTCCGCGGACGAGGACACCGCGGGCGCCGGCACCGCGGTCGGTGCCGCCGTGGCGGCGAAGGACGGGGTGGCGAGCAGGAGGGCCGGGGCGAGGATGCCCGCGGCAATGCCGGGCGCTACGCGATGCAGTCGCAAGGGGAATGCTCCTCTTCGTTTGCTACGGAGGTGAGTTGAGGACGCCTCAGGGCGTTCACTTCGGTGATGCTGCCACCTGGGTCTGACAGTGGCAGTTGCCCCCTGCGGTCGCAGGGCACCGTCACCGCGGACGTGGCCGGTGCTTCACGGCGGCGCGCCTTCGAGAAGGGCGGCCTTGAGCGCGGCTCGTGGCTGTCGGGGCATGATCGGGGCGAGACGATTCCTGGGGGCGGTCCGAGCGTGTGGTGGTGCGCGACGGGGTTCGGCTTGTCTGCCGGGACCGGGGCGGGCCGGGGGAGCCGGTCGTGCTGCTGCACGGCTTGGCCGGTCATGCGGGTGAGTGGGAGGTGGTGGCCACGCGGCTGATTGCCCGGTATCGGGTTGTCGCCACGGCAGCGAGGCCGGCTTTGCGGTTCAGGTCCCGCGCGAGCGGGCGTCTTCGTCACTGTGCCGGAGTGATCGACTTTCCGCTGTCCGTGGTTCGTCGGCAGCGGATTGCCCTTCCAACCCGCTGAGGCTCGCCCCGCTGTCAGGGGAGCCTCAGCAGCAGTCTTGACAAGCCAGGACCTCTGCCGCCTGCCACCGACGGACCATATACAAAAGATCTTGTATCTTGGTATACTCCAGTTGATATATACGGGAGGGCACCCATGAGTCGTACCGTGATCGACCTCGACGACGAGGCCCTGGAAGAAGCGGCCAAGGAACTCGGCACCACCACCAAGCGCGAGACCATCAACACCGCGCTGCGGGAAGTCACGGCCCGTTATAGGCGTCTGCGCGCGCTCGACGAAGCCCGCGAGCTGGTGACCGACGGCGCGCTGGACATGGACCTCCTCCTGGACAAGAGCAAGTACCGGCCCACGAGCACAGCCGACGCCGCCTCCGACACCGGAGCGCATGAGTGACCGTCGCCGATTACCTCATCGACACCTCCGCGCTCGCCCGCGTCCTGCTCCGCCAGAACACGGCCGACTGGGATGACAGGATCGGCGCCGGCCTCGTCGCGATCTGCGACATCACCGAACTCGAGGTCCTTTACTCAGCCCGTTCGGCCGCAGACCGTACGCGTGTGAAGGCGGCGCTCGACGCCCACTACGTCTGGTGCCCCATGCCGGACGGCGTCTACCGCCGCTCCCGCGTCGTCCAGGAACAGCTGACCGCCAAGGGTGAGCACCGCAGCGCGGGCCCCGTCGACCTCCTAGTGGCTGCCGCCGCCGAGGAAGCGGGGCTCACACTGCTCCACTGCGACCACGACTTCGACACCATCGCCCGCACCACGGGACAGCCGGTCCGCACGATCGACCTCAGGCAGTAGAGCCTCCACAGCCGCACAGTCGGCGATGAGGAACGGGGTGGCCCGTGGCAACGGCCTGTCGAGGACTCAGCCGAAGCCCGAGCGCCCGAGCCACGGGAATGATCGGCCAACCAGGGAACTCACCCCCGGCCCGTACCGTTCGTCAACCTTGCTCGTGACCCTTGCTCTCGGTCCCGGGTAGCCGAGGACGGGCACTTCGGATGGGTGCCAGGCAGCTACGGCACTGGACCCGCACCGTGCACGCTGCCCTTGAGGTGACCTCGAAGGCAGACAGCGTCCTCAATGACGCCTCCGGCTCCTCGCTGAGGCCGCTCTCTTGGACTCCTCCCCCACCACGCTCCGGCGCATTCACGCAGGTCGGCGCAATGCCTACCGCCACCCGCCGCCCGCCGTCGAACTCGCGAGCAGCGGATTCGGTCCGTTTAGCGGTAGTTGACGCTCCAACACCCAACGAGGAACGTTTCCGCAGGTCACGAGCCTGCGCAGGTGGGGCGGGTGGGACTCGAACCCACGGCCGACGGATTATGAGTCCGCTGCTCTAACCGGCTGAGCTACCGCCCCATCGCGGCGTGTCGCGTACATGTGTGCGCGCCGTCTGCCGCAGCATAGCCGCTCATACGATCTCACGCTCCGGCTGGTCGACCTTGCACGACCATGAGGACAGCGCCCCTGGCCTGCACGGTTCCCGCCGACATGAAAAAGGACCCCCATGGGGCCCTCGTTCACGATGCTCCCCCGACTGGACTCGAACCAGTAACCTGCCGGTTAACAGCCGGCTGCTCTGCCAATTGAGCTACAGGGGACCGAGCTCCCCCGACTGGACTCGAACCAGTAACCTGCCGGTTAACAGCCGGCTGCTCTGCCAATTGAGCTACAGGGGAATGCCTCGTTTGCATCGAACGTGCTCACCTGGGTATTCGCCAGGGGGCGCTCGCTCTCTGCGACACATACATTAGCGCAAGCAGGGGGGTGCTCCGCCAATCGGTTCCCCCCGGCGCCCATGTCGTGCCAGGGACAACGCAAGGAGAGGATGGCCGTCATGCGCTACAAGCTCACGTTCGTCGTCGGGCTGGCTCTGGGTTACGTACTGGGCACGCGTGCCGGGCGCGAGCGCTACGAGCAGTTGAAGAAGTCCGCGCGGCAGGTCACCCAGAACCCCGCCGTGCGCAACACCGCCGAGACCGCCGCCCAGCAGGGCCGCCAGTACGCGGGCAAGGCCTACCACGCGGTGAGCGACAAGGTCGGCGACCGGATGCCCGAATCGGTTGCGGGCCGGGTGCGGTCCCTGCGCGACCGCAACAGCAACGGCGCGGGTGGGGACGACTGGGGCACCAGCAACACCTAGCGGCGCCTTCGAGACGCCGGGAGGGCCGTCCCGGGGCCGCGGGGATGTGACATATACGGCTCCGTCGCGGGGGCTCCCACCAGCGACAACGCCCCGCGTTCGGCAGCAGCGGGGCACCCCTGGGGTCTCCGCGGCCCAACCCGAGCGGCGCGTGCGGCAGAATTTTCGCCATGGGGATAGTCGCCGGGTTGGACAGTTCACCCGATTTCACTCGTATCGTCGTCTGCGACGCGGACACCGGAGCCGTGCTCCGGCAGGGGTATGCGCCGCATCCGATGGAAGGCGCCGAGAGTGCGGGAGGGCGGCCCTCCGATGTCGATCCGCAGGCCTGGCTGCTGTCCCTGGGCGAGGCCGCGGGCGGCGGGCTGCTCGAGGGGGTGCAGGCCATCGGCGTGTCCTCGCAGCAGAACGCCGTCGTGCCGCTGGACTCACAGGGCAACACCGTGCGCCCCGCGATGGTCGGCGGGGACAAGCGGGCGCAGGTCGCGGCAGCTGATCTGATCGACGCGGTCGGCGGGCGCGAGGCATGGGCGCAGGCGGTGGGATGCGTCCCGCAGGCCGCTCAGCCGGTGACCAAGCTGCGCTGGCTGGCGAAGAACGAACCGGACGCCGCCGCCCGGACCGCCGTGCTGCTCCAGGCCCACGACTGGCTGGTGTGGCAGCTCCTGGGGCGGCCCGCGCGCAGGACCACCGATCGCGGCGGGGCCTCCGGGACCGGGTACTGGTCCGCCGCCACCGGCGGTTACCGGCCAGATCTCGTCGAGCTGGCGCTCGGTCACCAGGCCATGCTTCCCGAGGTGATCGGGCCGTCCGACGCGGCCGGTACGACGCCGGAGGGGCTGCTGATCTCCGCCGGGACCGGCGAGACCATGGCCGCGGCCCTGGGGCTGGGAATCGGACACGGGGACGCGGTCGTCTCCCTCGGCGCCTCCGGGTCCGTGATGGCCGTGCACCACGAGGCGCTCATCGACCAGAGCGGGATGATCACCTCGCTGGCCGACGCGACGGGCATGCACCTGCCGGTCGTCACCACCCTGAACGCCGTACGGACCCTGCGCGGGGCCGCCGAGCTGATCGGGGCGCCGGATCTGGAGGCGCTGTCGGACCTGGCGATGAAGTCGACGCCGGGATCGCACGGGCTGGTCATGCTGCCCTACCTGGAGGGCGAGCGGACGCCGAACCTGCCGCACACGGCCGGGACGCTGGCGGGTCTGCGCCGCGAGTCGATGAAGCCCGAGCACTTCGCGCGGGCCGCATTCGAGGGCATGTTGTGCGGGCTCGCGGACGCGCTCGACGTGCTGCGCGGCCGGGGCGTGGACGTGCGGCGCATCTTCCTGCTGGGGGCGGCGGCCGAGCTGCCGGCCGTGCAGGCGGCGGCGCCCGCGCTGTTCGGCGCGCAGGTCGTCGTGCCGCAGCCGGCGGACTACGCGGCGATCGGGGCCGCCCGGCAGGCCGCGTGGGCGCTCGGAGCGTCGCAGGGCACCCTCGACCCGCGGACGCCGCCGGCCTGGCAGGGAGCCACCGCGCAGGTCCTGGACCCGGGCGAGGAGCTGGCCGTCGGGCAGGCGGTGCGGCAGCAGTACGTGTCGGTGCGGGAGCAGACGCATCCGGGAGCGTTCCGCGGATAGAGCGAAGCGTCGTCGCGGACGGAGCGAAGCGTTCCGCGGGCAGGAGCGCACGGGGCGTAGCGGGCGCATCGGGTGCGTGGGGCGCATCGGGTGTACGGGTGTGCATCCGGCTTGCACAGACGGCCGTAAAACCACTGCTCTCAGCTTAATCAGTTGAGGTAACGCGGGTGGAGTGTTCAACGATAGGGGCCAGGGGCAACCAATGCCCCTCCCCTGCTCCTCCCCGCCGACTCCGAGAGACGTAGCGTGCTCATACGACTACTACGGACCTATCTCAGGCCCTACAAGAAACCCATCGCCCTGCTGGTGGCGCTGCAGTTCCTCCAGACCTGCGCCACCCTCTACCTGCCCACGCTGAACGCGCACATCATCGACAACGGTGTCGTCGAGGGGGACACCGGATACATCCTGTCCTTCGGCGGCGTGATGATCGCCATCTCGCTGGCGCAGGTCGTGTGCAACATCGGCGCCGTGTACTACGGCGCCAGAACCGCTTCCGCGCTCGGCCGGGACGTGCGGGCGGCGGTCTTCGACCGGGTGCAGTCCTTCTCCGCCCGCGAGGTCGGCCAGTTCGGCGCCCCCTCGCTGATCACCCGGACGACGAACGACGTCCAGCAGGTCCAGATGCTGGCCCTGATGACGTTCACGCTGATGGTGTCGGCGCCCATCATGTGCGTGGGCGGGGTCGTGCTGGCGCTCGGCCTGGACGTGCCGCTGTCAGCGGTGCTCGTCGCCGTGGTGCCGGTGCTGGGCATCTGCGTGACGCTGATCGTGCGCCGGCTGCGGCCGTTGTTCCGGTCCATGCAGGTGAAGCTGGACACCGTGAACCGGGTGCTGCGTGAGCAGATCACCGGCAACCGGGTGATCCGGGCCTTCGTCCGCGACGAGTACGAGCAGCAGCGGTTCCGGAACGCCAACAGCGACCTCACGGGCATCTCGCTGAAGACCGGCAACCTGCTGGCGCTGATGTTCCCGGTGGTCATGACCACGGTGAACCTGTCGTCGATCGCCGTGGTGTGGTTCGGCGCCCACCGGATCGACAGCGGGGAGATGCAGATCGGCGATCTGACCGCCTTCCTCGCCTACCTCATGCAGATCGTCATGTCCGTGATGATGGCCACCTTCATGTTCATGATGGTGCCGCGCGCGGAGGTGTGCGCCGAGCGCATCCAGGAGGTGCTGGACACCTCGTCGTCCGTGGTTCCGCCGGTGGCCCCCGTCACCGAGCTGCGGCGGCACGGGCATCTGGAGATCCGGGGGGCCGGATTCCGCTATCCCGGCGCCGAGGAGCCCGTCCTGAAGTCCATCGAGCTCGTGGCGCGGCCGGGCGAGACGACGGCCGTGATCGGCTCGACCGGCAGCGGCAAGTCCACGCTGCTCGGGCTGGTGCCGCGGCTGTTCGACGCCACCGAGGGCGAGGTGCTCGTCGACGGGGTGGCCGTCGACGAGGTCGAGCCGGTGCTGCTGGCGAAGACCGTCGGACTCGTACCGCAGAAGCCGTACCTGTTCGCGGGCACGGTCGCCACCAATCTGCGCTACGGCAATCCGGACGCCACCGACGAGGAGCTGTGGCACGCGCTGGAGGTGGCGCAGGCCAAGGACTTCGTGAGCAAGCTGGAGAACGGCCTCGACTCCCCCATCGCGCAGGGCGGGACGAACGTCTCCGGTGGTCAGCGGCAGCGGCTCGCGATCGCCCGGACGCTCGTGCAGCAGCCGGAGATCTACCTCTTCGACGACTCCTTCTCCGCCCTCGACTACGCCACCGACGCGGCGCTGCGGGCGGCGCTCGGGCGGGAGACCGCCGAGGCGACCGTGGTGATCGTCGCCCAGCGGGTGGCCACCATCCGCGACGCCGACCGGATCATCGTCCTCGACGAGGGCCTGGTCGTCGGCACGGGCACCCACAGCGAGCTGATGGCTGACAACGAGACCTACCGGGAGATCGTGCTCTCCCAGCTCACGGAAGCGGAGGCTGCCTGATGGCCGGGCCCATGGGGCGCATGATGGCCGGCACCGGTCCCGACAGCCACTCGCTGGACTTCAAGGTGTCCGGCAGGCGGCTGCTCGCCCAGTTCAAGCCGGAGCGGTTCACCCTCTACGCGATGCTGGCCTGCGTGACGCTGAGCGTCGGCCTCAGCGTGGTCGGGCCGAAGATCCTCGGCAAGGCCACCGACCTGGTCTTCGCGGGCATCGTCGGACGGCAGATGCCGGCCGGGGCGAGCAAGGAGCAGGTCCTCGACTCGATGCGGGAGCGCGGCGAGGGCAGTGTCGCCGACATGCTCAGGAGCACCGACTTCACGCCCGGCAAGGGCATCGACTTCGGCTCGGTCGGCGAGGTCCTGCTGTTCGCGGTCGGGGTGTTCCTGGTCGCCGGTCTGCTGATGGCGGTGGCGACGCGGCTGGTCAACAAGACCGTCAACCGCACCATGTTCCGGATGCGCGAGGACGTGCAGACGAAGCTGTCCCGGCTGCCGCTGTCGTACTTCGACAAGCGTCAGCGCGGCGAGGTGCTGTCCCGCGCCACCAACGACATCGACAACATCGGGCAAACGCTCCAGCAGTCGATGGGCCAGCTGATCAACTCGCTGCTGACCGTCATCGGCGTGCTGGCGATGATGTTCTGGGTGTCGTGGATCCTGGCCCTGGTCGCGCTCGTCACGGTGCCGCTGTCGGCGGTCGTCGCCACCCGGGTGGGCAAGCGGTCGCAGCCGCACTTCGTGCAGCAGTGGCGCTCCACCGGCAAGCTCAACGCCCACATCGAGGAGATGTACACCGGCCACACCCTGGTGAAGGTCTTCGGCCGCCAGGAGGAGTCGGCGCAGCAGTTCGCCGAGCAGAACGACGCGCTGTACGAGGCCGGGTTCAAGGCGCAGTTCAACAGCGGGGTCATGCAGCCGCTGATGATGTTCGTGTCGAACCTCAACTATGTACTGGTCGCCGTGGTCGGCGGGCTGCGCGTGGCGTCGGGTTCCCTGTCCATCGGTGACGTGCAGGCGTTCATCCAGTACTCGCGCCAGTTCTCGATGCCGCTGACGCAGCTCGCCTCGATGGCGAACCTGGTGCAGTCGGGCGTCGCCTCGGCCGAGCGGGTCTTCGAACTCCTGGACGCGGAGGAGCAGGAGGCGGACCCGGTGGCGGCCGAGCAGCCCGCGGAGCTGCGCGGGCGGGTGGCGCTGGAGGGCGTGTCCTTCCGGTACGACCCGGAGAAGCCGCTGATCGAGGACCTGTCCCTGACGGTGGAGCCCGGCCACACGGTCGCCATCGTCGGCCCGACGGGCGCCGGCAAGACGACGCTGGTGAACCTGCTCATGCGGTTCTACGACGTCTCGGGCGGGCGCATCACCCTCGACGGCGTCGACATAGCGAGGATGTCCCGCGACGAACTGCGGGCGGGCATCGGCATGGTGCTCCAGGACACCTGGCTGTTCGGCGGCACCATCGCGGAGAACATCGCGTACGGGGCGTCGGGCGAGGTCACCCGCGGCGAGATCGAGGAGGCGGCGCGGGCCGCGCACGCCGACCGGTTCGTCCGTACCCTTCCCGACGGTTACGACACGGTGATCGACGACGAGGGCAGCGGGGTCAGCGCCGGTGAGAAGCAGCTGATCACCATCGCGCGGGCGTTCCTGTCCGACCCGACGATCCTGGTGCTCGACGAGGCCACCAGCTCCGTCGACACGCGCACCGAGGTGCTGATCCAGAAGGCGATGGCGAAGCTGGCGCACGGGCGTACGTCGTTCGTCATCGCGCACCGGCTGTCGACCATCCGGGACGCCGACACGATCCTGGTGATGGAGAACGGCTCGATCGTCGAGCAGGGCACCCACACCGACCTGCTGGCGGCGGACGGGGCCTACGCGCGCCTGTACAAGGCACAGTTCGCGCAGGCGCTGGCCGAGGTCGACTGAGGGCTTCCGGTCCGGAAACCTTCCGGGGGACCGCTCGCGCCGGGTGACGGCGAGCGGTCCCGCTCAGTCCAGGTAGCCCCTCAGCTGGTCCGCGAAAGCGTGGTCGCGGAGTTTGTTGAGGGTCTTCGACTCGATCTGCCGGATCCGCTCGCGCGTCACGCCGAAGATGCGGCCGATCTCCTCCAGCGTGCGCGGCCGGCCGTCCGCCAGCCCGTAGCGCAGCTGGACGACCTTCCGCTCGCGTTCGCCGAGAGTGGAGAGCACGGCTTCCAGGTGCTCGCGCAGCAGCAGGAAGGCCGCCGACTCGACGGGGCTGGCCGCGTCGCCGTCCTCGATGAGGTCGCCGAGGGCCACGTCGTCCTCCTCGCCCACCGGGGCGTGCAGCGAGACCGGCTCCTGGGCCAGCCGCAGGACCTCTCCGACGCGTTCGGGCAGGAGGTCGAGCTGGGCTGCGACCTCTTCCGCGGTCGGCTCGTAGCCGCGCTCCTGGAGCATCCGGCGCTGGACGCGGACGACCCGGTTGATGAGCTCGACGACATGGACCGGGACGCGGATGGTGCGGGCCTGGTCGGCCAGCGCGCGGGACATGGCCTGGCGGATCCACCAGGTGGCGTACGTGGAGAACTTGTAGCCGCGGGCGTAGTCGAACTTCTCGACCGCCCGGATCAGGCCGAGGTTGCCCTCCTGGACGAGGTCGAGCATGGTGAGCCCGCGCCCGACGTACCGCTTGGCGACGGAGACGACGAGCCGCAGGTTGGCCTCGATGAGGCGGCGCTTGGCCATGCGGCCCAGGACGACCAGGCGGTCGAGGTCGAGGGTCAGTTGGCTGTCCAGGTCGGTGGCGCCGGCCAGCTTCTCCTCGGCGAACAGGCCGGCCTCCACGCGGCGGGCCAGGTCGACCTCCTCGGCCGCGGTGAGCAGCGGGATGCGGCCGATCTCGCGCAGGTACTGCCGGAACAGGTCCGAGGAGGGGCTGCCGTTGTCGGTGGCCCGGGCGCGGGGCGGCGGGACGGGCTCGGGGGCGTCCTCGGGAGCCTCCTCCAGGACCTCGGCGGGCGGCTCGGTCTCGGGCTCGGCCTGCGTCTGCGGGTGCGCTTCCGCGTGGGTCTCGGGGTGGTGCGCGGCACGGTTCTGCGGCGGGACGGCGGCCAGGACGTCGGCCTCGGCGTCCGGTTCCGTGCCGTCGGCCGGGCCGGCACCGCTGGTACCGGCCGTACTCTCGGCAGTGCTGACGGTCTGGGTCAGGGTCCGGGTCTGCACGGGGGCGACCTCCAGGATGATCGCTGCTGAGGTGAGCAGCAGCGGTACTTCGGGGCGGAGTCGGCGGCCACGCCGCGTCCGTCCGGGATCGGCCGCGCTCCGAGGACTCAGGCACCGCACCCAGTGTGGAGTACGACACACAGCCGCCACGAGGGGCGTGCGGCGACTTTTTGAGTCCGGTCAGTGACCGCGTGGTCACCCTGCCGCGGGCGACGGCTCAGAGAGCGGACGGGCCCTCGTGCTGCAACGCCCTGTCGTACCTGGTCAGGATCATCATCTCGTTCTGGACGGCGGCCGACTGGGCCGGGTCCGCGTGGCCGAGACGGGTCAGCGTGCCCTGGAGATCGGTGAGCCTGCGGGTCACGGCCCTGCGGCGGACCGTCACCAACTGCTCCCCCGCGTAGTTCTCGTCGACCGTGCGGCGCATGATCGCCTCGACCGCGAGCTCCGTCACCATCGCGCGGACCGCGTCGTCGGGCGCGGCCTCGCGGACCCGGACGAGGTACTCCTGCCCGTCCTTGACGCCGAACCCGGCGCCGCCCGCGTCCTGGATCGCCTGGCGTACGGCGGCGTAGGGGGCGGCTGTGAACTCGTCGATCCCGTACGCGTCGAAGGCCGGGGAGACCAGTTCGGGGCGCTGGAGGGCGAGCTTCAGCAACTCGCGTTCGGTGGCGTAGACGGCGTTGCGGAGATTGAGGGCGGGGCCGCCCGCGGTGGGCCGGGAGGCGGACTCGTACGACTGGGGGCCGCGGGCCGGCGCCGGGCCCTTGCCGCCCCGGTCGCGGGCCCAACGGGCCAGCTGGGCAACCCTTTTGACGACGAACTGGGTGTCCAGGATGCCGAGCATGCCGGCCAGCTGGACGGCGACCTCGTGCTGGGCGCCGCTGTTCTTGATGCGGGCGACGATGGGCGCGGCCTCGTCGAGGGCGGCGGCGCGGCCCGCCGGGGTGTCGAGGTCGTAGCGGACGACGATCTGACGGAGCGCGAACTCGAAGAGCGGCGTGCGGGGTTCGACCAGGTCGGCGACCGCCTCGTCGCCCTTCGCGAGGCGCAGGTCGCAGGGGTCCATGTTGTCCGGCGCGATGGCGATGTACGTCTCGGCGGCGAACTTCTGGTCGTCCTCGAAGGCGCGCAGGGCCGCCTTCTGGCCGGCCGCGTCGCCGTCGAAGGTGAAGATGACACGGGCGCTGCCGTTGTCCATGAGGAGTCGGCGGAGGATCTTGATGTGGTCGCCGCCGAAGGCCGTGCCGCAGGTCGCGATGGCGGTGGTGACGCCGGCCAGGTGGCAGGCCATGACGTCGGTGTACCCCTCGACTACGACCGCGCGGCTGGACTTGGCGATGTCCTTCTTCGCGAGGTCGATGCCGTAGAGGACCTGGGACTTCTTGTAGATCGCCGTGTCGGGCGTGTTGAGGTACTTGGGCCCGTTGTCGGTCTCGTAGAGCTTGCGCGCGCCGAAGCCGACGACCTCTCCGCCGATGTCGCGGATGGGCCACATCAGCCGGCCCCGGAAGCGGTCGATGGGCCCGCGGCGACCCTCCTGGGAGAGCCCGGAGAGGAGCAGCTCCTTGTCGGTGAAGCCCTTGCCGCGCAGGAAGCGGGTGAGGTGGTCCCAGCCCTGGGGGCTGTAGCCGACGCCGAAGTGGACGGCCGCGGCCTGGTCGAAGCCACGCTCGGCGAGGAAGATCCGGCCGGTGTCGGCCTCGGGCCCGGTGGCGAGCTGTTCCGCGTACCACTCGGCGGCGGTCTTGTGCGCCTCGACCAGCCGGATGCGTTCGCCGCGCTGGTGGGCGGGGTTGTAGCCGCCCTCCTCGTAACGCAGGGTGATGCCGGCCTGGGCGGCGAGCCGCTCGACCACCTCGGAGAAGGTGAGGTGGTCGACCTTCATCACGAACGTGATGGTGTCGCCGCCCTCCTGGCAGCCGAAGCAGTGGAAGAGTCCCTTGCTCGGGCTGACCTGGAAGGACGGCGACTTCTCGTCGTGGAACGGGCAGAGGCCCTTGAGGTTGCCGCCGCCCGCGTTGCGCAGCTGGAGGTACTCGGACACCACGGCGTCGATCGGGACCGCGTCCCGTACCGCCTTCACGTCCTCGTCGTTGATCCGTCCTGCCACGTGGTGATTCTACGGGGGCGCGGTGACATCTCCGGCGGGCCGCGGTGCCCTTGGGGTGTGCGGGGCGGGCCGTGTGCGGCTCGCCCGCGGGGGCGCGACCGGCCGCACACGACCCGCGTCCGCCGGCCACAGCCCCGCGGACGACCGGAACGGCCTAGGCGCCGAGGTCCTCCAGCGGCACCCGGGGGTCCGCCAGGGCCTCCGTGTCGATCCGCTCGCGCGAGCGGATCAGCTTCTGGATCGGCTCTGTGACGTCCCACACGTTCACGTTCATCCCGGCGAGGAGGCGGCCCTCCTTCAGCCAGAACGCGACGAACTGCCGCTTGCCCGCGTCGCCGCGGATCACCACCTCGTCGTACGTCCCCGGCGGTGCCCAGCCGCTGTACTCCATGCCCAGGTCGTACTGGTCGGAGAAGAAGTAGGGCACGCGGTCGTAGGAGACGTCCTGGCCGAGCATCGCGCGGGCGGCCGCCGGGCCGCCGTTCAGGGCGTTGGCCCAGTGCTCGACGCGCAGCCGGGTGTCGAAGAGAGCGTGCGGGAAGGACGCGACGTCGCCGGCCGCGTGGATGTCGGGGTCGGAGGTGCGCAGCCGGACGTCGACCGCGATCCCGCCGCCGTGCGCGCGGTCGGCGAGGGTGAGGCCCGCCGTCTCCGCGAGGCCCGTGCGGGGGGCCGCGCCGATCGCCGCGAGGACGTCGTGCGCCGGGTGTTCCTCGCCGTCGTCGGTGCGGACGGCGAGGACCATGCCGTCCTGGCCGACGATCTCGGTGAGCCGGGCGCCGAAGTGGAAGCGGACGCCGTGCTCGCGGTGCAGATCGGCGAAGACGCTCCCGAGCTCCGGGCCGAGGACGCCGTGCAGCGGGGTGGGTTCCGGTTCGACGACGGTGACCTCGGCGCCGTACCCACGGGCCGCCGCCGCGATCTCCAGGCCGATCCAGCCGCCGCCCGCGATCACGATGTGGCCGTTGTCACGGCCGAGGGCGGCCAGCACGCCCTTGAGACGCTCGGCGTGCGAGAGCCGGCGCAGATGGTGCACGCCCGCGAGGTCGGTGCCGGGGATGTCCAGCCGGCGGGGCTCCGCGCCGGTGGCGAGGAGCAGCTTGTCGTAGTGCGCGAGCGTGCCGTCGTCACCGAAGCGGACCGTCTTCGCGGTGCGGTCGATCGCGTCGACGGTCTGGCCGAGGTGCAGCTCGATGTCGTTCTGCGCGTACCAGGCGGGCTCATGGACGAAGACGCTCTCCCGCGTCTCCTTGCCGAGCAGGAAGCCCTTGGAGAGCGGCGGCCGCTCGTAGGGGTGGTCGCGCTCGTCGCAGATCAGTATCACGCGGCCGGTGAAGCCCTCCGCCCTCAGCGTCTCGGCCGCCTTGGCGCCGGCCAGGCCTCCTCCGACGATGACAAATGTCTGATCCGCGTCGACCACGTGATGCCTCCTACCGGGGATCCGGGGGGTGGTCCCCCGGATAACACTGTGCGTGCCGCCACATGCGAGCGTCCCGCACGCAGCGTGATCGGGGAAGGGGGACGTGCCCGATCAGGGCACGCTGGGTCACGTTCCGGGCCCGTTCGGGCGCACCCGGTCCGCACTTGTCAGGATCTCGTCCGCCTCGTCGGACGGCTGTGCAGCGAGCGGGCCGAGGCGTCGGTGAGGGAGGCGATCTGGTCGACGACGACCCGCTTGCGGGCGCGGTCGTCGGGCGCCTGCTCGAACAGGGCGCGGAACTGGGGGTCGAGGCCGTCGGGGGCGCGGGCGGTGAGCGCCTCGGCGAGCTCGGTGATGACCACGCGCTGGTCGGCGCGCAGGAGTTCCTGTTCGGCGCGCTGCATGACGTACCGGTCGGCGACCGCCTTGAGGACCGCGCACTCCAGGCGCGCCTCCTCGGGTACGACGAGCTCGGCGTCGTAACGGGTGAGGCTCCCGTTTCCGTAGCGCGCGCGTGTGGCGCCCTCGGCGGCCAGACAGAAGCGGCCGATGAGCTGGCTGGTGGCGTCCTTCAGACGGGCCTGGGCGGCCGCCGTGCCGTCGTAGCCGTGCGGCCACCAGTCCTGGTCCTGGAGTCGGTCGAGGGCGGCGGCGAGCGCGGCCGGATCGGTGCCGGCGGGGACGTAGCGGCCGACGGCGACCCGGAAGATCTCCTGGCGCTCCGGTTCGGCGTGCAGGCAGTTGGGGTCGATGTGCCCCGCGTGCAGGCCGTCCTCCACGTCGTGCACCGAGTACGCCACGTCGTCGGCCCAGTCCATGACCTGCGCCTCGAAGCACGTACGCGTGCCGGGGGCCGCTGCGCGGACCCAGTCGAAGACGGGCCTGTCGTCCTCGTAGACGCCGAACTTGGGGGACGCCGGGTCGGTGGGATGGGCGCCCCGGGGCCAGGGGTACTTGGTGGCGGCGTCGAGGGTGGCCCGGGTGAGGTTGAGGCCCACGGAGCCCTCGGCGGTGAAGCGCTTGGGTTCGATGCGGGTGAGGAGCCGCAGCGACTGGGCGTTGCCCTCGAAGCCGCCGCAGTCCCGCGCGAACTCGTTCAGTGCCTGTTCGCCGTTGTGACCGAACGGGGGGTGCCCGAGGTCGTGGGAGAGGCAGGCCGCCTCGACCAGGTCGGGGTCGCAGCCGAGGGCGGCGCCGAGCTCACGGCCCACCTGGGCGCACTCCAGGGAGTGGGTGAGCCGGGTGCGGGGGGTGGCGTCCCACGCGTCGGTGCGGGTGCCCGGTGTGACCACCTGTGTCTTGCCGGAGAGCCTTCTCAGGGCGGAGGAGTGCAGCACGCGGGCGCGGTCTCGTTGGAAGGCGGTCCGGCCGGGGCGTTTGTCCGGCTCGTGGGCCCAGCGGGCGACTGACGTCGGGTCATAGGCGGTGTCGAGGTGTGCGGTGCCTTCCATGCCTCGACAGTAAGCGGCGGGGGTGACAATCGGGTGGTACCGGGCGCCTGACCGGCTGTCGGGTCCGGCACATCGGCGGTCCGGCGCGTCGGCGGTCCGGCACATCGGCGGTCCGGCGCATCGGCGGCCGGCGCGCGTCGGCGGCCGGCGCATCGGCGGTCCGGCGCGTCGGAGGGTCCGGGCCGGTCGGGGGTCTCAGGCCGACGCCAGTTCGAGGGCCGTGTTCGCCGGGGTCGCGCGCGCCTGGTCGTAGCGGTGCAGGAGCAGGCTCGCCATCGCCGGGTGGGTGCCCAGCGGAGCGGACGCGATCCAGGGGGCCGCCCGCGCGGACTCGGTCGCGAAGCGGCCGGGGGCCGTGAAGTAGGAGGCGACCGCCACCCGGTCGCGGCCCCGCGCGGCCAGGGCGCGCAGCGCCGTCGGGACGGTCGGGGTCGCCGTGGAGGCGTACGCGGGGACCACCGGGACGCCCAGACGGCGCGCCAGGAGACGGGCCGTACGGCGGGTGTCGACGGCCGAGTCGGGGTCGCGGGAGCCCGCCGCCGCCAGGACGACCGCGCTCGTCCGGCGCTCCTCCCGCGTCATGTCCTGGCGCCAGCCCGCCTCGGCCAGGCGGGTGTACAGGGTCTCCACGAGGAACGGGTGCGGGCCGAGCGGTGCGGCCACGCGCGTGCGCACCCGCGCCTGCGCGGCCATCTCGGGGATGTCCCGCTTGACGTGGTAGCCGCGGGCCAGGAGGAGCGGGACCAGGACGGCGTCCGTCGTGCCGTGGGCGTCGAGGTCGGCGAGGGTGTCCGACAGCAGCGGCTCGTTGAGCTCGATGTGGCCGAGGTGCACCGGCAGGCCGGGGCGCTGCTCACGGACGCGGTCCAGGAGCGTGCGGACGGTGCTCAGCGCGCGGGGGTCGCGGCTGCCGTGGGCGACGACGACCAGCGCGGGCGGGCCGGGACGCCGGCGGCCGTCGAGCTGGACGAGGCTGAGCTGGCTGGCGAGCTGGGAGCTGATCCGGTTCATGATGTGCGCCGTACTGTCGAGGTGGACTTCGGACTCGTCGTACTGAGCGGGCGACGCCTTCATGAACAGATCCTGACGGCTCGAGGTTGCACCCCCGTTGCCTGACCGTCACGAGTGTTTTCGGGTCGTTCACGTCGCGCCCGGGGGCGGTGTGAGATGTGGCTCGTGGTGCGGGGGCGAACCGGATCACCGTCTGCTGCGTCTTCCGGGGCCGAAGGGGCTTTCGACCTGTTCGACCTGGGGGGAACACCGTATGGACATCCGTCGACCGCGGCTGCCGCGCACTCGTGCCGGCCGGCGGCGGCTGGTGCAGGCCGTGATGGCCGGATGCGTGCTCGCGCTGCTGCCGGCCACCTGGCTGTACGTGTCCACGGCCGGCCGGCTCGGTACGACCGCCGACGCGCCGCGCACCGAGGTCGCCGTCGTGTTCGGCGCCGGTCTGTGGGACGGCGAGCCCTCGCCGTATCTCGCGCACCGGCTGGACGCGGCGGCGAAGCTGTACCGGGAGGGCCGTATCGAGGTCGTGCTCGTGACGGGCGACAACAGCCGCGAGGACTACGACGAGCCCGACGCCATGCGCACCTATCTGACCGGACACGGGGTGCCCGACGCGCGGATCGTCAGCGACTACGCCGGTTTCGACACCTGGGACTCCTGCGTCCGCGCCAAGAAGATCTTCGGCGTCGACCGGGCCGTGCTGATCAGCCAGGACTTCCACATCCGGCGGGCCGTCGCCCTGTGCGAGGCGGCGGGCGTGGACTCGTACGGGGTCGGCGTCGCCGCCAAGCACGACGTGACCTGGTACTACGGGGGCGCCCGGGAGGTTCTCGCGGCCGGCAAGGCGGCCCTGGACGCGGTGTTCGAGCCGGACCCCAGGTTCCTCGGACCGAAGGAAGCGGGAGTGACGAAGGCCCTCGCCGACGACCGGTGAGGCGAGGGCTGCGGCGACCGGTGAGGCGAGGGCTCCCGCCCGGTGAGGCGAGGGCTGCGGCGGGGGCTGCGCCGACCGGTGAGGCGAGGGCTCCCGCCCGGTGAGGCGGGGGCTGCGGCGGCGGATGCGGGGGCTGCGGCGGCAGAAGCGGCGGCCGGTGAGGCGAGGGCTCCCGCCCGGTGAGGCGGGGGCTGCGGCGGCGGATGCGGGGGCTGCGGCGGCGGGCGCCTCACGGTCAGTTCGCCCCGGCGGGCGCCTCACGGCCAGTTCGCCCCGGCGGGCGCCTCACGGTGGGTCCGGTCGGGCGAGGAGGGCACCACCACACCGCCGTAACAGGAGACCGCACGGCGCGTAACACGGCCGAAGCACGCTGGAGCGTATGCCGACCACTTCGACGCCCACCCACTGCCCGTACTGCGCTCTGCAGTGCGGGATGGCCCTGTCGCCCCTGCCCACGGGTGGCGTCGAGGTGGTCGAGCGCCCGGACTTCCCGGTGAACCGGGGCGCGCTGTGCGGCAAGGGCCGTACGGCGCCCGCCGTGCTCTCCTCCCGGGTGCGGCTGACCTCCCCGTTGGTGCGGTCCGGCGACTCGCTCGTGCCCGCCACCTGGGAGGAGGCGCTGGACCGGATCGCCGGGGAGTTCCGCAGGGTGCGCTCCGAGCGCGGGGCCGACGCGCTCGGCGTGTTCGGCGGGGGCGGGCTGACGAACGAGAAGGCGTACACGCTCGGCAAGTTCGCGCGGGTCGTGCTCGGCACCTCGCAGATCGACTACAACGGCCGCTTCTGCATGTCGTCCGCGGCGGCGGCGGGCATCAAGGCCTTCGGGCTCGACCGGGGGCTCCCGTTCCCGCTGGAGGACATCCCGAGGACGGGGTGCGTGATCCTGGTCGGATCCAACCTCGCGGAGACCATGCCGCCCGCTCTGCGGTTCTTCAACGAGCTGCGGGAGAACGGCGGCACGCTGATCGTGATCGACCCGCGCCGCACGAAGACCGCCGAGCAGGCCGACCTGCACCTCGCGCCCCGGCCCGGGACGGATCTCGCGCTGGCGCTGGGCCTGCTGCACCTGATCGTCGCCGAGGGGCGGGTCGACGAGGAGTACGTGCGGGAGCGGACCAGTGGCTGGGAGGAGGCGCGGGCGGCCGCCATGGCGCACTGGCCGGAGTACGTGGAGCGGATCACGGGGGTGTCCGTTCCACAACTCCGCGAGACCGTAAGGCTGTTCTGCGAGCCCGAGGCCGCGATGGTGCTCACCGCGCGCGGGCCCGAGCAGCAGTCCAAGGGCACCGACACGGTCGGCGCGTGGATCAACCTCTGCCTGGCGACCGGGCGGGCCGGGCGCCCGCTCAGCGGCTACGGCTGTCTGACCGGGCAGGGCAACGGGCAGGGCGGGCGTGAGCACGGCCAGAAGGCCGACCAGCTGCCCGGCTACCGCAAGCTGGACGACCCGGCGGCCCGGCGGCACGTCGCCGAGGTCTGGGGCGTGGACCCGGACTCGCTGCCCGGGCCCGGGCGCAGCGCGTACGAGCTGCTGGACGCCCTGGGGTCCGACATCCGGTCGCTGCTGCTGATGGGGTCGAACCCGGTGGTGTCGGCGCCGAACGCCGCGCACATCGAGGAGCGCATCAAGTCCCTCGAGTTCCTCGCCGTCTGCGATGTCGTCCTGTCGGAGACGGCGGCCCTCGCGGACGTCGTCCTGCCGGTCACCCAGTGGGCGGAGGAGACGGGGACGACGACCAGCCTGGAGGGACGGGTCCTGCTGCGACGCCAGGCGATCACCGCCCCGGAGGGGGTACGCAGCGACCTGGAGGTCCTGCACGAACTGGCGGCCCGGCTGGGCTTCGAGAAGGGCTTCCCGACCGACCCCGGGGAGGTCTTCGAGGAACTCCGACGAGCCAGCGCGGGCGGCATCGCGGACTACTCCGGCATCACCTACGCGCGCCTGACGGAGGACGGCGGAACCGGGGTGTTCTGGCCCTGCCCGGCGGAGGCGGAGGCGGAGGCGGAGGCGGAGAGTGATGCGCGGGACGAGGGTGACGCGGCGGCCGAGGGCGGCGCGCGGGTCGCGGGAGGCGAGAAGAGCGACCGGCGGCTCAGTGCGGACGCCGAGGGTGACGCGGAGGGCGACCGGCGGCGCAATGTGGCGGCCGGGGACGATGCGGAAGCCGAGGCCGGTGCGGCACTCGGGGGCGGTGCGCAAGCCGAGGGTGACGCTGCGGCCGAGGGTGGTGCGGCGGCCAGGAGGGGGCGGCGGGGGGCCGGTACGCCGCGGCTCTTTCTCGAGCGGTTCGCCACGGAGGACGGGCGGGCCCGCTTCGTGCCGGTCTCGCACCGGCCCACCGCCGAGGAACCGGACGACGACTACCCCGTCCTGCTCACCACCGGACGGGTCGTGGCGCAGTACCAGTCCGGCGCCCAGACCCGCCGCGTGGACGAGCTGAACGCCGCCGCGCCCGGCCCGTTCGTCGAGCTGCACCCCCGGCTGGCGGCGCGGCTCGGAGCGGCCGAGGGCGACCCCCTGGCCGTGGTGTCGCGGCGCGGACGGGCGGTGGCCCCCGCCCGGATCACCACCGGGATCCGCCCCGACACCGTCTTCATGCCGTTCCACTGGCCGGGCGAGGGCCGCGTCAACACGCTGACCAACCCGGCACTGGACCCGACCTCGCGCATGCCGGAGTTCAAGGTGTGCGCGGTGCGGGTGGAGATCGCCGAGTGACCGGCCGGCCGCCGGCGGGCTAGCCGGGCAGGCGCAGGGCGAGGCCGTCCAGGACGACCTCCAGGCCGTACCGGAACTTCTTCTCGCGCAGCGCGACGGGGTCGGCGGCCGTCGCGGCGGCGTCCGCGTAGCCGCCGGCGAGATGCTCGTGCCCGGCCGCGGCCCGCTGGGCGGCGGGCATGAGGCGGGCGATGAAGTCGGACTCGCTCTCGCCCGAGCGGGCGACCGTGGTGAGCCAGGCGGCCTCGGTGGTGCTCATGCCGATGACGTACGACAGGACGGTGTCGATGGCTCGGCTCGGCTCCGGGAAGCCGGCGGCCGTGAACAGCGCGGCCAGGCGCTCGGAGAAGGACATGAGGTTGGGGCCGAGGTAGGCGAGGCCCGCCTGACCGAGAACCGACGACAGCCAGGGGTGGCGCAGACTCGTCGCGCGGAAGGCGGCGGCGGCCTCGGTGACGGCCGCCCGCCAGTCGGGGGCGGTCGCGTCCGGGACGTGGATCTCGGCGGCGACCTCGTCGACGGCCAGCTCCATCAGCTCGTCCTTGGTGGCGACGTGCCGGTACAGGGAGGTCGCGCCGGCGTTCAGCCGGGCGCCCAGCTTGCGCATGCTCAGCGCCTCGATGCCGTCGGCGTCCAGCATGGCGATCGCCTCGCGGACGATCGAGCCCCGGCTGAGCGTCGGCTGGTCGGGCTCACGGCGCTGCCTGGCCCAGACGGACGGCACGGACGGCACGGGGTGCGGGTTCTTCGGCCTGGCGGCCATGGGTTCCTGTTCCTCTCCTCGGTGCGTACTGCTGCGTCACGTACTGCTGCGTCGCGTACTGCTGCGTGGCGATGCGTGGCGCCGTGTTCGGCGCGTACATCGTGCGCTCCCAGCGTACAGAGTTCGAGGGTTGCGCACACTGTTCCGCCATGCGTACAGTGTGCGCATCGGACGGGACGCCGTACGCAACATCCGGAACGGTGTGCGCATCGAGAGAACGATGTGCGCACGACGAAGGGACAGGACACCGTCATGGAGAACCCCGTGAAAATCCGCGACCCCCGCCGCTGGTGGATCCTCGTCGTGCTGTGTCTGAGCACGGTGGTCCTGACGATCGACAGCATGGCGCTCACCGTCGCGGTCCCCTCGATGACCGAGGACATCGGCGCGAGCGCCCAGGACACCCAGTGGATCCTGGACTCCTACATCCTGGTCTTCGCCGGCCTCCTGCTGACCTCCGGCAGCCTCGGCGACCGCTTCGGCCGCCGCAAGGTGATGCTGCTGGGCCTGCTGCTCTTCGGGGCGGCCTCACTGGCCGCGACGCTCTGCACCGACCCCGGCGAGGTGATCGCCGTGCGCACCGCGATGGGCGTCGGCGGGGCGCTGATCATGCCGTCCACCCTCTCGATCCTCATCACCGTCTTCGACGACGAGGAGCGCGGCAGGGCGATGGCGGCGTGGGGTTCGGTGTCGATGCTGGGGCTGGTCGGCAGCCCGGTCCTGGGAGGCGTCCTGATCGACCACTTCTCCTGGCACTCGATCTTCCTCATCAACGTCCCGGTCGTCGCGCTCGCCGTCGTCGCCGCCGTGGTCCTGATGCCGGAGTCCAGGGCGCCCTGGCAGAAGCCCGACCCGCTGGGCGCGGTGCTCTCCGCGGTCGGTATGACCGCCCTGGTCTGGTGGATCATCGAGCTCCCGCAGCACGGCGCGTTCGGCGGCCGCTCGACGCTCTCGCTGGCGGTCGCCGTGGCCGGCCTGGCCGGCTTCGTGATCTGGGAGAACGTCACATCCGCCCCGATGGTCCCGCTGGTCCTCTTCAAGCACCGCAACTTCAGCGGCGGTTCGCTCTCCCTGGCCCTGGTCCAGATCGGCAACGGCGGTCTGCTGCTGGTCCTCACCCAGTACCTGCAGTTCGTCCTCGGCTACTCCCCCGTCAAGGCGGGCCTCGCCTTCCTGCCCCTCGCCGTCGCCGCGCTGATCGGCAACGGCGTGGCCGTGAAGCTGGCCGAGAAGATCGGCAACCGGTTCGTGATCCTGTCCGGGATGCTGGTGATGACCACCTGCTTCGCCCTGCTGACGACGGTCGACGCCGACTCGGGCTTCACCGTCCCGGCCATCGCTCTCGGACTGCTCGGCCTCGGCGCGGGTCTGGCGATGCCGGCGGCCGTCGGCTCGCTGATGGGGACCATCCCCGAGGACAAGGCGGGCGTCGGCTCGGCCCTCAACGACACCATCCAGCAGGCCGGCACCGCACTCGGCATCGCCATCCTCGGCTCGCTGCTGACCAGTGGCTACGCCGCCGAGATGCCGTCCGACGCCCCCGAGGCGGCCCGGCAGTCGATCGGCGGGGCGCTGGCGGTGGCCGGCCAGGACGCGGGCCTGGTGCGGGCGGCCCGGGAGGCATTCACGGCCTCGATGACGACGACCTTCACGGTGAGCGCGATCGGCGTCCTGGCGGCGGCGATCCTGGCGACCCTGGTGATGCGGGACGGCAAGCCGGAGCAGGAGCGGCACGCGACCGAGGCCCGGGTGGCGGAGCCCGAACCGGCCGCCTGAGCCGGCCGCCTGAGCGGCACGGCTTCCGTTTTGAGAAGGCCGGCATCCCGCGGGGGGTGCCGGCCTTCCGCGTCGTCGGCGGCGTGCGACACGGCCGGGCCGCCGGCAGCCCACCGCTGTCGGTCGACCGCCGTCAGCCCACCGCTGTCAGCCGGCCTCCGTCACCCGGCCGCCGTCCAGCCCGGGATCGCGGGCAGGACCTTCTGCGCGATGCTCAGCAGGGCAGCGTCGTCCGGGCGCACGTCGTCCTGGCGCCAGATGGCGAGTTCGTAGGAGCCGCCGCCGTCCTTGCTGTCCGGGGCGACGACCAGGGCGCGGGCGATGCCGCCGGGGCCGGCGTCGGACTTGCCGCCGCCGAGGTCGAAGCTGAAGGCGATCGTCTGGCTCGAGTAGAGCACCGCGGGGTGGCCCAGGACCGTCTTCGCCTCCGCTTCGTTCAGCAGGTCCTCCATCCCCGCGATCGGGAGCTCGTCATAGGACCGCGAGAGCTTCACCGTGTAGGTGTCCAGTTGGACGGTCCCCTCCGGGCTGGGGATCTCGGTGCCGCTCGCCATCTTGACCGAGCCGTCACTGCCGTAGGCCGTCAGCGCGTGCTCCTGCGGAGTGCCGAGAAGCGCCGGCAGGTCCGCGCGGTTCAGCGCCGTGCACAGCTCCGTCCCGGAGATACGCTGCGCGGCCTTCGCGGCCTCGGCCGCCTTCTCGTCCTCGTCGTCGAGGCGGCAGAGCGCCGGTTTGTCGACGGCAGCGGCGTCGCTCTTCTGGATCACGTACAGCCCGCCCCCGAGCGCCCCGACCACCACCAGCGCCGCGATGGCTTGAGCCCATGCGTTCGGGCCCTTCTCGGGCGCGGCAACTATCTCCGCCATGTCCCCCGTTACCCCCATTACCCCCGGTACCCCCTGCTCGCGCCGGATGCGCGCTGAGGGAGCGTAACGGGTGATCCAGCCACGGGGAAGCGGGATTCCTCACCAGAAGGTCACGTCCAACACCCGCGCGCAGTGCGGATCCCCGGCGTCCGTCACCATCCGCTCCACCTCCCCTCGGACCAGCGAGGGGAGCGCCGCGATCAGCGCCGTCAGCGCCCCGGTCGTCCGGAGGCCGGCGGCGGTCACCCCCGGGGGTCCGTCGGCCCGCAAGTACAGCCGCACCCGATCCTGGTCCAGGAAGAGAAAGCCGTGCAGGAGGGGATCGGCGGAGTGGTTCTCGTCGAAGCACGACGACCGGACCAGGGTCCGCACCAACCGGAGCCCCCGGTCGGCGGCCGTCTCGTCGGCACGCGGCACGACCGCAGGGTCCACGGGAACGAGCGGCATCCCCATCACGGTGCCCGTCCCGGCCGGCCGGCCGCCCTCACCGCACAGGGTGCGCAGCATCCCGATCGGCGCGGGCGGCAACACCATCGGGTTCGCCGACAACGAGCTGCCTCGGGCCCGACGGCCCGAGGCAGCTCCGGCGAAACGCCCGCGCCCGGTACGAGAGCGTGGTCAGCTGACGTTGACCGCGGTCCAGGTCGCCGCCACCGCGTTGTACTCCGTGGTGCCCGTGCCGTAGAGGTCGCGGGCCGCGTTCAGGGTGGCTGTTCTCGCTGCCGCGTAGTTCGTCGAGGACGTCATGTAGACGGTCAGGGCGCGGTACCAGATCGCGCCGAGCTTCTCGCGGCCGATGCCGGTGAGCGTCGAGCCGTTGTATGTCGGGGAGTTGTACGTGACACCGTTGACGGTCTTGGTGCCGCTGCCCTCCGCGAGGAGGTAGGCGAAGTGGTTGGCGACCCCGGAGGAGTAGTGGACGTCGAGGTTGCCGACCGAACTGCTCCAGTAGTCGGCGGAGTTGCCGTCCTTGCTCGGCTTGTCCATGTAGCGCAGGGCGTCCCGGCCGAAGCCGGAGCGGACGATCTTCTCGCCGATGAGGTA
Organism: Streptomyces sp. NPDC060002; assembly: GCF_042737245.1. Taxonomy (NCBI): domain Bacteria; kingdom Bacillati; phylum Actinomycetota; class Actinomycetes; order Kitasatosporales; family Streptomycetaceae; genus Streptomyces; species Streptomyces sp. NPDC060002. The sequence continues at coordinate 204,082 of NZ_JBHWUW010000002.1, forward strand.
GTCGCCGGTGTCCGAGGTGTTCCCGGCGTAGAACTCGACCAGGCTGCCGAAGATGTCGGACGTCGCCTCGTTCAGGCCGCCCGACTCGCCCGAGTAGGTCAGCTTGGCCGTCTTGGAGGTCACGCCGTGGGACATCTCGTGGCCGGCCACGTCCAGGGCGACCAGCGGGCCCAGCTGGGTGCCGTCACCGTCGCCGTAGGTCATGCAGAAGCAACTGTCGTCCCAGAAGGCGTTGTTGTAGCTGTTGCCGTAGTGGACGCGGTTGTAGGAGCCCTTGCCGTCGTTGCCGATGCCGTTGCGGCCGTGCACGTTCTTGTAGTAGTCCCAGGTCACGTCGGTCCCGTACTGGGCGTCGACGGCGGCCGTGGAGCGGTCCGCCGTGGCGCCGGTGCCCCAGTGGTTGTCGGTGTCCGTGAAGAGGGTCGCGGGGGCGCGGCTGATGCAGATGCCGAAGATGCACAGGTCGGTCTTGTTGGCCGCGTCGCCGGTGTACGTGTTGCCGCGGGTCGGGTCCTTGAGCTGGTACGTCGATCCCGAGAGGGTCGTCTCCAGCGGGACCGTGCCGCCGTACAGGGACTTGCCGTCGCCCGTGGCGGTCTCGATGGTGTCCCAGGCGTCGATCTGGGCGCCGGTGCGCGCGTCGGTCAGCACCGCGCGGGCGACCGGGTTGCCGAGCGTGTCCAGGGCGACGACGTCGGTCCGCCAGGCCAGCTTCGGGGCGCCGTGCAGCGCGTCGACGACCAGCTGCGGCTTGGCCTTCACCTGCTTCAGCGTCTCGCCGAGGTTGGCCGCGCGCAGGGCGTTCACGGCGACGTCGGCGGCCTTGGGGGCGGACACCTGCGGGGTGATGCTCGACAGCGAGATCGCCGTCCTCGTCGCCCGGTTCGCGCTGCGGTACGCGCCGTCGGGGGCCAGGTGGACGATGAAGTCACCGCCCAGGACGGGGAGTTTGCGGTAGGTGCGGTCGTAGCGGACGTGCTGGGTGCCGTCCTTGTCGACGACCACGTCACGGACGGAGGTGCCCTGTACGGAGGTGAGGCCGAGGGCCGCGGCGTGGTCGACGAGGACCGCCGCCGCGTTGTCGAGTGCCGTCGCCCGGGTGGGCCTGTCGGCCGCGTCGGCGACCGGGGAGAGTACGGCGGCCAGGAGCGTGGCCGTGGTGGCGGCGATACCGGCGGTGGCGAGACGGGAACCTCGGACGTGCTGCCGTATCCGACTCATCAGTGTCTTCGGTCTCCTCGGGAAGGCGCCGTGGGGGCGCGTGTGGGGGTGGCCTGTGGGTGGCCTGTGGAGGTGGCGCTGATGTCGTCCTGGCATTTAAGAGGGCATGACATGTCATGTCCATAGCGCATACGCGATGGACCGGTGAGGGGGCGGTGAGGAGAGAGAATCGTTTCCGTGAGCGCCCCGGAACTCCCCTTCTTCGTCTACGGCACCCTCCGCGCCGGCGAGGTCAACCACGACCTCCTCCTGCGCGGCCGCACCCTCCGCGAGGAACCGGCCCGGCTGTCGGGAGCGGTGCTCTACCACGGCCCCGGTTACCCCTACGCGGTGGAGGAGCCCGGCGGGACGGTGGCCGGCGAACTCGTCACACCTCTCCCCCGGGCGTACGCGCGACTGCTCGCCGAGCTCGACCGGCTCGAGGAGTACGTGCCGGGCGACCCTCGCAACCTGTACGAGCGGGTCGAGCGCGAGGTGACAGCGGACGGGGGCCGGGACAGGGACAGGGGCGGGGATGGGGATGGCGCGGTCCGCCTGGGCGGGATTCCTCCCGTGCGCGCCTGGGTGTACGTCGCCGCACCCGCCGTCGCCGACCGCCTGCGGGCCCGGGGCAAGCAGATCGAGAGCGGGGACTGGCTCACCCGACGGTGACCTCGCCCGTGCCCCGCGACAGCCGTCGGCCCGCCCCGGCGGGGATCGTCAGCCCGCCCCGGCGACAGCCGTCGGTCCGTCCCGGCGACAGCCGTGGGCCCGTCCCGGCGGGGACCGTCAGCCCGTCCCGGCGACAGCCGTGGGCCCGTCCCGGCGAGGATCGTCAGCCCGCCCCGGCGACAGCCGTCGGTCCGCCCCAGCGAGGATCGTCGGCCTGCCCGGCGGGGACCCACCGGCGGCGGTCACCCGTTCACCCGCCCTGTGGGCGCTTTTCCGCGCCGGGCCGTCCGCACGCCGGTGACCTGGTGAAACCCACACGCGGGCCACTCTCCCGCGCGCACATCTGACACCCATTCATCCCATTCCTGACGCTCCCTCAGGAAGCGCGCTCGCCGCGCTGCGACTTACCTCGGAAGGGCAGGGAGACTCGAAGAGCTCGAAGGAGCACCGATGCGACGCACCGCCCGTCGTACCGCACGTCGTGCCGCACATGTGCTGACCGGTACCGCGCTGGCCGTCATCGCCACGGCCGGGTTCACCGCACCCGCCCACGCCGCGGGTGCCGGAACCCGTGCCGGAAGTCTGGAGGTGTATCCCTCCACCGCGGTGCCGGGCGGGACGGTCTCGGTGAACACGGCGGCGTGCGGGGAGGGCGGAGCGGCGACGGGCGACGCCGGGGCGGTGGGCGCCGGTCGCTTCCCGCTGGCGCCCCGCGCACACGAGGGCGAGGCGATCGGACGGTTCCGGGTGCCGCCGAGCGCGCAGCCGGGGACGTACGAGATCGTCGCGGAGTGCGCCGCGGGCGGGCGGCGCGTCACCGGGGACCTGGTGGTCGTGCTGGCCTCGGACCGGCAGCCGGCGCAGCCGGTGCAGCCGCGAGGAAGTGTGAAGACGGGGGTCGGCGGCGCACTGGGCCCCGACCCCGTACAGACCGCGGCCGGTGTGGCGGCTCTCGCCGTCGCCGCCGCGGGCGGTACCTGGCTCCTGCATCGCCGGGCGAGAGGCGACGGGATCTGACGGACACCCTCCGCTGTCCGTCCGCCGGTACCGCATGTCCCCTCCCCCTCCGGGTCCGACGCCCCTCGCGGCCCGGAGGGGGAACGGGGTTCCCCTGACCAGGAAACGCACGGAAAGCGTTCGCGCGAAGAATCACGGAGAAGGGTCCCGGGATGCGCAGGGTCGGCAACATCGCCATAGCGGCCGTCACCGTGATCGCTCTCGGCAGCGGCGCCTGGCTGCTGCACAGCGGCGCGGAGACACACGCCCCGCCGCAGCCGTCCGCGGCCGAGGCCCACTCGGCCGGCCCTGACGTACGGGCCCGGTCCGCCCCGGCGCTGCCGCCCTCCCCGCCCGACCGGGTCCGTATCCCCGCGATCCAGGTGGACGCCCCGCTGACGGGCCTCGCGCTCACCCCGTCCGGCAGTCTCGACGTCCCGCCCGCCGAGAGGAAGAACCTGGCCGGCTGGTACGAGGCCGGCACCACTCCCGGCGAGACGGGCACCGCGATCGTCGCCGGTCATGTCGACAACGCCGACGGCCCGGCCGTCTTCTACGACCTGGGCGCCCTGCGCAAGGGCAGTGCGGTCGAGGTCGACCGGCGCGACGGAAGCGTGGCCGTGTTCACCGTGGACGCCGTCGCGGTCTACCAGGCACGCGGCTTCCCCGACGAGAAGGTGTACGGAGCGGCGAGCAGGCCGGAGCTGCGGGTGATCACCTGCGGCGGGGGCTATACGAAGTCGACCGGCTATCAGGGGAACGTCGTCGTGTTCGCACATCTCACCTCCTCCCACGCCTGAGGGAGCGGCGGGAGCGCGGGACGCAACCCTCACACCCCCGCCCCGGCCCCGCTGAGGGCAGCGTTCCTCGCGGGAAACAACCGTGATGCGGTCGGGTAACGTCGGCAACGCACGCTCCTGGACATGACCTCGAATTCGCGTGTGGTGGTGATCGGCGCCGGCCTCGCGGGCGTACGACTCGCCCGCCGGCTCGGCGAGCTGGGCACGCCCGCGCTGCTGATCGGCGAGGAGGAGCACCGGCCCTACAACCGGGTCCTGCTCGCCGAGGTGCTGGCCGGCCGGTACGCCCCCGAGGTGATCGCGCTGCCCGCGCCCGCCGGACTGGTCCGGGGCCGGGTCACCGGCATCGACCGCGACCGGCGGACCGTGGCCTGCGCGGACGGCTCGGAGATCGCATACGACACCCTGGTCCTGGCCACCGGCTCCAACCCGGTGCTGCCGCCCCTGCGCGGTCTGTTCACGCCGGACCACGTCCTGCCGGAGGGCGTCCACGCCTTCCGCACCATGGACGACTGCCTCGGCCTGTCGAAGGCGGTGCGGCCGGGCGTGCGGGCGGTCGTCATCGGCGGCGGGCTCCTCGGGGTCTCCGCGGCCCGCGCGCTCGCGGTACGCGGCGCCCAGGTCGTCCTCGCGCAGCAGGCCGAGCGGCTGATGGAACGCCAGCTCGACCCGAACGCGTCCAAGCTGGTGCTCCGGCACCTGAGGGACCTCGGCGTCGAGGTCCACACCGAGTGCCGGGTCCGCGACGTGCGCTGCCTCGGCGGCGCCGTCCGCTCGGTCGAAATGGCCGACGGCTACGCCCTCGACGCCGACCTGGTGGTACTCGCCTGTGGGGTCTCCCCGCGCGCCGGACTCGCCAAGGCGTCGGGGATCGCCGTGCACAAGGGAATCCTGATCGACGACGAACTCCGCACGTCCGACCCGCACATCCGGGCGATCGGCGACTGCGCGCAGCACGACGGGAACGTGTACGGACTGGCCGCACCCGCGCTGGAACAGGCGGACGTCCTCGCCGAGTCGCTCGCCGGAGACGCGGGCTCCCGGTACGGCGGCACCCGCGCCCTCACCCGGCTCACCCTCGCCGGGCACAGCGCCTTCGACCTCGCCGCGTTCGGCGAGACGGAACCGCGCCCCGGCGACGACGTCGTACAGCTCGCCGACGCCACCCGGGGCACCTACCGCAAGGTCGTCGTCCGCGACGACCGCCTGGTCGGCGGGGTCCTCGTCGGCGAACTCGGCACCGTCGGCGCGCTGGCGCGCGCCTGGGAGGGAGCAGAGCCGCTCCCCTCCGACGGCGGACCCCTGCTCCACCTGCTCACCAACGACGGAGGCTCCTGATGACCGCCACCCCCGGGGGCACCCCCACGATCGTGCTCGTCGGCCACGGCATGGTCGGCCAGCGCTTCCTCGAAGCGCTCGCCGAGCGCGGCCTGACCGCCACGCACCGCGTGGTCGTGCTGTGCGAGGAGCCGCGTCCCGCGTACGACCGCGTGCAGCTCACCTCGTACTTCTCGGGCCGGACGCCCGAGGAACTGTCCATGACGGACATGGCGTTCATCGCCGACCACGGGATCGAGCTGTACGTCGGCGACCCCGCGGAGACCATCGACCGCGAGGCCCGCAAGGTGACCGCCCGCTCTGGACTGGCGGTCGACTACGACATCCTCGTCCTGGCCACCGGCTCCTACCCCTTCGTGCCGCCCGTCCCGAACAAGGACGCCGAGGGCTGCTTCGTCTACCGCACGATCGAGGACCTGTTCGCGATCGAGGCGTACGCGAAGTCCCGTGCCACCACCGGCGCGGTGGTCGGCGGCGGCCTGCTGGGTCTGGAGGCCGCGGGCGCGCTCAAGGGCCTCGGGCTCACCTCCCACATCGTGGAGTTCGCGCCGCGCCTGATGCCCGTCCAGGTCGACGACGGCGGCGGCGCGGCCCTGCTGCGCACCATCGAGGACATGGGCCTGAGCGTCCACACCGGGGTGGGCACCCAGGAGATCGTCGTCGGCGAGGACGGCGCGGTCACCGGTATGAAGCTCTCCGACGGCTCCGAACTCGCCACCGACCTGGTGGTGTTCAGCGCCGGTGTCCGTCCCCGTGACCAGCTGGCCCGCGAGTCCGGCCTGACGGTCGGCGAGCGCGGCGGCATCGCCGTCGACGAGCAGTGCCGCACGGTGAACGACCCGCACGTGTTCGCGATCGGCGAGTGCGCGCTGGCCGCCGACGGCCGGGTGTACGGCCTGGTGGCCCCGGGCTACGAGCAGGCCGTCACGGTGGCCGCGACCATCGCCGCCGACGAGTCCGAGCAGCTGTCCTTCACCGGCGCCGACCTCTCCACCAAGCTGAAGCTGCTCGGCGTCGACGTGGCGTCCTTCGGTGACGCGCACGGCACCGCCGAGGACTGCCTCGACGTCGTCTACTCCGACTCCCGCTCGGGCCTGTACAAGAAGCTGGTCATCGGCCGCGACGGCACGCTGCTCGGCGGCATCCTGGTCGGCGACGCGGAGGCGTACGGCACCCTGCGCGCGTTCACGGGGTCCGTGCCGCCCGTCTCCCCCGAGTCGCTGGTCCTGCCGGCCGGCGCCGGCGAGTCCGTCCAGCTCGGCCCGTCCGCGCTGCCGGACGAGGCGATCGTCTGCTCCTGCCACAACGTGTCGAAGGGCACGATCCGCGGCGCGGTGACGGAGCACTCCTGCACGACCGTGCCCGAGGTGAAGAAGTGCACCAAGGCCGGTACCGGCTGCGGAAGCTGCGTCAAGGTGCTCGGCCAGCTGGTCACCGCCGAGCTGGAGGCGAGCGGCGTCGAGGTCGACAAGGGCCTGTGCGGCTGCTTCTCGCAGACCCGCGAGGAGTTGTACGAGATCGTCCTCGCCCTGCGCATCAACACCTACCAGGACCTCCTCGACCGCTACGGCCGGGACGGCGCCCGGGGCGGCGACGGCTGCGAGGTCTGCAAGCCGACCGTCGGCTCGATCATCGCCTCCCTCGCCCCGACGATCGGCGCGAGCGGCTATGTCCTGGACGGCGAGCAGGCGGCCCTTCAGGACAGCAACGACCACTTCCTCGCCAACCTCCAGAAGAACGGCTCCTACTCGGTCGTCCCGCGCATCCCCGGCGGTGAGATCACCCCCGAGGGGCTGATCGTGATCGGTGAGATCGCCCGCGACTTCGGCCTCTACACGAAGATCACCGGCGGCCAGCGCATCGACATGTTCGGCGCCCGGGTGGAGCAGCTTCCGCTGATCTGGACCAGGCTGGTGGACGCCGGCTTCGAGTCCGGCCACGCCTACGGCAAGTCGCTGCGCACCGTGAAGTCCTGCGTCGGCCAGACCTGGTGCCGCTACGGCGTCCAGGACTCCGTCCGCATGGCGATCGACCTGGAGCTGCGCTACCGAGGGCTGCGCTCCCCGCACAAGCTCAAGTCGGCGGTGTCGGGCTGCGCCCGCGAGTGCGCCGAGGCCCAGTCGAAGGACTTCGGCATCATCGCCACCTCCAACGGCTGGAACCTCTACGTCGGCGGCAACGGCGGCGCCACCCCGCGCCACGCCGACCTGCTCGCCCAGGACCTCACCGACACCGAACTGGTCCGCCTCATCGACCGGTTCCTGATGTTCTACATCCGCACCGCCGACCGCCTGGAGCGCACCTCGACCTGGCTGGACCGGATCCCCGGCGGCCTGGACCACGTACGGGACGTGGTGGTGGAGGACTCCCTCGGCATCTGCGAGGAGCTGGAGTCCCTGATGACCGACCACGTGGCGCACTACGCCGACGAGTGGGCGACCACCATCAACGACCCGGAGAAGCTCGCCCGGTTCGTGTCCTTCGTCAACGCCCCCGACACCCCCGACCCGGTCGTCGGCTTCGTGCCGGAGCGCGACCAGATCAAGCCCGACCTGCCGTTGCTGTCCATCGGCCACCGTCCCCTGGAAGGGAGCGCCCAGCGATGACCCTGGCACTCGAGACGACCGACCTCAAGGTCCAACTGCGTTTGCAGGACCAGTGGTTCACGGTCTGTGACCTCAGCCAGCTGATCCCCGGCCGCGGGGTGGCCGCCCTGCTTCCCGACGGCCGCCAGGTCGCCCTGTTCCGGGACCGGGCGGGTGAGCTGTACGCCGTCGACAACCGCGACCCGTTCGGCGGCGCGGCCGTCCTCTCCCGCGGCCTGACCGGTACCCACGAGGGCCGTTCGTTCGTCGCCTCCCCGCTGCTCAAGCAGCGTTTCGACCTGCTGAGCGGGGAGTGCCTGGACGACGACTCGGTGCGCATCGTCACCTACGAGGTGCGCACGGCCTGACGGCCGCCTGTCCCGTCGGCTACCGCCGGCCCGGTGTCGCGGACGGGTGTCGCGGACCGGAGACATCCGACCGGACGCTGGGCCGGGATGCCGGCACTCCTCGTGCCGCCGGTACGGCCGGTGCACCCTGGCCCGCCGGTGCGGCCGGTGCACCCTGGCCCGCCGGTACGGCCGGCACCCTGGCCCGCCGGTACGGCCGGTGCACCCTGGCCCGCCGGTACGTCGGGCTGCGCCCGGTCCCGCAGGTGAGCGGCGGGGCGGCCGGGGCTCGGCGGCTCAGACCTTGAGGGCGTCGTAGGACACCCCGGTCAGCTGTTCGGAGGCGGCCCACAACCGCTCCCCCGCCCGGTCTTCGAGGGTCCAGGGTGCTCGCCGCGACGGCGCGGGCGCCCCGCGCCACATGGCGAGGGACGGCCCGGTGAACGAGTCCGGGCGGACCCCGGGCGCGGTCGCCGCGTACAAAGCGGGCAGCGCGCCGGCCTCGGCGGGCTGGGCGAAGACCCGGTTGCCCAGCGCCATCAGCCGCTCGGCGACCGGTCGCCCCTCCGCGCGTGGCCCCGCCGTCTGGAGGTTGGTCGCCGCGTACCCCGGATGCGCGGCCGCCGCGACGGCCTCGGCACCGGCCTCGTCGAGTCTGCGTGCCAGTTCGTGCGTGAAGAGCAGGTTGGCGGTCTTGGTTCGCCCGTAGGCGATCCAACGGCGGTAGTGGCGCTCGGAGTTGAGGTCGTCCGGGTCGATGTTGCCGAGCAGGTGGGCCATGCTGGAGACGGTCACGATCCGCGCCTCGGGCGAGCGGCCCCGCGTGGCGAGCAGCACGGGCAGCAGCAGTCCGGTGAGGGCGAAGTGCCCCAGGTGGTTCACCCCGAACTGCGTCTCGAACCCGTCGGCGGTGGTGCCGTACGGCATCGCCATCACGCCCGCGTTGTTGACGAGCAGGTCGAGCCGGTCGTACGGCAGCGCGTCCGCGAACTCCCTTACGGAGGCGAGGTCCCCGAGATCGAGCCGCCGCAACTCCGCTTCCGCCCCCGGAACTTCGTCGTGCAGTCGCCGGACGGCCTCCCGCCCCCGCGTCTCGCTCCGGCAGGCGAGCACCACGCGCGCCCCCTTGCGGGCGAGCTCGCGCGCGGTGACATATCCGAGCCCGCTGTTGGCCCCGGTGACGACAGCGGTGCGACCGCCCTGGTCAGGGATGTCGTGCGCGCTCCAGCCGGCCATGGCCGTACTCCCTCCGCAGTGTGCACGGCAGCCTACGACGCTGCCGGTCATCCATCCCGCATCTCCCCGTTACGACATGTCCACAACATAGCTACCCTGCGCTTCTAGCGTTCGGCAGCGCACGACCCCTGAACGACCCCGTCGCCGGGACCGGCGTGCGGGCCGGTTCACCACACCACCCCCGGGAGTGAGCGTGGAACGTCGTACCTTCCTGCGTGCGGCCGCGATCGGCGGCTCCTCCGCCGTACTCGGCGGAACCCTCTGGCGCGGCGCCGCCTACGCCGCCCCGGCCCAGCCCGGCACAGGCCCGTACGGGGCACTCGGCACGGCCGACGCCAACGGCGTCCGGCTCCCGAGCGGCTTCACCAGCCGGGTGATCGCCCGCTCCGGCCAGACGGTGTCCGGGACGTCGTACGCCTGGCACAACGCCCCCGACGGCGGCGCCTGTTACGCGGACGGCACGGGCTGGATCTACGTCTCCAACTCGGAGATCAACCCGTCGGGCGGCGCGAGCGCGGTCAAGTTCTCGGCGGCCGGGACGATCACGGCCGCGTACCGCATCCTCTCCTCCACCCGCCAGAACTGCGCGGGCGGCAGGACCCCGTGGAACACCTGGCTGTCCTGCGAGGAGGTCGACCGCGGGTACGTCTACGAGACCGACCCCTGGGGCGCGAAGGCGGCGGTCCGCCGGGACGCGATGGGCCGCTTCAAGCACGAGGCGGCGGCCGCCGACCCGGTCCGCAGGGTGATCTACCTGACCGAGGACGTGACCGACGGCTGCTTCTACCGTTTCCGGCCGACGAGCTGGGGCGACCTGTCCTCGGGGACGCTGGAGGTCCTGGTGGCCGGCACGGCCACGAGCGGCCCCGTGACCTGGTCGCCGGTGCCCGACCCGACCGGCGCCACCGCCACCCGCAACCAGGTCTCCGGCGCCAAGCACTTCAACGGCGGCGAGGGCTGCCACTACGCGAACGACACCTGCTGGTTCACGACGAAGGGCGACAACCGGGTCTGGCAGTACGACGCGGCCGCCCAGAAGATCGAACTCGCCTACGACGACTCGCTGGTGACGTCCGGCACCGCTCCCCTCACCGGGGTGGACAACGTCACCGGCTCCGCCTCCGGCGACCTGTTCGTGGCGGAGGACGGCGGCAGCATGGACATCTGCCTCATCACCCCCGACGACGTCGTCGCGCCCTTCCTGCGCATCGACGGCCAGTCGGCCTCCGAGATCACGGGCCCGGCCTTCTCCCCGGACGGCACCCGTCTGTACTTCTCCAGCCAGCGGGGCACGAGCGGCAGTTCGTCCGGCGGGATCACCTACGAGGTGAAGGGCCCGTTCCGGACCTAGGAACGCCCGGGCAGGCACTTCGGGATTGACAGGAACCCGACAGCAGATCGGAGGAACGCGGTCGGGCGGCGACTCGTTACTCGCCAACGAAGTCGAAGCGGAGTGAGACCACACCCGGTGTGGCCACAGTTCGCCGTGTCACGCGGTTCGCCGTGTCACGCGGTTCGCAGAGTCACACGACTCGCCGTGCCACGCGACTCGCCGTGCCACGCGACTCGCCGTGCCACGCGACTTTCAGAATCACGCCGTTCGCAGAGTTACGCCGTTCGCCGCCCGCACCCCACTCACGGAGGCACGTAACCATGACCCCCACGCCCACGCCCGCCCCCACCCCGTCCCGCCGCACCGTACTCGGCGGCGCGGCCCTGGCCGCCCTCGCCGTGACGGCCACGGCGACCACAGCGGCCACAGCGGCTCCTGCCGCGACCGCGGCCACCTCCCCGTCCTCGTCCGCCAAGTCTTTTACGGACGAGGCGAGTTGGCCGACCGAGTACCCCCTCCCCGACGGCTGGCTCCCTGAGGGCATCGCCATCGGCAACAAGCCGTACGCCTACCAGGGCTCCCGCGCCCACGGCGGCATCCTCCGCACCGACCTGCGCACCGGCGAGGGCACGGTCCTGTACGCGGGCGGCACCGGCCAGGTCTCGGTCGGCCTGAAGCTCGACCACGACGGCCTGCTGTACGTGGCGGGCAGCACGGGAGTGGCGCGCGTGGTCGACTCCCGCACCGGTGCACTGGTGACGACCCACCAACTCGTCCCGGCAGCAGGTCATTTCATCAACGACGTGACCCTGCTGGGCGACCGGGCCTGGTTCACCGACTCCAGAGACGCCGTACTGTACGGCGTCCCACGCGGCCGGACCGACGGCGAGATCCGCGCCCTTCCGCTCACCGGCGACTGGGTCCAGCTCCCCGACGTGAACAACGCCAACGGGATCGTCGGCACACCGGACGGCCGGGGTCTGATCGTCGTCAAGAGCACACCGGGCGAGCTGTACAACGTGAACCTCAGGACGGGCCACGCCACGAGGATCACGCTGGTCGGCGCGTCGGACGTGGTGAACGGCGACGGCCTCTACCGCATCGGCCGCACGCTGTACGTGGTCCAGAACCGCCTGAACCTGATCAGTGTCTGGTCCCTGGACCGCACGGCGACCACCGCCACCCTCACCCGCACGATCACCGACCCCCGCTTCGACGTCCCCACCACGGCCGCCCGCTACGGCGACCGCCTCTACCTGGTCAACGCGCGCTTCACCAGCCCGCAACTCCCGGAGACGACGTTCACAGCGGTGGCGGTGCCGATCTGACGAATCGTCCGGCCCGCCGAGGAGGGGACGGGGAGGGGCGGTACTCGACGAGCGCGGGTGCCACCCCGGTCGATGCACACAGAAAAGTCACAGAACAGCCACGTCTCCCGCACCACACGTAAAACGGCCATACCGTCGTCCCCTCACACCACACCACAGCCCGGGGGACGCACATGAGCAACCCGTACACCACCGCACCCACCCAGAACCCCGCTCCCAGATGGGCCAGGAAGAGATACGTCCTGCCCGCCCTCGCCCTGGCCCTGTTCGTCGGCGTGGGCCTCGGCGGATCCGACGGCGACACGAAGACCGAGGCGAAGCCGACGTCCGCCGAGCCGCAGCCCACGGTGACCGTGACGGCCACGACGACGGAAACCGCCGTCCCCGAACCGGCGGGCACGGTGACCGCCACGGCGACGGAGACCGTGAAGGTGACGAAGACGGTCACGGCGAAGGCGGCGGCGAACGAGAACGGCACCGGAGCAGGTACCGACGACTCCGCCGAATCCGACGGCTCAGCCGATTCCGGAAGCGTCTACTACGACAACTGCACGGCCGCCCGCGCGGCCGGCGCCGCTCCGGTCCGCGTGGGCGACCCCGGCTACGGGCGCCACCTGGACCGCGACGGCGACGGCGTCGGCTGCGAATGAGAAACGAAGGCGGCGCCTGCCGCTCCGGCCCTCACCTCACTAGGCGCTCGCGCCCTGATAGCCGTCCGCGTAGGTGACCAGCAGGTTCCCGGCCACGGAGCCACGTCGTCGACCGATTCGCGACGGTGCCTCCTCCTCCGGGTGAACACCGACTGCACGGCCGGCCGTTTTGCCGAACCGGCAACAGAACTCGCGGCATACGCGCCAGGACCGCATCCTCGTCCTCATCCTCGAAACGATCTCGAGTCATGGAGGGCCGATGTCCCAGCAGACCGCGAGCGACGCGAAACACCACATGGTCCCCGCGCCCGCCGGCCGGATCCACGTGGTGGAACAGGGCGAGGGCCCACTGGTCCTGCTCGTGCACGGCTTCCCCGAAACCTGGCACTCCTGGCGTCACCAGTTGCCGGCGCTGGCCGCGGCCGGGTACCGCGCGGCCGCCATCGACGTCCGCGGCTACGGCCGCTCCTCCAAACCCCCTGCCACGGACGCGTACCGCATGCTGGAACTGGTGAAGGACAACGCCGCGGTCGTCCACGCCCTGGGCGAGCGGTCCGCGGTGATCGTCGGTCACGACTGGGGCGCGACGATCGCGGCCGACTCGGCGCTGCTGCGCCCGGACGTCTTCCACGCCGTGGGTCTGCTGAGCGTCCCCTACACCCCGCCGGGCGGACCGAAACCGAGCGAGGTCTTCGCACAACTGGGCGCGACAGGCGGGGAGGAAGAGAAGGGGGAGGAATTCTACGTCTCCTACTTCCAGGAACCCGGCCGCGCCGAGGCGGAGATCGAGCCCGACGTACGAGGCTGGCTCGCGGGTTTCTACGCCGCCCTGTCCGCGGACACGATGCCGGCGGCGGACTCCCCCGACCCCCACTTCGTCACCCGGGGCGGAAAGCTGCGCGACCGCTTCCCCGCCGAGGGACTCCCCGCCTGGCTCACCGAGGCGGACCTCGACCTCTGCGCAGCGGAGTTCGAGCGAACCGGCATGACCGGCGCCCTGAACCGCTACCGCAACATGGACCGCGACTGGCAGGACCTCAAGGACCTCACCGGCGCCCCGATCACCCAGCCGTCCCTGTTCATCGCCGGCGCCCTCGACGCCTCCACGACCTGGCTGGCCGCCGCGATCGAGGCATTCCCCACGACCCTCCCCGGCCTCACCTCCTCCCACATCCTCGAAAACTGCGGCCACTGGCTCCAGCAGGAACACCCCGAAGAAACAAACCAGCTCCTGACCACCTGGCTGTCCACCCTGCCGACCTGAACACCCCCGCCGCAAACGCCAGGGGCGGCACCCCCACACTCAGGGTGCCGCCCCTAACCCCCATCCGACCGCCGACCTCAGTCGCGCCGAATCAACTCCGGATCAATCCGCCGCCCGACCAACGGCAGCGCGCCCAGCGCGGCGACGACCACAACGCCGAACGCGGAAGCGACAAGCAGCGGCAGCCCTGCCCCGTCCCAGAAGACGGCCCCGCCACCGGTCACCAGGTAACTGGACTCCGCCATCTTCCCGGTCACCACCGCGAGCACGAGCCCGACAACCAGGGGCAACGCGACCTGCGCGACCTGAACGGCCCGGAGTGTCCGGGGTTTGGCCCCGAGCAACGCCAGGGCGGTGACCTGTGGCCGGCGTTCCACCGCTCGATCGGTGGCGGCGACGAGATACGCCGCCACACCGATGATCAGCCCCAGGATCATGCCTACGGCGAGGAGGGTCTTGACGACGGTGATCTGCTGGAGAGACGCCGCATCCACGCCGTCCGTCTCGACCTCGACCGTGGGGTCGACCCCCGCGATGCCTTCGAGCACGGAGCGAACAGTCTCGGGGGCGGAGCTGCTGAGAAGGCTGAGAGTGGCTCGCTCCTCGGGACGGAATCCGGCGGGGAACAAGGACGGCGGGATCAGAACAGCGCCGCTGCTGACCATCTGCGCTGCCGTGTCGTCGTGATACTTGATTGTCTGACGCGGCACCCGCACGTTGACGACCCGGCGATTGCCCTCGGAGTTACGCAGGTGGAAGGGGAAGCTGCTGCCCGGCTTGCTGGCCTCGTCGTAGGTGTGCCCCGAGACCATCAGCCGTGCCGGACGTCCCTCGACGCAGTTCCCGACCAAGGACGCGATCCTGCGCAGCTGATCGCAGGTGGCGATCACGGCATTGATACTCGTCCGTTCCTCGCTGTCGGGGTCCGTCCACGACGGCGCCTGGATGGCGTGACTGCGGACGCCGGGAACCTTCGTGAGAGCCCCCTCCTTGTTCCGGGGAACATCATCGAGCGCCATGGTGTAGAGCTGGACCGGCGAGGTGTTCTTGGACACCTGATCCAGCTCGATGAGCACGCCCTGCGTGAGCGACGCCGCGTAGACCAGGAGCACCAGGCCGGTCGCGACGCGGAGCGCACCGCCCGGTTCCACTTCGTTGCGACGCATGGCGAGACCCAGAGACAGCGAACTCGTGGCACGGGCGACTGCCCGGGCCAGGGCGCGCGAGAGGATCGGCAGCGACAGCACGAGGCCGGTACCGACCAGCACGACGGCGAGCGGCATCAGGATCGCGGAGAGCGAGGTGTCCGTGGGGACGTTCCCCGTCGCGCCGGCCACACAGTATCCGATGACGATGCCCAGTCCGGGAACAAGCGGGAGCAGGCCCCACAGTCGCGGCGGTTTCTCCACGGCGCTGCGTCGCACGGCCAGCGGGTTGGCCGCGGCCTTCTTCGCTCCGACCCGGCCCACGAACCAGGCAAGCGCCGGACAACCCACCAGACAGACGAGGAGCGCCGTCCCGGACAGCGCGCCATCGGCCGGGTACCACTTGAACCCGGGCAATCCCATCCGCGCGACCAGTTGGTTGACGACCCAGTAGGCGCCCAGACCGAGGACGGCTCCCAGCAACGCGGCAGCGACGGTCTCGGCCGCATTGACGCGCTGCGTACCCTTTCTGCTCAGCCCGAGCAGCCGCAACGCGGCCAACCGCCTCATACGGGAGGCGGCGGACAACCGAGCACACACGGAGAGGAACACTGCAAGCGGCAGCAGCACGACACCTGCCAAGGTGAACCGCAGAATGTCGAGCGTGGAGGGCTCCACGGTGGGAAAGCGCGCCCATTTCCAACCGAATGCCGACAGATGGCCGCCCCCCTTGAGCTCTTCGGGACTGGCGCCGACATACGCGTAGAGCTCATCGGGTTGGGCCAGCCCCTGAGCGGAGATGAGACCAACCTCTTTCCCCGGCAGGAGTTTGGCAAGGCCGGAATCCCTGCTCAGTAGCTCGTGCAGCCGAGGGGATACGAACACCTCACCGGGGCCGGGAAGTTCAGGCAGACCCGGCGGAGGGGCGATAGGCGCACCTGTCTGAGCCACGAAGATCCGAGTGAGGGGTTCGGAGCCATAGGGGTCCAGTCGGGTGAGTGCCAGTCCGTCTCCCGAGGTTGAGAGACAGCTGCCTCGCCCGTTTGAGCAATCTGGCTCTCGAGCTGCCTTGCGGGCATCTTGCGCGGCAAGAATGCCCGGAATCGCTAGGACAACCGCCAGACAGCACACACCAATCCCGCTGCCCACAACCATAAGCAGGAAACGCACACGATTACCTCGCCCGCTTCCCAGCAACAGCCGCAGCCCCAAGACCAGTTCACTCACGACGCCACCCGCCCTTGAGCCGTGAGAATTCCGTCACACATGGTGTATCGGGTATCGGCCCGGGCTGCTACCTGCGTGTCGTGCGTCACGAGCACAACTGCGGTCCCCTGTGATCGCGCGAGAGTGAGGAACTCCTCCAGCACTGCTGTGGCATTGCTGCTGTCGAGTGAGCCGGTGGGCTCATCTGCGAAAACAACGGCGGGCTTGTGCACCAATGAACGAGCCACCGCCACGCGTTGACTCTGCCCCCCGGAAATCTGCGACGGACGTCGCCGATGCAGATCAGCAAGGCCGAGCCGCCCCAGGACCTCACCGGCTGCGGCTAGCGCGTCGGCCTTACGCCGTCCGGCCAGCCGTAGTGGCAGCGCCGTATTTTCTTCCACGGTCAGCTCAGGCAAGAGCTCGCCGTACTGGAAAACGAAGCCGAATCGTTCACGACGGAGTGCGCTTAGTTCTTCGTCGTTGAGAGACCCGAGGGAATGCCCTTCGAAGCGGATCTCGCCGCAAGCAACTGGCAACACACCTGCCAAGCAGTACAGGAGCGACGACTTGCCCGAACCGCTTTGACCGGTGATCGCCGCAACCTCTCCCCGGTGCAGGGAAATCTGCGCGTTCCTGACAGCCGAAGTTTCCCCATAAAGAAGGTCAACTCCATTGGCCGAAAGAACTTCTGACGTGTCGATCACTTTCCCCTATCAAGAGCCCGAGCCCAGGCGAATCCACCTGGGCTCGGGAAGTCGGAACTAGTCAGCGATGATCCCAGTCGTACCGGAAGTCCTGCTCCTGAGCGCAGTTGTCCGGGCGAAGCGCACCCCGGTCGCGACAGACCCGGAGCTTGACCTTTCCCGTATAGCGCTGCGCACCGTCCCAATTGGACTCATGCATGCGCACCAAGCTCCGCTGCTTTCCGTAGTAGCGCACCCAATCGTGTCCGTGGACCTTGACCTCGACATAGACGTTGTGCCGGTCAGTGGTGTCCGTGTCTTTGAGGTGACCCCACCATTCGAAGGCGCCGTGATTGATTCCGGGCCGATTGAACTTGTACTTGCCATGACTGAACTCGGCACCCAGCGGTGCGAGTTTCGGGATCTTCCCCTGCACCGGCGAAGCAGGAACCGCCACCGCCCCGCCGAGCGCCAGACCAACCGCAGCCAAGCCGAGCAACGCCCTCTTCATCCACGCCTCCGTAACCATCAGCAACACCGCCGTTGCCGTGAGTAACGGACTGTAGCGGCACGTAAGTTGACAGAAACGATCTATCGCCCCACAACCATCACATCAGGCGATCGACTTCAAGCCACACCCCGCCGAAAACCGCAAGAGGACGGCACCCCCGCACAGGGTGCCGTCCTCCTTGGTGCGCCGGGGCCGTCGCCGATCGGTGAGGGTCGGGGACCGGCGGCGGCTCCGGGGCTATCGGGGTGTCAGCGGTGGTCGCTGCCCGCCGACTGCGAGGCCGCCCGGCCCGCTTCCAGCCGCGCCACCGGGATCCGGAACGGCGAGCAGGAGACGTAGTCGAGTCCCACCTCGTGGAAGAAGTGGACGGACTCCGGGTCGCCGCCGTGCTCGCCGCAGACGCCGAGCTTCAGGTCGGGGCGGGTGGCGCGGCCGGCCTCCACCGCCAGCTTCACCAGGGAGCCGACGCCGTCCCGGTCGATCGTCTCGAACGGGCTGACGCCGAAGATGCCCTTCTCCAGGTAGGCCGTGAAGAACGAGGCCTCGACGTCGTCGCGGCTGAAGCCCCACACCGTCTGGGTCAGGTCGTTGGTGCCGAAGGAGAAGAACTGTGCCGCCTCGGCGATCTGACCGGCGGTCAGCGCGGCGCGCGGCAGCTCGATCATCGTGCCGATCGAGAGCTTCAGCTGGACGCCGGTCGCCGCCTCCACCTCCGCGATGACCTGGTCGGCCTCCTCGCGGACGATCTCCAGCTCCTGGACCGTGCCGACGAGCGGGATCATGATCTCCGGGCGCGGGTCGCCCTTGGCCGTCCTGCGCTCGGCCGCGGCCTCGGCGATCGCCCGTACCTGCATGGTGAACAGGCCGGGGATGACCAGGCCGAGGCGTACGCCGCGCAGACCCAGCATCGGGTTCTGCTCGTGCAGACGGTGGACGGCCTGGAGGAGTCGGAGTTCGTTCTCGTGGGGTTCCTGGCGGGACTCGGCGAGGGCCACGCGGACCGACAGCTCGGTGATGTCGGGCAGGAACTCGTGAAGGGGCGGGTCCAGGAGCCGGACCGTGACCGGAAGGCCGTCCATCGCCGAGAACAGCTCCACGAAGTCCTGCTTCTGGAGGGGCAGGAGCGCCTTCAGCGACTCCTCGCGCTCGGTCTCGGTGTCCGCGAGGATCAGGCGCTCGACCAGCTCACGACGGTCGCCGAGGAACATGTGCTCCGTACGGCACAGGCCGATGCCCTGGGCGCCGAAGCGGCGGGCGCGCAGCGCGTCCTCGGCGTTGTCCGCGTTGGCGCGCACCCACAGGCGGCGCTTGCGGTCGGCGAACGCCATGATCCGGTGCACGGCCTCGACCAGCTCGTCGGCGTCGTTGGCGCCCGCGTGCATCCGGCCCTCGAAGTACTCCACGACGGGGGACGGGACCACCGGGACCTCACCCAGGTAGACCTTGCCGCTCGAGCCGTCGATGGAGATCAGGTCGCCTTCCTCGACGACATGGCCGCCGGGCACCGTCATCCGGCGGCGCTTGGTGTCGACCTCGAGCTCCTCCGCGCCACAGACACAGGTCTTGCCCATGCCGCGGGCCACCACGGCCGCGTGGGACGTCTTGCCGCCGCGCGAGGTCAGGATGCCCTCGGCCGCGATCATGCCGTCCAGGTCGTCGGGGTTGGTCTCGCGGCGGACCAGGATGACCTTCTCGCCCGAGCGGGACCACTTGACGGCCGTGTACGAGTCGAAGACCGCCTTGCCGACCGCCGCGCCCGGCGACGCCGCGATGCCCCGGCCGACCTGCTGGACCTTCGCCTCCTCGTCGAAGCGGGGGAACATCAGCTGGGCGAGCTGGGCGCCGGTCACCCGCTGGAGCGCCTCGGCCTCGTCGATCAGACCCTGGTCGACGAGCTGGGTGGCGATGCGGAAGGCCGCGCCCGCCGTGCGCTTGCCGACACGCGTCTGGAGCATCCACAGCTGACCGCGCTCGATGGTGAACTCGATGTCGCAGAGGTCCTTGTAGTGGTTCTCCAGCGTCTCCATGATCTGGATCAGCTGGTCGTACGAGTTCTTGTCGATCGACTCCAGCTCGGCGAGCGGGACGGTGTTGCGGATGCCCGCCACCACGTCCTCGCCCTGGGCGTTCTGGAGGTAGTCGCCGTACACGCCCTGGTGGCCGGAGGCGGGGTCGCGGGTGAACGCGACGCCGGTGCCCGAGTCGGGGCCCAGGTTGCCGAAGACCATCGAGCAGACGTTGACGGCGGTGCCCAGGTCGCCCGGGATGCGCTCCTGGCGGCGGTAGAGCTTCGCGCGGTCGGTGTTCCAGGAGTCGAAGACCGCGTGGATGGCGAGGTCCATCTGTTCGCGCGGGTCCTGCGGGAAGTCGCGGCCGGCCTCGGTCTTGACGATCTTCTTGAAGCGGGTGACCAGCTTCTTCAGGTCCGCGGCCTCGAGCTCGGTGTCGACCGTGACCTTCTTGGCCGTCTTCGCGGCCTCCAGCGCGTCCTCGAAGAGCTCGCCCTCGACGCCGAGGACGGTCTTGCCGAACATCTGGATCAGGCGGCGGTAGGAGTCCCAGGCGAAGCGGTCGTCTCCGGACTGCTTGGCGAGACCCAGGACCGACTTGTCGGAGAGGCCGATGTTGAGGACCGTGTCCATCATTCCGGGCATCGAGAACTTGGCGCCGGAGCGGACGGAGACCAGCAGCGGGTCGTCGGCCTGGCCGAGCTTCTTGCCCATGCGCTGCTCCAGCGCGTCGAGGTGTGCACTCACCTCGTCACGCAGTGCCGCCGGCTCGTCGCCGCTGTCGAGGTAGACCCTGCAGGCGTCGGTGGTGATGGTGAAGCCCGGAGGGACGGGAAGGCCCAGGTTGGTCATCTCGGCGAGGTTCGCGCCCTTGCCGCCGAGGAGGTCCTTGAGGTCCTTGTTGCCCTCGGTGAAGTCGTAGACGAACTTCACGCCCTCAACGGTCGCGGCCTGCTCGGCTACCTGGAGATCTTTGTTTTCCGACACGGGTCTCGACTCCTCGAGGACGCGGTGGCTGCCCTGACGGCCAGGAACATACCCAGATCGAAGGCTCCTGGGTACGTCCACTCGCGCGTCATGTGCCCGTAACCAACCGTCCGCCAGCGGATCGAAAGTCAAGGCTTGGCAAGCGCGCGGCCGCCGATGTTTTCACTTCTTGAACGCAAGCACCTCCCGACCGCCTCTCACATGCCCCATATTACGCTCAGATGAGCACTGTGCGGCACGATTGATTTCGATCGATGAACGATCAAGGGGTGGCACTGAGTGCCACCCCTTGGAGAAGTGCAGTCGCTCTTGATTCGCTCATCTGAGCACTACCCCCCTCAGGGGTGGCGAGAATCACGCCGGAATCAGCCTTGCGTGGGCGCCTCGATTTCACGATGCGGACGCACCCGAGGACATGCCCAGGGACGGAAACCTGCTCGTCACACGAGGGTCCCGGGAGTTCCGGGAGTTCCGGAACTCCCGTCACACGAGCGTCCCTCACACCCCGAGCGCCAGCAACCGCTCCTCGGCCCGCTCCGGCGCGTACAGGTGCTCCACCACCAGCGCACCCGCTCCCACCAGGCCCGCCCGCTCCCCCAGCCGCGAGGTCACCACGTCCAGGTGGGCCGTGGAGCGGGGCAGCGCACGCTGATAGAGCAACTCGCGCACGCCGGTCAGGAAGGCGGTTCCGGCCAGATCCCCGGCGATCATCAGAACCCCGGGGTTGAGCAGCGTCACGACGGTCGCCAGTACGTCCCCGACCCGGCGGCCGGCCTCACGGGCCAGTGCGGCCGCCTCCGGGTGGCCGGCCGCGAGCAGGTCGCGCACATCCGATCCCGAGGAGGCCGGAACGCCCGACTCCGCCAGCCTCCGCGCCACGGCGCCACCACTGGCGACCGCCGCGAGACAGCCGTAGGAACCGCAGCGGCACAGCGCCTCCGCGCCCACCCGGATGTGCCCGATGTCGCCGGCCCCGCCGTCGATGCCCCGGAAGATCGAGCCGCCGACCACGACTCCCGCGCCTATGCCCGTCGATACCTTGACCAGCACGAACGCCGAGCAGTCGGCGTATCCGGTGCGCTGTTCGCCGTACGCCATGAGGTTCGCGTCGTTGTCGACGAGGACGGGGACCGCCACCGCCGCGCCGCCACCCGCTTCCCCGCCCGCGCCCGCCGTCCGTTCGGTGAAGGCGCGGGACAGGCGCCCCCTTATGTCGTAGCCGTCCCAGCCGGGCATGATCGGCGGCTGGACGACCCGGCCGGTCTCGCTGTCGACCGGGCCGGGCACGGCGAGTCCGATGCCGCACACCTCGTCCGGCCGGTGGCCCGCCTTCTCCAGCAGCTCGGCGAACCAGCCGCCCAGCTCGCCGAGCACCGCGTCCGGCCCGTCCTCGATGACCAGCGTGCCGCCGTGCTCGGCCAGGATCTCCCCGGTCAGCGTCAGCACGGCCGCCCGCGCGTGCCGCGTGTCCAGGTCCGCCGCCAGGACGACGGCGTGGGCGTCGTCGAACTCCAGGGTGATCGAGGGGCGGCCGCCCAGCGGGGAGTCGACCGGGCCGCCGGCGCCCTCACGCAGCCAGCCGGCGCGGAAGAGGCGGTCCAGACGCTGGCCGACGGTCGCGCGGGAGAGGCCGGTGGCCTGCTGGAGGGCACCACGTGTCGTCGCCCGTCCCCTGCGCACCAGTTCGAGCAGATCCCCGGAGCTGGCCTGGCCGCGTCCCGTCATGCGCACCCCCTTGTGTTTCTCAAGCCTGCATTACATATTGAGTTTTGCGTGTTAAATAGACGTAACCCTATGGTAGCCACTGCCGAACCGGTCGGCCTTGTCGTCTTCGGGGAGCCCCGAGTGGATCGCACCGCCCAGCTCATCGCCCGCCCGGCGGAGTACGCCGTTGCATACGATCCGGCGGCTCCGCCGGGTCCGCCGCAGCCCGGGGCTCCGGCACCCGGCACTCCGCACCTCGCGGCTCTGCGCCGCCGGGCGGCGCACGTACTGGCGGGCAACTGGACGGGAACGTCGACCGTTCCCTCCCCCGGTCTGTACCCGCACCAGTGGTCCTGGGACTCGGCCTTCATCGCCATCGGCCTGCGGCACCTCTCGCCGCGCCGGGCGCAGACGGAGCTGGAGACGCTGCTGGACGCCCAGTGGGGCGACGGGCGCATCCCGCACATCGTGTTCAACCCCTCCGTGCCGCTCGACGCGTACTTCCCCAGCCCCGACTTCTGGCGCTCCTCGACCGCGGGGCGCGCCGCGGGCGCCCCGCGCACCGTACAGACCTCCGGCATCGTGCAGCCACCGGTGCACGCGCTCGCGGCCTGGCTGGTGCACTGCGCCGACCCGGGGCTCTCGCGCGCCAGCGGATTCCTCACCCGGGTGTACCCCCGGCTGGCCGCCTGGCACCGCTATCTGCTGCACCGGCGCGACCTGGGCGGGGGCGGGCTGGTGTCCGTCGTCCATCCGTGGGAACAGGGCATGGACAACGCACCGAGCTGGGACGCGCCGCTCTCCCGGGTCACCCCGGCCCCGGCCCGCTCCTTCCGGCGCGCCGACCTCGACCACGGGGCGCCCGAGGACCGTCCGACGGACCTGGACTACGGGCGCTACGTGCGGCTGGCCACGGAGTACCGGGACGGCGGATACCGCGACGGCGGGGTCTGGGACGACGGCCACCGGGACGGGCCCGGTGGGGGAGGTCATGGCGCCGGGGGCGCGGAGTTCGCCGTCGAGGATCCCGCCTTCAACGCGCTGCTCATCGCCTCCGAACACGCCCTGGCCCGCATCGCGACCGAGCTGGGCGCGACCGGCACGGCCCGCCACGCGCGCGCGGAACGGCTGACGGCGGCGCTCGTCGAGCGGCTGTGGGAGCCGACGGAGGGCATGTTCTTCTGCCGTGACCTGCGCGGCGGGGATGACCTGCGCGGCGGGGATCCGGACCCGGGCCGGCGCCCGCTCACCGGGGCCCTCGTCCCCGAGCGTGGCGTCTCCGGTCTCGTCCCCCTTCTCCTGCCCGGCCTGCCGCGCGAGGTGGCCGCCGCCCTCGTCGGCACCCTGCGCGGCCCGCACTTCGGTCTGGGCGCCACCACCCGCCTCGCCCCCAGCTACGACCTGCTCGGCGAGGCCTTCGACCCGCACCGCTACTGGCGCGGCCCGGCCTGGTTCAACACGAGCTGGCTGCTCGAGCGGGGCCTCAGGCTGCACGGCAACCAGGCCGACGCGGACGCGCTGCGCCGGGCCGTGCTGGACATCGCGGACACCTCCGACTTCGCCGAGTACGTCGACCCGTACACCGGCGAGGCCTGCGGCGCGACCGGCTTCAGCTGGACCGCCGCGCTCACGCTCGACCTGCTGCACGAGGACACCACGTCAGGCACGGGTGTCATGGCCGGCCCGGACATCACGGCCGGCACGGGTATCACGGCGCTCAAGGGAGGGGACCGGGGATGACGGACCGGCATCATCTGCTCGTGTACGGCGGGACGTTCGCCGCCGTGGGCGACCGCGGGGACATCAGCGGCGTACGGGGCTCCGGGGTGGCCGACGGGTCCCCCGAAGGGTTGTTCGTCCGGGACGCCCGGCATCTCAGCCGCTGGCAGCTGACGGTCGACGGCGCCGTGCCGGAGGTGCTCTCGCCGGTCGCGGACGGGGACACCACGCGGTGCGTGCTCGTCCCGCGCGGCGGCCGCAACGAGCCGCCGTCCTGCACGCTCTTCCGCGAACAGGCCGTCGGTGACAGCTCGTTCGTGGAGACGCTGCGGGTCGTCAGCAACCGCCCGGTGCCGACGACGGTCCGCCTCGCGGTCACCGCCGACGCCGACTTCACCGACCAGTTCGAACTGCGCTCCGACCACCGTACGTACGCGAAGACCGGCGTCGTACGCCGACGCCAGATCCTCGACGACGGCGTGGAGTTCACCTACCGGCGCGGCGAGTGGAAGTCCTGTACGACGGTGACGGCCGAGCCCGTGCCGGACGGCGTCGAGGAGACCGGCACCGGCGCCCGCCGGCTGGTGTGGAAGCTGGAGCTCGAACCGCACGGCTCCGCCGAACTGACCCTGCGGGTGATGGCCCGGCCGCACGGTGAGAAGCGGACCCTGCGGGTGCCCCGCTCACCGGCCTCGGTCACCGGGCAACTCCTCGCGCAGGAAGGCGAGTTCGCGGAGGGCGTGGCCTTCCCGACCGGCTGGCCCGAGCTGGCCGCGGCCTGTGCGCGCGGTCTCGCGGACCTGGCCGCGCTCCAGGTCCAGGCGACCGGCCCGGACGGCGAGGAGCTGCGCGTCCCGGCGGCGGGCGCCCCCTGGTTCCTGACCCTGCTGGGCCGTGACGCCCTGCTCACCTCGCTCTTCGCCCTCCCCTACCGCTCCCGCCCGGCCGCCGCCACGCTGCTCGCGCTCGCCGCGGCCCAGGCCACCGAGACCGGCCCGCGGGCGGTGTCCCAGCCCGGCAAGATCGTGCACGAGGTGCGGCACGGCGAGCTCGCCCACTTCGGGCAGGTCCCGTACGGCCGCTACTACGGCTCGGTGGACGCGACCCCGCTGTTCCTCGTCCTCCTCGGCGCGTATGTCGAGCAGACCCGTGACCTGGCGCTGGCCCGCCGGCTGGAGCCGCACGCCCGCGCGGCGATCGGCTGGATGCTGGACCACGGCGGGCTCACCTCCCGCGGCTACCTGGTGTACCGGGCCGACCAGGGCGGTCTGGCCAACCAGAACTGGAAGGACTCCCCCGGCGCCATCTGCTCCGCGGACGGCACCCGCGCGACCGGAGCGGTGCTGGCGGCGGGGGCCCAGGGCTACGCGTACGACGCGCTGCGCCGCACGGCGTGGGTGGCGCGCACGGTGTGGGAGGACGAGAAGTACGCGGCCCTGCTGGAACAGGCGGCCGCCGACCTGCGGGACCGGTTCCAGCGGGACTTCTGGATGCGGGAGCGGTCCTTCCCGGCGCTCGCTCTGGACGGCGAGGGCCGCCAGGTCGACGCGCTCGCCTCGGACGCCGGGCATCTGCTCTGGTCGGGCCTGCTGGACAAGGAGTACGGGGAGGTCGTCGGCCGGCGGCTGCTCGAACCCGACTTCTTCTCCGGCTGGGGCGTGCGCACCCTGGCGTCCGGACAGCCGGCGTACCACCCGCTCTCCTACCACCGCGGTTCGGTCTGGCCGCACGACAACGCGCTGATCACGCTGGGCCTCGCCCGCTACGGCCTGCACGACGAGGCCCGTACGGTCGCCCACGCGCTGGTCGACGCGGCGACCGCGACCGGGCACCGTCTCCCCGAGGTCCTCGCGGGCTATGGCCGCGACACCCACGCGGAGCCGGTACCGTACCCGCACGCGTGTGTACGGGAGTCCCGTTCGGCGGCGGCCCCGTTGGCGCTGCTCACGGCGGTCGGGGGCGCGTAACCTCCCCCGGTCCGGCCCCGGTCCGGCTGCTTGGCGTGCCGTTTGCGCGGTGTTTGCCGAGCGCTGGCCGAGGGGGGTTGAACGCGGGCCGAAGGCAGGCCGTACGAAACTGTGGCGGATCCGGCCCCATGCCGGATCCCCCGAACCGCCGGGCTTCGTACGGAAGGACCCTCGGGTGCCTGTCACCACTCACTCATCCCAGCTGCCCACACCGCAGGACCCCGAGGACGACACCCCGCCCCCCACGGCGACGGCCCAGCCGGAACCTCCATCACCAAAGACCCCGCCGGCTGCAACCCCGTCCGCCGAGCCCCGGTCGACGGAGACTCCGGCCGCCGACGGCGAGGCCGCCGAGTCCGATGAGCCCGGCGCTTCCGCCGAGGCCGCTGAGCCCAGCGAGTCCGGTGAGCCCGCCGAGCCCGCCGAGCCCGCCGCGTCCGGCGCGTCCGGCGCGTCCGGCGCGTCCGGCGCGTCCGCAGAGCTCAGCGAACCCGCCGAGGCCGCTGAGCTCAGCGAACCCGCAGAGCCCAGCGAACCCGCCGAGGCCGGCGGACCCGCCCAGTCCAGGCCTCGTGGGCTTCGGGCGCGGGTTTCGTACTGGCGGGGCTGGCGGGGGCGGTATCCGGGGGCGGCTCGGGTGGTGTGGTGGACGGCGACCGTCGTCTCCCTGGTGCTCGTATTCGGGGCGCTGTCGCTGCCGAATCGTCTCTTCGCGCTGCACCTGAGCCGGTTCGTGCGGCTGCCGGGTGAGGCGATCATCGGCGCGGCCGTGCTGCTGGCGCTGCCGCGCCGGCCCCGGGTGGCGCTGGCGGCGCTGGCCGGCGCGGCTCTCGGCGCGCTGACCATTCTGAACGTGCTCGACATGCAGTTCGTGGAGTACCTGGGCCGCGACTTCGACCTCGTCCTGGACTGGACCCTGCTGGACGACGCGCAGTCGTACGTGGCGGACTCGATGGGCGGGACCGTCGCGCTGGCCGCGTCGATCGGGCTCGTCCTGCTCGTCGTACTGATCATGGCCGTCATGGCGCTGGCGACGGTCCGGCTGAGCGGCATCCTGGTGCGCGACACCCGGCGGGCGACCCGGGGCACGCTGATCGCGGGCACCGTCTGGATCACCTGCTCCGTCCTCGGTGTCCAGTACGCCGCGCTGCCGGTCGCCTCCGACCAGGTCGTGAACACGCTCGTCTCCGAGGCCAGGCGGGTGCGGGTGACCATCCAGGACGAGGCGACGTTCGGGAAGGTGGCCCGCAGCGACACGTTCGGAGCCACCCCGGCCGCCCAGCTCGTGCCGGACCTGCGCGGCAAGGACGTGATCTTCACCTTCATCGAGAGCTACGGCCGCAGCGCCATCGAGGATCCGGGCATGGCGCCCGGCGTCGACGAGACCCTGGACACCAGCACCGCGGCCCTGGCGAAGGCCGGCTTCAGCGCGAAGAGCGGCTGGCTGACCTCGGCGACGTACGGCGGCAGCAGCTGGCTCGGCCACTCCACCACCCTGTCCGGCCTGTGGGTCGACACCCAGCAGCGGTACCGCACGGTCATGGCCAGCGACCACCTGTCCCTGACCAAGGCGTTCCAGAAGACCGGCGCCTGGGACACGGTCGGCATCATGCCGGGCGTGCAGAAGGGCTGGCCGGAGCAGGGGTTCTACGGCCTGGACAAGGTCTACAACGCCTTCCAGATGGGCTACCAGGGACCGAAGTTCAGCTGGTCGACCATGCCCGACCAGTACGCCCTGGAGGCGTTCCAGCGGCTGGAGCACGGCCGCACCGACCGCGACAAGCCGCTGATGTCGGAGATCATCCTGACCTCCAGCCACCAGCCCTGGGCGCCGATCCCGAAGATGGTCGGCTGGGACGAGCTCGGCGACGGCTCGGTGTTCGAGGACATCCAGGCGGCCGGCGAGAAGGCGTCCGACGTCATCGCCGACTCGGCCAGGTCCAAGAAGGAGTACGGCAGGTCCATCCAGTACTCGGTGACCGCCCTCACCCAGTGGCTGGAGCGCTACGGCACCGACGACACCGTTCTGGTGTTCCTCGGCGACCACCAGCCCATCAGCCGGGTCAGCGGCAACAACGCCAGCCGGGACGTGCCGGTCTCGATCGTCGCCAAGGACCCGAAGGTCCTCGACAAGATCGCCGCCTGGAACTGGACGGACGGTCTGAAGCCGGCCCACGACGCCCCGGTGTGGAAGATGAGTTCCTTCCGCGACAAGTTCCTGACGGCGTACGGCTCGACCCCGCACCCGTCGACCGGCTGAGCGCGCGACGGGACGTCAGCCGCCGGAGGTGTCCAGTTCCGCGTCCTCGCTGATGCCCGCGCAGTCGTACGGGTCCTTCAGCCAGCCGTCCGGCAGCACGACCCTGTTGTTGCCGGAGGTGCGGCCCCGGGGGCCGTCGGCGCCGGTGGGCCAGGGCTGGTCGAGGTCCAGCTCGTCGAGACCGGCCCGGAGTTCGGCGAGGGACGAGGTGATGGCCAGCCGCTTGCGCATCTCGGAGCCGACGGCGAAGCCCTTGAGGTACCAGGCGACGTGCTTGCGGAAGTCGATGACCCCGCGCGGCTCGTCGCCGATCCACTCGCCGAGCAGGGTGGCGTGCCGGACCATGATGTCGGCGACCTCACGGAGCGAGGGCCGTGCGATGTCGTCGGTCCGCCCCTCGAAGGCGGCCACGAGGTCGGCGAACAGCCACGGCCGGCCGAGGCAGCCGCGTCCGACGACCACGCCGTCGCAGCCGGTCTCGCGCACCATGCGCAGCGCGTCCTCGGCCGACCAGATGTCGCCGTTGCCGAGGACGGGGATCTCCGGGACGTGTTCCTTCAGGCGGGCGATCGCCTCCCAGTCGGCGGTGCCGCCGTAGTGCTGGGCGGCGGTGCGTCCGTGCAGCGCGATCGCGGTGACGCCCTCCTCGACGGCGATCCGGCCGGCGTCGAGGTAGGTGATGTGGTCGTCGTCGATGCCCTTGCGCATCTTCATCGTCACCGGGAGGTCGCCGGCCCCGCTCACCGCCTCCCGCAGGATCGCCCGCAGCAGGTGGCGCTTGTAGGGGAGCGCGGAGCCGCCGCCCTTGCGGGTCACCTTGGGGACCGGGCAGCCGAAGTTCAGGTCGATGTGGTCGGCGAGGCCCTCCTCCGCGATCATGCGGACGGCCTTGCCGACGGTGGCCGGGTCGACGCCGTACAGCTGGATCGAGCGCGGCTTCTCGGTCGCGTCGAAGTGGATCAGCTGCATGGTCTTCTCGTTGCGCTCGACCAGCGCCCGGGTCGTGATCATCTCGCTCACGAACAGCCCCTTGCCGCCGCTGAACTCCCGGCACAGGGTGCGGAAGGGAGCGTTGGTGATCCCGGCCATGGGGGCCAGGACGACCGGCGGGGTGACGGTGTGCGGGCCGATCCGGAGGGTCGTGTTCTGCGTGGGCGCGGTCGTGGGCATCCACCCATTGTCACGCATCGGACGGCGTGCCCGGCCGCATATTCCCCGTGGCCGCCGACGGATCATGTAGCGACCATTAGTTAGGCGCACTATTGATATCGGCGTACGATGGAGCGCATGCCCGAGCTCAGCCCTCGGCGACGTCTCCTGGTCCTCGCGATCTGCTGCATGAGCCTGCTGATCGTGAGCCTCGACGTCACCGTTCTCAATGTCGCCCTGCCCGCGATGCAGCGCGATCTGCACGCCTCCACCGCCGGCCTCCAGTGGACGATCGACGCGTACACGCTCGTGCTCGCCGTGCTGCTGATGCTCGCGGGGTCGACCGCCGACCGGATCGGCCGCAAGAAGGTCTTCATGGCCGGGCTGGTCGTGTTCACGATCGGCTCGCTGCTGTGCTCGCTCGCCCCGAACCTGGAGCTGCTGATCGCGGCCCGGATGGTGCAGGCGGTCGGCGGCTCGATGCTGAACCCGGTCGCCATGTCGATCATCACCAACACGTTCACCGACCCCCGCGAGCGGGCCCGCGCGATCGGGGTCTGGGGCGCGGTCGTGGGCATCTCGATGGCCGCGGGCCCGCTGCTGGGCGGACTCCTGGTGGAGTCCGTCGGCTGGCGGTCGATCTTCTGGCTCAACCTGCCGATCGGCCTGGCCGCCCTGCTGGCGACCCTGCGCTACGTCCCCGAGTCCCGCGCGCCCAAGGCCCGCCGCCCCGACCCGGTCGGCCAGCTGCTGGTCATCGCCCTGTTCGGCCCCCTCACCTACGCGATCATCGAGGCGCCGGAGGCGGGCGCCTCGACCAGCCTCCCCTTCGCCGCGGTGGCGCTGGCCGCGCTGATCGGCCTGCTCCGGTACGAGCCCCGGCGCGATGAACCCCTCGTCGACCTGCGCTTCTTCCGGTCGGTCCCGTTCAGCGGGGCGACCGTGGTCGCGGTCGCCGCGTTCGCCGCGCTGGGCGGCTTCCTGTTCCTGTCCACGCTGTACCTGCAGAACGTACGGGGCCTCGACGCCCTGCACGCCGGGCTGTGGATGCTGCCCATGGCCGTGCCGATGTTCCTGTGCGCCCCGCTGTCCGGACGGCTGGTCGGCAGCCGGGGACCGCGGCTGCCGCTGCTGATCTCGGGCGCCGCGATCACGACGAGCGGGCTGCTGTTCGCCGTCTTCGAGGCGGAGACGTCCGACGCGACCCTGTTCCTCGGGTACGTGCTGTTCGGGGTGGGCTTCGGGTTCGTGAACGCGCCGATCACGAACACGGCGGTGTCGGGCATGCCCCGCGGTCAGGCGGGGGTCGCGGCCGCGGTCGCCTCCACCAGCCGTCAGCTGGGCCAGACACTGGGCGTCGCGGTGATCGGCGCGGTCCTGGCGGCGGGCGTGAGCCCCTCGGCGTACCGCGACACCTTCGTCTCCGCGGCCCTCCCCGGCTGGTGGATCCTCACCGGCTGCGGTGTCGTCGTCCTCGCCCTGGGCGCCGTGACCACCGGGTCCTGGGCCCGGCGGACGGCGGAGCGGACCGCGCGGCGACTGGAGGCGCCGGAGATCCGGGAGGCGGCGAGCCTCAGCGCCTGACCCCGCTCCCGGCGGTCTCGGCACTCTTGGCGGTCTCGGCACTCTTGGCGATCTCGGCGATCTCGGCGGTCTTGGCGATCTCGGCGGTCTCGGCACTCTTGGCGATCTCGGCGATCTCGGCACTCTCGGCACTCTTGGCACTCTTGGCACTCTTGGCGATCTCGGCACTCTTGGCGGAGGCCGCCCGCGCGAACGCGTACAGCTTCTCCAGCCGCTCCCGCGTCACCTCGTCCGCCGGTGCGTACGTCACCAGGCGGGCCCCGAGTTCCGGGCTCAGCCAGAGGTCGGTGTGGGTGAGTTCGAGGAGGCCGACCTGCGAGTTGCGGAACTGTTTGGTCTTGCTGCGGGTCGCGACGACCTCGTAGCGCTCCCAGTTCTCGCGGAACTCCGGGGACTCCGACTGGAGCCGCTTGACCAGCATCTTCCAGGCGGGCTCGGTGAGATGGCCGGCCATGGAGGCGCGGAGCTTCGCGGCCATCAGGCGCATGGTCTCGTCGAGGTGGACGATCGACTCGCGCCACTGCGGGTGGGTGTGGACGAGGACCATGCAGTTGCGGTCCTCGGGCGGGATCGCGTCGAGGTCGCAGAGCAGACGGGCGTAGGTGCGGTTGTAGGCCAGGATGTCGTAGCGGCTGTTCTGGACGCAGGCGGGCAGCGGGTCGAGCTGGTCGAGGACCTCGCGTACGGCGTCGGTGACGCCGGTGCAGGACGAGGCGGGGGTCGGGTCGGTCGCGGCGGCCAGCTGGAAGAGGTGCGCCCGTTCGCTCGGGTCGAGCAGCATGGTGCGGGCGAGTGCGTCGAGGACCTGGACCGAGACCTGGATGTCCCTGGACTGTTCGAGCCAGGTGTACCAGGTGACGCCCACCGCCGAGAGATGGGCGACCTCCTCGCGGCGCAGCCCCGGCGTACGGCGGCGCGCCCCGCGCGGGAGCCCCACCTGCTCGGGCGTGATCCGCTCACGCCGGCTGCGCAGGAAGGCGGCCAGCTCGTGGCGCCGGATCTCCGAGCCCCCGGCGCCGTGCGACTCACGGGCCTTCTGAACCTCGCGGGCCTCCTGGGCCGCACGGCCCTCCTGGGCCTCCTGGGCCTCACGAGTCCTCTGAGCCCGGCGCACTGCCTGGGCCTCGCGCGCGCGTGTTTCCTGGGCCATCGTCGTCATGCCTCCAGCGTGCGGCCGCCCGGACCCTGTTGCCAGGTACTCCTTCTACCAGGATAAGACGAATCTGGTACCCGTCTGGGCGACGGCGCAGGCTCGGGGGCGTGACTGAAACCATCACCACCCCAGCCGCCGCACGGACGGTCGCGGCACCCCGCGCGCTCGGCTCGCTCGGGCTGTTCACCGTGCTGCTCGGCGCGGCACTTCCCCTGATCGACTTCTTCATAGTCAACGTCGCCCTGCCCACCATGGGACGGGATCTCGCCGCGAGCGAGTCCGTCCTCGAACTCGTCGTCTCCGGGTACGGGCTCGCGTACGCCGTGCTGCTCGTGCTGGGCGGCCGGCTCGGCGACCTGTTCGGCCGGCGGCGGCTCTTCCTGGGCGGCATGGCCGTCTTCGGCCTGACCTCACTGGCCTGCGGCCTCGCGCCCGACGCGTGGTCCCTGGTCGCGGCGCGGGTCGCGCAGGGCGCGTCGGCCGCCGCGATGGTGCCGCAGGTGCTGGCCACCATCCAGTCGTCCACCGAGGGGCCGCGTCGCGCCAAGGCGATGAGCCTGTACGGCGCGACCGCCGGGCTGTCCATGGTCGCGGGCCAGATCCTGGGCGGCGTACTGGTCGCCGCGGACCTCGCCGGCAGCGGCTGGCGGTCCGTGTTCCTCGTGAACGTCCCCGTCGTGGTCGTCGGGCTCGTCCTCGCCGTCCGTACCGTCCCGGAGACGCGCTCACCGCGCCCCGAGCCCGTGGACGGACCCGGCACCGTGCTCCTCGCCGCCGCCCTGCTGACGCTGCTCGCCCCGCTCACCGAGGGCCGGGCGGCGGGCTGGCCGCTGTGGACGTGGCTGTCGCTGGCCGCGTTCCCACTGGTCACGGGCGCGTTCCTCGCGGTGGAGCGGCGGGCCGACCGGCAGGGCCGTACCCCGCTGGTGCCGCCGAGCCTCTTCGCGCTCACCCCGCTGCGGCGCGGCCTCACGCTCATGGTGCCGTTCTCGATCGGCTTCAGCGGGTTCATGTTCGTCATCGCCGTGGCGCTCCAGAGCGGGGCGGGGCTGGGTCCGGTGCGGGCCGGACTCGCCCTCGCGCCGATGGCTCTGGCGTTCTTCCTGGTGTCGCTGGCCGGGCCGCGGCTGGTGGCGCGGTTCGGGGCCCGGGTGGTCACGGCGGGCTCGGTGGTCCAGGGCGTGGGCGTCGTCCTCATCCTGCTGGCGGTGCGCGCCGACTGGCCGGACGTGGGCTTCGTCGCGCTGCTTCCGGGCGCGGCGGTCGCCGGTGCGGGGCAGGCGCTCCAACTGCCCGTCGTCATGCGGATCGTGATGTCCGAGGTGCCGCCGGCCCGCGCGGGCGTCGGCAGCGGGGTGATGGTGACCACCCAACAGGCCTCGCTGGCACTGGGCGTGGCCACCCTCGGCACCCTCTTCCTCTCCCTGGTACCGGGGATGGGCATGCGGAACGCCCTGGTCACCACGCTGGCAGTGCAGTTGGGCGGGGTCGTCGTGACGGGGCTGCTGAGCCTGCGGCTGCCGCGCAAGGTGGGCTGACTCCGGCGCCCCGGACCCGACTCGGGAACGGCTCGGTCAACTCGACGGGCCGAAACCCCTGTTGATGTTGGTATTGCTGCACACTCCTTGCTGGCCGAGATTTCGGGAGGCGTGGTGCTGGAGATCAACACGAGCAAGGTGAGCCGGTGGGACCAGCACGGACGGGAGCATGTCGTCAGAGTGCGGCGCGCGGGTGTGCAGCGCACCATCAGATGCGACACCTGCGGCTGGCACCAAAGAGCGCAGTTCCTGCCCTGGCTGAAGGCCGAGGAACACCTCGTGGAGGCGCATCAGGCGACGGTGGACCCCTCGGAGGGCCGCGAGCCGCGATGACGTCCGGCCGCCCCGGGAGCCGCCGGTTCGCCGGTTCGCCGGTTCGCCGGTTCGCCGGTTCGCCGGTTCGCCGGCCAGGATGGAGCCGATGTCGGTGCCCGACAAGAGCGGGTACGGATCCCGGCCCGTCAGGCGCGGTTCGGTGCCGGCCCCGGCTCCGGCTCCGGCTCCAGCGCGGGCGCCGGCTCCGGCTCGGAGAGGCGCGCTGCCGCGCGGCGGGGCAGCAGCAGCGGGGTGGCCAGCAGGAACACGCCGGCCAGGCCGATGGCCGTACGCGGGCCGAGCAGGCTGCCCAGCACGCCCCAGACGGCCGTCAGGAGCGCGGTCGACGCCTTGGCCGTCACCGCCCAGGCGGACAGTGTGCGGGCGACCCGGTCGGTCGCGGTGCGCTCCAGTCGGTAGGTGGCGTGGACGGGGTTGAAGACCCCGCAGCAGAAGATGAGCCCGAGTTCGACGCCCACCACCAGCAGCAGCCCGCCGGTGCCCGGCCCGAGGAAGGCCAGGCCGACGGGCCAGACCGCGCGCAGCGCCCCCGACCCGACCAGGACCCGGTGCTGCCCGAACCGGGTGACGAGCGGTCGGGCCAGCCGCGAACCGAGCAGCCCGCCGATCGCGGGCGCGGCGAAGGCGAGGCCGTACTGCCAGGGTGCGAACCCGAGCCGGCCGAGCATCAGGACGGCCAGCAGCGGCTGGGCGGCCATCACCAGGCCGTTGAACAGGGCCGTGTTGAAGAACAGGGGACGCAGCGTCGCGTCGGCGAGGATGTACCGCCAGCCGTCGAGCAGGTCCCCTGCCCGCATCCGCGCGGCCTCCCGGGGCTCGGGCCGCTGCTCGTGTCCGCCCATCGCGCGAAGGCCCAGGGCCGAGAGCAGGTAGCTGACCGCGTCGGCCACCACGGTCGCCACCGGACCGAGGAGTCCGATCGCCGCGCCGCCCAGCGGCGGGCCGATGATGGTGGTCGTCCAGGCCGTGGACTCGAACCGGGCGTTGGCTACGAGCAGGTCCTCGGCCGGCAGCAGCGTCTTCAGGTACGCGCCGGAGGCGGCGCGGAAGGTGATGTCGGCCGCCGCGACGACGATCGAGACCAGCAGGAGCTGAAGGAAGGTGAGGACGCCGAGCGCGAACGCGGCGGGGATCGTCAGCAGCGCCGCGAACCGCACCAGGTCCATCGCGATCAGCACCGGCCGCTTGCGGCGGAACTCCACCCACGGTCCGAGCGGCACCGCCACGACCGCGCCCACCGCGGCCCCCGCGGAGGAGAGCGCGGCGACCTTGGCCGGTCCGGCGTGGAGCACCTGGACGGCGATCAGCGGGAACGCGCCGAAGGCGAGCCAGGTGCCGAGCGCGCTCGTCCCGTACGCCCCCCAGAGCCACCCGAACCGCCTCCCCAGCCGATGCCCGAGCAGACGTCTGCGCAGACCTCCGCGCAGCTGTCCCAGCCGGTGCCCGCTCCACATGCCCGCCCGCCCCTCGCCACTCACCCGCACAACCGATCCGCGTTCGGAAGCATCAAAGCGAGCACCGCACCCGGGATCAAACAACCGTGGGACCGCCTGGCCACAACCGACGGTTGTATCCATAGGGTGGGGACATGGACCTAGAAACCGTCCGGACCTTCGTCGCCGCCGCCGACGCGGGGCAGTTCCAGGAAGCCGCCGCCGAGCTGGCGGTCACCCAGCAGGCCGTCTCCAAGCGCATCGCGGCGCTGGAGCGCGACCTCGGGGTGCGGCTGTTCACCCGCACCCCGCGCGGCGCCGAACTCACCATCGACGGGCAGGCGTTCCTGCCCCACGCACGCGACCTGCTGCGCGTCACCGAGCGCGCGGTCGCGTCCGTACGCACCGGCCGGCGTCCGCTGCGCGTCGACGTGATCGCCTCACGCGGCGCGGCGACGGGCCTGATGCGCGGCTTCCACCGCGCCCACCCCGAGATCGACCTCGACGTGGTGATGCTGTTCGAGATCGAGACGGCCGTCGCCGCCCTCCGGTCCGGTGCCATCGACGCGTCCTTCCGCGCCGTCGCCGCCCCCGGCCGGCCCCTGCCCGAGGACATCGAGTCCGTCCGGGTGCTCGACGAGCCGCTC
Source organism: Streptomyces sp. NPDC060002 (assembly GCF_042737245.1). Lineage (NCBI taxonomy): Bacteria > Bacillati > Actinomycetota > Actinomycetes > Kitasatosporales > Streptomycetaceae > Streptomyces > Streptomyces sp. NPDC060002. The sequence continues at coordinate 239,865 of NZ_JBHWUW010000002.1, forward strand.
CAGCTCCTCACCGGCTCCGCCCACGCGCTGGCGGGCGTCCGGTCGGTGCCCCTCGCCCAGCTCGCCGGGCACCGGATCTGGATGCCCGGTCTCGCCCCCGGAACCGAGTGGGCTGCCTACTACGACGATCTCGTCGCCGAGTTCGGTCTCACCATCGAGGCGACCGGCCCCAACTTCGGCTCCGACGCCCTCCTCGACACCATCGCCGACACCCCGGCGCTGGCCACCTTCATGGGCGGGCGGACCCGCCTCGTCTGGCCCGCGGGCCACGGCCTGCGCCTCATCCCGGTGACCGACCCGACCCCCGTCTACCCGCACTCGCTCCTCTGGCACCGCGACAACCCCCACCCGGCGCTGGCCACCCTGCGCGCCCACCTCGACGCCACGGCGGCCGGCCACGACGCCGCCGGGACCTGGGCGCCGGGCTGGGTGATTCCGCGTTGAACTTGGGTCAGTTCGAGTGAGGTGCCCGGTCGCCGCGCGCGTCGAGGTCGCTGACCAGGCCCCGCAGCACCGGCCCGTACTCGGGGTGGGCCAGGGCGTGGGCCAGCTGGGCGACGAGGTAGTCGGCCGGGTTGCCGGTGTCGTACCAGCGGCCCTTGATGACCTGGCCGTACACCGCGCGGCCGCGGGCGTAGGCGTTGATGGCGTCGGTCAGGTAGATCTCACCGGTCCGGTGCTCGTACCAGCGGCGGGTCTGCTCGCGCAGTTCGTCGACGATGCCGGGGGTGATGACATAGCCGCCGATGGCCGCGTACGACGACGGCGCGCAGGCCGGGTCGGGTTTCTCGACGAGGCCGGTGATGCGCAGGGTCCCCTCGCCGAGGTCTTCCTTGACGACGGGGACGCCGTAGCGCTGTGAGTCGGCGGGGTCCATCGGCAGCAGTGCCAGCACCGGGCAGCCGGTCTGCTCGTAGGCGCGGATCAGCTGCTGGGCGCGGGGGGTCTCGGCGACGAAGACGTCGTCGGGCCACAGGACCAGGACCGGCTCGTCGCCGAAGGATCGGGCGGCGTTCAGCACCGGGGTGCCGTTGCCGTACGGGCCGCGCTGGTCCAGGTAGGTGATGTGGCCCTTGCGGGCCAGCTCGGCCACCTCCTCGACCGCGTCCGCGTAGGCGGTCTTGCCGTCGGCGCGGAGCTGCTCGACGAGGGCCGGGTTGGGGCGGAAGTGGTCCTGGATCAGGCTCTTGCCGCCGGAGACGACGATGGTGATGTCGGTGATGCCCGAGTCCACCAGCTCGCGCACGGTGTGCTCGATCACCGGCTTGTCGCCGACCGGGAGCATCTCCTTCGGGATCGCCTTCGTGAGGGGCAGCAGCCGGGAGCCCAGCCCGGCGGCGGGGATCACGGCCCGTCGGATCGTCGGGGCCATCAGACCGTCCCCCGCAGCCCGCGCAGCAGCAGGTCCACCAGCGCCGTGAAGTCCTCCTGGGCCCCCGGTCGCTCCCACACCCGGTGGTAGCCGGGGTCGTGGAAGCGGCCGGTGGCATGGAAGACGGCGCCGGCGGTGGTCCTCGGATCGGGGGCGGTGAAGTCGCCGGACGCGACTCCCGCCTCGATGATCCGGGTCAGCTGGCCGGTCAGGTCGGCGAGGTGCTCGCCGACCACCTCACCGGCCTCCCTGGTCAGCACCATGTAGGTGGCGAACAGTTCGGGGTCGTCGCCCGCCTTGCGCCGCTTGGCCTCGAAGAGCGCCGCGAGCCAGTCGCGCAGCCGGGTCTCCGGGGCGCGGGACTCGTCGGCCGTGATACCGGCGAGGGTCTCGAACATGCGGTCCAGCCACCGTTTCGTGACCGCCTCGCGCAGCGCCGCCTTCGTCCGGAAGTGCCGGTAGACACTGCCGTGACTGACACCGAGCGCACGGGCCACGTCGACCACGGTGGCCTTGGCCGGGCCGTGGCGGCGCAGCACCTCCTCGGTCGCCTCGAGGATGCGCTCGGCGGTCAGGGTCTCGGTGGTCGGTGACATGCTCAGACCGTACCCGGAGGGCGGGTCAGCGCTCGCTGTCGAGGTGGGCCATCGCGGCGGCCGAGTAACGGTCACCGGCGGCCGCGTCGGCCGGGACGGCGCCCTCGATCGCGGCGAGGTCGGCGGCGTCCAGGACGACGTCCAGCGCGCCCAGCGACTCCGCCAGCCGCTCCCTGGACCGCGCGCCGATCAGCGGCACGATGTCCTCGCCCTGGGCCAGCACCCAGGCGATGGCGATCTGCGCGACGGAGACGCCCTTCTGCTCGGCGATCTTCCGCAGAGCCTCCACCAGGTCCAGGTTGTGCCGGAGGTTGTCGCCCTGAAAGCGGGGCGAGTAGAGACGGAAGTCGTTCGCGGCGAGCTTGCGGTCGGCGGTGAAGTGCCCGGAGATCAGCCCGCGCGACAGCACGCCGTACGCCGTGACCGAGATCCCCAGCTCACGGGTGACCGGCAGGATCGACTTCTCGATGCCTCGCGAGATCAGCGCGTACTCGATCTGGAGATCGGCGATCGGCGCGGTGGCGGCGGCCTTGCGGATGGTCTCGGCGCCGACCTCGCTGAGGCCGATGTGCCGGACGTACCCCTTCTCGACCAGCTCGGCGATCGCGCCGACCGTCTCCTCGATCGGCACGTCGGGGTCGAGCCGGGCGATGCGGTAGACGTCGATGTGGTCGACGCCCAGGCGCTGTAGGGAGTAGGCGGCGAAGTTCTTCACGGCCCCCGGACGGCCGTCGTAGCCGCTCCAGCCGCCGTCCGGGTCGCGCAGGGCGCCGAACTTCACGCTGACCTGCGCCTGTTGGCGGCGGGCGGCGGGCGCGGTGCGCAGGGCTTCGCCGATCAGCAGCTCGTTGTGGCCCATGCCGTAGAAGTCGCCGGTGTCCAGCAGCGTCACGCCGGCCTCGAGGGCGGCGTGGATCGTCGCGATCCCCTCGGTCCGGTCCGCGTCGCCGTACAGCGCGGACATGCCCATGCAGCCGAGGCCGAGGGCGGAGACCTGGGGACCGGTGGTGCCGAGGGAACGGGTTCGCATCGTCATGCCCACCACCTTGACATGACAGCTGACAGATTTCAACATCTGTCAGCTGACAGTCGTCATCCGTTTTCCGCCATCTGCCATCTGCCATCTGTCATCTGCTGTCTGCCATTCGATATCTGTCCGGTCGACGGGGCGGGTGCTCCGAGGACAATGGGAGATGTCGGTGCGCAGTCACCTCGGCGGCGCCTGCCGCCGGCCGAGCGGCCCTTCTGCGCCGCCATGGAGGCCTGCCATGAGCATTCGCATCGCCACCTTCAACATGGAGAACCTCTTCCGCCGGCCCGCGGCCTTCCGCCTCACGGACCCGGTCGAGCGCAAGGAGATCCTCGACGACTTCGCCGCGCTGGTCGCCCTCCTCGACCTGCTCGTATACCGGGACGAGGACAAGACGGAGATCGCCAGGATCATCAAGAAGCACCGGGCGTACGACACCGACCCGAGGCACCCGACGCCGCCGATCTTCGTCAACCAGGTCCGGCCGGGCAAGGACGCCGGACTGTTCAAGACGTCCGGGTCGGGCAAGAGCACCGTCGTCGAGGTCACCGCCAAGGGCCGTACCGCGTGGGCCGGTTGGGCCGAGCTCGGGCAGGACGACCTCGATCTGGACGTGGTGCGCAACACCGGCCGGGTGGTCTCGGAGGTCGACGCCGACATCCTGCTCACCGTGGAGGTCGAGGACCGCCTCACCCTGGAGCGCTTCAACACGCAGGTGCTGGCCGGGGCGCTCGGCCGGCGGCCGTACCCCTACGCCCTGCTGATCGACGGCAACGACAGCCGGGGCATCGACATCGGGATCCTCAGCCGGTACCCGGTCACGTCCGTCCGGTCCCACCTCTTCGACACCCACCCGGACCGTCCCGACCAGCGCCTCTTCAGCCGCGACTGCCCCGAGTTCGAGATCCAGCTCAACGGCACGCCCCTGGTGATCCTCGGCAACCACCTGAAGAGCAAGTTCCACGACGACCCGGAGCTGCGGCTGGCCCAGGCGAAGCGGGTCGCGGAGATCTACCGGGCCGCGCTGGAGCGCACCCCGCACGTCATCGTCGCCGGGGACCTCAACGACGACCCGGACAGCGACCCGGCGGCGGCGCTGGGGGGCACCGGGCTGCGGGACGTGATGAGCCACCGGTCCTATCGCGGGCCGCTCGGCACGCACGGGAACTGCAAGAGCGAGCGGGACAAGATCGACTACCTGCTGCTCTCACCCGAGCTGTGGCCGGAGGTGCAGCACGTCGGCCTGGAGACCCGCGGCATCTTCGAGAACGGCATCAAGGCCTTCGACACCGTGACCTCGAAGGCCAACGCGGCCTCCGACCACGCGGCGCTCTACGCGGACGTCGACCTGTAGGCACGGACGAAGTGGCCCCAGGCGTCCGCCCCGAAGAGGAGCGCGCCTCGCGCGGGATCCTTGCTGTCCCGCACGGGGACGAGGGAGGGCACGTTGTCGGCGACTTCGAGGCAGTTGCCGCCGTCGGAGTTGCTGTAGCTGCTCTTGCGCCAGGCGGCGGCGCTGAGGAGGTCGTCGGAGACCTCGACACAGTTGCCGCCATCCGTGTTGCTGTAGGAACTCTTGCGCCACGTCACGCTGCTCAGGTCGATGGCTCGCACGGCACTTCCTCCAGCACTCGCAAGATGAACGTCCGCGACTCGGCAGGGCTCAGCGCCAGGTCACGCACCGCATCATATGTGCGGTGCAGGCGTTCAACCTTGCCCGTTTCCTCGACCAGTTCACCTCGCACGTCGTTTTCTGTATAGGCCACGGTACGGCCGTCCAGGAGCCGCAGGAACATCGTGTCCGTATTCATCAGGCCGTGCGGGCCGGTGCCGAACGGCAGCACATGAAGGGTGATGTTCAAGTACTCCGAGGCCTTCACCAGGTACTCCAACTGCCCCCGCCACGCTGCGGGGTCGCGCAGCGAATTGCGCAGCACAGCCTCGGAGAGGATCGCCCGGAACGGAGGGGCTTCCACCCCCTCCAGCAGCTTCCGCCGACTCGTGCGCGCCTCAACCTGCTGGTTCAGCTCCTCACCCTTGAGGCCGCCCGCCGTGAGCGCTTCGTGCGCATAACCGTCCGTCTGAAGCAGACCCGGCGGCGCACTCACCGAGTACTGCCAAAGCCCGATCGCCTCGGCCTCCAGCAACATGTACCGCCGATACTGCTCCTTGAACTGCGAAGGATCCGCGACCGCCAGCTCCCACAGCGTGAGCAGCATCGGGGTCGTCCCGTAGTGCTGGTCCAGCGCCTCCACGATCTCCGGGCTGCCCAGGCTCTGGCCGCCCTCCATCTTCCCGAACGTCGACGCGTTCCAGCCCAGGACGACTTCCAACTGCCGCAGGCTGTCGCCCTTCTCGGTCCGGAGCAAGCGCAGCTCCTCCGCGAAGCGTCGCCGAGGTTCCTGGCTGCGTCCCGTGATCACCCGCCTCGACGGCATCTCACCCCTCCGGAATTTGTGGAATATGCGCTACCCGACGACGCCGAGCCCCACGTCAGCGGCGTGCCGACCCCGATCGCGGGCCATCCTGACGACGACCCCCACCACGCAGAGTAGCCCAACTGTCACAATTAGTATGTAAGTTGGGTGAAAGGAGCGAAAGACATGCGCGACGCGCAGCCTGAGCCGGGCACCCTGTTCTACGACCCCGCGACGGACAAGGTCGGCGAGTACCAGGACCGGACCGGCCCCTACGCGATGCTGCGGCCGGTCGGCGGCGGCCGGGAGTGGCAGGCCGACCCGGCGGCGCTGCGGCCGGCGACCGCCGAGGAGCGGCTGAGCGCGGGCGTACGGGCGGCGAACCGGCGCGCCCGGACCGACGCGCCGTTCATGGTCGGCATCGGCACGCCGCGCCCGCCCGTACCGGAGCCGGACTGCACCGAGTGCGACGAACTGGCGTCGCGCCGGGAGAGCGCCCGCGCCACGCACGACTACAGCGCGGAGACGGACGCGAACGTGCTGCTGCGCGGCCATCAGCGGCGGGAGCACCGGGAATGACGAGTGCCGGGCCCCTCGGAAGGGGCCCGGCACCGGTCAGGCTACGAAGAGAGAACGCGAGGTCAGCAGCCGATCAGGCGGCCGGCGAGGTAGCTCTCGATCTGGTCGAGGGACACCCGCTCCTGCTTCATCGAGTCACGCTCGCGGACGGTGACCGCGTTGTCGTCGAGGGTGTCGAAGTCGACGGTCACGCAGTACGGGGTGCCGATCTCGTCCTGGCGGCGGTAGCGGCGGCCGATGGCGCCGGCGTCGTCGAACTCGATGTTCCAGTTCTGGCGCAGCGCGGCGGCGAGGCCCTTGGCCTTGGGCGACAGCTCCGGGTTGCGGGACAGCGGCAGGACCGCGACCTTCACCGGGGCGAGGCGGTGGTCGAGGCGGAGAACGGTCCGCTTCTCCAGCTTGCCCTTGGCGTTGGGCGCCTCGTCCTCGATGTAGGCGTCGAGGAGGAAGGCCAGCATCGCGCGGCCGACACCGGCCGCGGGCTCGATGACGTAGGGGGTCCAGCGCTCCTGGGCCTCCTGGTCGAAGTAGGAGAGGTCCTGGCCGGAGGCCTTGGCGTGGGCGGAGAGGTCGTAGTCGGTGCGGTTGGCGACACCCTCCAGCTCGCCCCACTCGTTGCCGCCGAACTGGAAGCGGTACTCGATGTCAGCGGTGCGCTTGGAGTAGTGGGAGAGCTTCTCCTTCGGGTGGTCGTACCACCGCATGTTCTCCTCGCGCAGGCCCAGGCCGGTGTACCAGTTCCAGCGCTGCTCCATCCAGTACTCCTGCCACGTCTCGTCCTCGCCCGGCTTGACGAAGAACTCCATCTCCATCTGCTCGAACTCGCGGGTGCGGAAGATGAAGTTGCCGGGCGTGATCTCGTTGCGGAAGGACTTGCCCATCTGCGCGATGCCGAACGGCGGCTTGCGGCGCGAAGTGGTCTGCACCTGGGCGAAGTTGGTGAAGATACCCTGGGCGGTCTCGGGGCGCAGGTAGGCGATGGAGCCGGTGTCCTGCGTGGGGCCGAGGTGGGTGGAGAGCAGACCCGAGAACTGCTTGGGCTCGGTGAACTGGCCCTTGTTGCCGCAGTTGGGGCAGTTCACGTCCGCCAGGCCGTTCTCCGGCAGACGGTTGTGCTTGGCCTCGTACGCCTCTTCCAGGTGGTCCGCGCGGAACCGCTTGTGGCAGGAGGTGCACTCGGTCAGCGGGTCGGAGAAAGTGGCGACGTGGCCGGAGGCCACCCAGACCTCGGGGGCCAGGATGACGGACGAGTCGATGCCGACCACGTCCTCGCGCGACGTCACCATGTAGCGCCACCACTGGCGCTTCAGGTTCTCCTTGAGCTCGACACCCAGCGGTCCGTAGTCCCAGGCGGCCTTCTGGCCGCCGTAGATCTCACTGCACGGGAATACGAAGCCACGGCGCTTGCTCAGGCTGACGATGGTGTCGATCTTGTCGGCGGCCACGGTGCTCTCTTCATAACGACGACGGGCGACGAAGCGAGATGCGCTTCCAGAGAAGACTTCAGGGTACCGGCGGGGACTCCCCCTCGACCAAATCGGATCCCTACCCAGACCCTTACCCAGCCGTTACCAGGCCTTGTTGACAACGGTTTCCATATTTGTTGAAAATGACTGTCATGAACGTACGACGACGACTCATATCCGGCACGGCGGTCGCCGCGGCCACCGCCCTCGGCCTCGGCACCCTCTCGGCCTGCTCCTCCGACAGCGCGGCCGCGGCCAACACGGACAAGTTCGACGTCGTCGCGTCGTTCTACCCGATGGCCTTCCTCGCCGAGCAGATAGGCGGGGACCATGTGAACGTCAGCAGCCTCACCGAGCCCGGCCAGGAGCCGCACGACCTGGAGGTCAGCGCCCAGCAGACCGCCGCGCTCCAGGAGTCCGACGCGGTGCTCTACCTCAGGAACCTCCAGCCCTCCGTCGACGACGCGGTGGCCCAGTCCGAGGTCAAGACCAAGATCGACGCGGCCTCCCTCACCACGCTGGAGAAGCACGGCAACGAGGTCGGCGGCCACGCGGCCGGGCACGACGACCACGAGAACGAGGAGCTGTCCGGCCTCGACCCGCACATCTGGCTCGACCCGGTGCGCTACTCCCAGGTCGCCGAGGGCGTCGGCAAGGCCTTCGAGAAGGCCGACCCGGACCACGCGGCCGACTACAAGACCAACACCGCGGCCCTCGTGAAGAAGCTCGACGCCCTGAACACACAGTTCGAGGACGGGCTGGCGAACACGAAGACCAAGGTCTTCGTCACCACCCACGCCGCCTTCGGCTACCTCGCCGAGCGCTACGGCCTGACCGAGGAGGCCATCAACGGCCTCGACCCCGAGTCGGAGCCCAGCGCCGCCCGCGTCAAGGAGCTTGAGAAGATGGCCAAGGCCGACGGCGTCACGACCGTGTTCTACGAGACGCTCGTCAGCGACAAGACCGCGAAGACCATCGCCTCCGACGCGAACCTGAAGACCGACGTCCTCGACCCGATCGAGGGCATCACGAAGAAGTCCCGGGGCACGGACTACTTCTCGGTCCAGGAGGCGAACCTCAAGGCGCTGAAGACAGCCCTGGGAACGAAGTGATCTCTACGGAGGGCGTCATGGACCCGAGCGTCACCGGCGTGAAGGCCGAGTCCGTCTCATCGGAATCCGTCTCATCGGAGTCCGTCCGGTCGGAGTCCGTCCGGTCGGAGTCCGTCCGGTCGGAGTCCGTCATCTCCCTGCGCGGGGTCCGCGCGGAGCTGGGCTCGCGCCCGGTCCTGCGGGGCATCGACCTCACCGTGCGGCGCGGTGAGGTCGTCGCCCTGCTCGGCGCGAACGGCTCGGGCAAGTCCACCGCCGTACGCACCGTGATCGGCCAGGTCCCGGTCGGCGCCGGGGAGGTCGAGCTGTTCGGCACCCCGCAGCGCCGGTTCCGGGACTGGGCGCGGATCGGATACGTGCCGCAGCGCACGACGGCCGCCGGCGGGGTCCCGGCCACGGTGACGGAGATCGTCTCCTCGGGCCGGCTCTCCCGCACCCGCTTCGGCGTCTTCCGCAAGGCCGACCGGGAGGCCGTGCGGCACGCCCTGGACCTCGTGGGCATGGCCGACCGGGCCAGGGACAACGTCGACGCCCTCTCCGGCGGCCAGCACCAGCGCGTGCTCATCGCCCGCGCACTGGCCGCCGAACCCGAACTGCTGATCATGGACGAGCCGATGGCCGGCGTCGACCTGGCCAGCCAGGAGGTCCTGGCGCGGACCCTGAAGGACCAGGTCGCGGCCGGTGCGACGGTCCTGCTCGTCCTGCACGAACTGGGCCCCCTGGAGCCCCTGATCGACCGGGCGGTCGTCCTGCGCGACGGCTGCGTCCTGCACGACGGCCCGCCCACTCCGGCCGTCGGCCAGCACGCGCTGCCCGGCCACGACCACGTGCACCCGCACGCACCCGCGGGCGCCGAACCGATCCGCACGGGACTGCTGAGCTGATGGACTTCCTGAACTACGCCTTCATGCAGCGGGCGCTGCTGGCCGCCGTCCTGGTCGGCATCACGGCCCCCGCCGTCGGCATCTACCTCGTCCAGCGCCGCCAGGCCCTCATGGGCGACGGCATCGGCCATGTCGCGATGACCGGCGTCGGCCTGGGCTTCCTGCTGTCCTGGTCCCCGGTGTGGATGGCCACCGCCGTCTCGGTCCTGGGCGCGGTGACCATGGAACTGATCCGCTGGTACGGGAAGACCCGCGGCGACATCGCCCTCGCCATGCTCTTCTACGGCGGTATGGCCGGCGGCGTGATGTTCATCAACCTCGCTCCCGGCGGCTCGAACGCCAACCTGACGTCGTACCTGTTCGGATCGCTGTCGACCGTCTCCGAGTCGGACGTGACCGCGATCTGCCTGCTCGCGGCCTTCGTGGTCGTCGTCACCCTCGGCCTGCGCCGCCAGCTCTTCGCGGTCAGCCAGGACGAGGAGTTCGCCCGGGTGACCGGCCTGCCGGTCCGCGCGCTGAACCTGCTGACGGCGATCACGGCGGCGGTCACCGTGACGGTGGCGATGCGGGTGGTGGGCCTGCTGCTGGTGTCGGCGCTGATGGTGGTCCCGGTGGCCGCGGCCCAGCAGCTCAGCCGCAGCTTCGCCGCCACCTTCGCGATCGCGGTGGCGATCGGCGTGACGGTGACCATCGGCGGCACGGTGACCTCGTACTACCAGGACGTCCCGCCCGGTGCGACGATCGTGCTGCTGACCATCGCCGCGTTCATCGCGCTGAGCGTGCTGGCCGCTCCACTGGCCCGCCGCCGCGCCCGCGCGCTGGCGTCGGCGCAACCCGCAGGCGATCCGGCGGAGTGTGCGATTCCGGCCACCCGGGCGGCGGGGGACGAGGTCGGCGTCTGACCGCGCACAGCGGGGGCTGGCACAATGGCCCGGCAAGCCGCAGACGTGAGGAGGCAACGGTGACAACCGCTGGACCGCCCGTGAAGGGCCGTTCCACCCGGCAGCGTGCCGCCGTGGCGGCGGCGCTCGACGAGGTCGACGAGTTCCGCAGCGCCCAGGATCTGCACGACATGCTCAAGCACAAGGGCGACTCGGTGGGCCTGACCACGGTCTACCGCACCCTCCAGTCCCTCGCCGACGCGGGCGAGGTCGACGTCCTGCGCACCTCCGACGGCGAGTCGGTGTACCGCCGGTGCTCCACCGGTGAGCACCACCACCACCTCGTCTGCCGCGTCTGCGGCAAGGCCGTGGAGGTGGAGGGACCGGCGGTGGAGAAGTGGGCCGAGGCCATCGCCGCGGAACACGGCTACGTCAACGTGGCCCACACGGTGGAGATCTTCGGCACCTGTTCCGACTGCGCGGGTGCCTCCGGCGGCTGAGCGGTCGTACGGTGCGGGTCGGGTGGGGTGACCGGACCCTGGGGGCTGCGCCCCCAGGCCCCGCTATCGGCCCTGAACGGGCCTCGTCCTCAAGCGCCGGACGGGCTGAAGACACTCAGCTGCGGCCGAAGCACCGTTCCAGTTCGTTCAGGTCGTAGAACTTGCCGCCCTTGGATATCGGGGTGCAGGCGGGAGGCTACGAGGTGACCTCTTCGTCCGGAGTCGTCCCCTCCATGGCCAAGAGTTCCTCGTTCGTGATCGCGCCGCCGAAACGGCGGTCCCTGGACGCGAACTCGACGCACGCCCGCCACAGGTCACGGCGGTCGAAGTCGGGCCACAGGACGTCCTGGAAGACCAGCTCGGCGTACGCGCTCTGCCAGAGCAGGTAGTTGGAGGTACGCTGCTCGCCGCTCGGCCGCAGGAACAGGTCGACGTCCGGCATGTCCGGGTAGTACAGGTACTTCGCGAGGGTCTTCTCGTTGACCTTCGACGGGTCGAGCCGGCCCGCCTTCACATCCTCGGCGAGCGCCTGCGCCGCGTCCGCGATCTCCGCCCGGCCGCCGTAGTTCATGCAGAAGTACAGGGTGAGACGGTCGTTGTCCTTGGTCTGCTCCTGGGCGACCTGGAGCTCCTTGGCGACCGACTTCCACAGCTTGGGCATCCGGCCCGCCCAGCGCACCCGGATGCCGAGCTCGTCGAGCTGGTCGCGGGTCTTGCGGATGAAGTCACGGTTGAAGTTCATCAGGAAGCGGACCTCGTCGGGCGAGCGCTTCCAGTTCTCGGTGGAGAAGGCGTACAGCGAGATGTTGCGCACACCCATCTCGACCGCGCCCTGGAGCACGTCGAGGACCTGCTCGGCGCCGACCTTGTGCCCCTCGGTGCGCGGCAGCCCGCGCTCCTTGGCCCAGCGGCCGTTGCCGTCCATGACGATCGCCACATGCTCGGGGACCAGCTCGCCCGGGAGCTTCGGCGGGCGCGCGCCGGACGGGTGCGGCTCCGGCGTCCTGTACTCCCGACGCTGCCGCCCCAGGAACCCGCGTACGACCATGTGCCTCTCGTCTCCTCTGACTTTCGCTTGCCGGTTTCTTCGTTGTTTCTCTGCGCTTGTTTTTCCGCGCTTGATCTCTGCGCCTATTTCTCTACGTACCTGAGCGAGCGCAGCCCGCGCTCCAGGTGCCAGTGCAGATAGGCGGACACCAGCCCGCTGCCCTCCCGGACGTGGCGCGCCTCGCACGCGTCCGCCGTCTCCCAGTCTCCCGTGAGCAGCGCGCCCAGCAGGACCAGGGTCTGCGGCGAGGGTACGACGCTGCCGGCCACCCGGCAGTCGACGCAGACGGAGCCGCCGGCCGCGACGGAGAAGAACCGGTTGGGTCCCGGCATTCCGCACTTGGCGCAGTCGCCGAAGCTGGGGGCGTATCCGTTGACGGCCAGCGACCGCAGCAGGAACGCGTCGAGGACGAGGTGCGGGGCGTGCTCCCCGCGGGCCAGGGTGCGCAGCGCCCCGACGAGCAGCAGGTACTGCTGGACGGCCGGTTCGCCCTCGTGGTCGGTGAACCGCTCGGCGGTCTCGAGCATGGCGGTTCCGGCGGTGTAGCGGGCGTAGTCGGTCACGATCCCGCCACCGTAGGGAGCGATGATCTCGCTCTGCGTGCACAGCGGCAGCCCGCGTCCGACCAGCTCGCTGCTGCCCCGCGCGAAGAACTGCACGTCGACGTGGGAGAAGGGTTCGAGGCGGGCGCCGAACTTGGACTTCGTCCGCCGCACCCCCCGCGCCACGGCACGCACCCGCCCGTGCCCGCGCGTCAGCAGCGTGATGATGCGGTCGGCCTCGCCGAGCTTCTGGGTCCGCAGGACGACGCCGTCGTCCCGGAAGAGACTCATCGGGCACCGCCGGGGACGGCCTGCCGGGGGCGCGGGAGGCCGCGGTCCGCCGCACCCGGCTGCCGGGTGCGGGGCGCGTTGCCGTCGTCGCTGAACAGGCTCATACGGCCATTCTCGCCTACGCCGGAGGGGCTGTGTGCCCGCCCGCCACGATCCCTCGGGCGACGCGGCGGGCGCCGGTGCGCGGCTTCGGGTGGCTGACCAGGGACGGCGCAACCGAGGGGAGCGCAGAGGCGTCCGTGACAGAAGAAACCATGATCCTCGACGGATGGAGAGAACGATCTTAAGCTCGCGCCTTTCCCCCAGGCCCTCCCGCCGCACCCTGCTGACGGCCGGCGCGGCCACCACGGCCGTCCTGCTCACCGCGGGGCCCGCGGGGGCCGTCACGGACCCCGTCACCGACCGCCTGCGCGACCTCGAAGCCGGGCACGGCGCCCGGCTCGGCGTGTTCGCGTACAACGTCCGCACCGGGCGCTCGGTCCGCTACCGGGCCGACGAACGCTTCCCGGTCTGCTCCCTGTTCAAGACCCTGGCGGTCTCGGCCGTTCTGCGGGACCTGCCCGAGGGAACACTGGACCGCCGCGTCTTCTGGACGACGGCGGACGTGGTGGAGAACTCCCCCGTCACCCAGGACCATGTGGCCGACGGCATGACGATCGCCGAGCTGTCCGCCGCGGCCATCCGGCGCAGCGACAACACGGCCGGCAACCTGCTCCTGCGCGAGCTGGGCGGCCCCACGGCGATCACCCGCTTCGCCCGCTCCGTCGGCGACCGCGTCACCCGCCTCGACCGCTGGGAGCCGGAGCTCAACTCGGCGGAGCCGGACCGGATCACGGACACCACCAGCCCGTACGCGATCGGCCGCACCTATGCCAGGCTCGTCCTCGGCAATGCGCTGGCCCCCGCCGACCGCCGCCGCCTGACCGACTGGATGCTCGGCACGATCACCAGCGCCAACCGCTTCCGCGCCGGACTCCCCCCGGCCTGGACGATCGCCGACAAGACCGGCGGCGGCTGGTACGGCGCGAACAACGACGCCGGAATCGCCTGGACCCCGGACGGCGCCCCCGTCGTCCTCGTCGTCCAACTCACCAAGCCGGACCGGGACGCCGCCTACGACAACGAACTGATCGTGAAGACGGCGGGGGTGCTGGCGGAGACGCTGGGCCAGGGCCGGGCAGGCCCCAGGACCTAGGACCCGCTCGGCCTCAGCCGGACGCTGTCGGGGGTGCCGTTCGGGGAGGTGCCCGGGGCGGCGGCCTCCCACAGCTGGTCGAACCGGCGGATCAGGGGCTGGACCTCGTCGGCCCGGGCGTTCACCGTCGTCGAGGTGTTCACACTCAGCTGGTCCGCGTGGATCTCGTACGACAGCACCCCGTCGAAGACGATGCAGTCGATCATCTTGCCGCGGCGCAGATAGAGCGGAAGCTCTTCCAGGGCCACCACCTGGACCTGGATGCCCATCTCCCGCTGCTCCGCGCAGATCGGTTCCAGGGCGGCCAGCTCTTCGGGCCGCTTCACGATGAACAGGCGCCGGACCGCGATGCGCCGCTCGAGGATCGCCTCGCGCTGGGCGGTCAGATAGCGTCCCGCCGGTTCGGTGTTCCAGAACCCGTCGTCGACGACGGTGGTGCTGATGGCGTCGATGGTGGTCCTCGCGCACTTGGTGAGGGTCAGGAGCCAGTCGTGGTTCTCGCCCGCGCACTCGGCGCTGAGGTTGGTGAAGTCCTCCATCTGCGCGGCGAGACGGTCGATCTCCGTATGCGCGAACTCGTGCAGGATGTCGGGCCCCATGGACACGACCTTGGTGGCGTGCTCGGCGAGCCGGGGCACCCCGTCGCCGCGCAGCTTCTCCACCTCGGTGAAGAGCTTCGTCGCCTCGCCTATGTCGGCGAACCGCTTGTCCACCGACTCCCGGAGATCGCCCAGCTGGCTCACGAAGGACGCCAGGAACTGCACGATCAGCACGATGCCACCGCACAGCACGGACAGCACGAGCTGCCACGGACCGTCCTCCTCGGACGGTCCGACGACATTGGTGAGCAGATAGACACCGCCACCCGTCACCACGGTGATCAGGATCTTCTGCGTCACATGCCGGGCGCCTTCGCCGTCCCGGATCCGGTCGCCCCGGAAGTTCGGATTCGTCGGTGCAGGCATCTCTCTTTTCCCCCCGTCGGGATGCTGCGCGAGCAGCTGTCGTGGTGCGTCAGGACAGGGCCGGCACCTCGCCCCGCACGAGGTTCTGCAGTGCCAGCTGGTCCCGGATGCGCTGTGCCATGGTGTTCCACTGTCTGCTGAACCCCGGGTGCCGCTCCAGCTCCTCCCAAGGCGGACTCAGGTCACGGTCCAGGCGCGCCTGAGGCATCCACAGGTGCAGCAGATGCTCGACGAGCGGACGCAGCACCTTCATCGCGGCCGTCTGGTTCTCGGAGCCGGGCGGCAGGCCGTCGAGCTTGTCCCCGACGGTCGTCAGCAGCCAGTCGTGCAGGGCGAGGTCCTCGCACAGCGTGGCCGCAGCCACGGGCGTGGTCCCTCGTGGCAGCCGCAGTTCGACGATCCGCAGGCCCGATCCGAGTTCGGTGAAGAGCGCCGACGCCGGCTCGCCGTCGTCGGCCGGTGACGCGGTCCAGCGCAGGCTGGTGTCGGTCGTGGTGAGCGGGGCGTCGTGGTCCAGGAGGTCGTGCCGGCGGGAGATCCTCGCCAGCAGACTCTCGGCGATCGAGCCGACGTCCAGCCGGTCCTGCTGATGTCCGGTCAGGAAGCCCTCGGTGACGGACTTCTCGGGCAGCCTGCCGACCGGGACCAGGGACCCGGGCCTGACCAGGTAGTACCCCCAGGGCCGGCGCCGGTCGGGTCCGGTGGCCGGGGCGGAGAAGTACGCGGTCGACTGGAGGACGCGGCCCTCGACGAGCCCCGCGTGCGCCGCGACGGTGCCGACGGCGCGGATCTTGGCCCCGGTGGCGGTGGGCAGCCGGCAGTCGACGCCGGTGAGGACGTCCGGGGAGAGGGCGTGCCGGTTGGGGCGCCGGGAGGTCCGGACGGGTTCGTCGGCGCGCAGCCGCAGCAGCCGCACGGCCGTCCGCTCGTCCACCGCCCTGCGGGTGGGCAGCAGACAGGTCCGCACCTCGCCGCAGACGAGGACGGGACCGGAGGTCGTGCCCAGGCCGCTCATGTCACAGCCCCGGCGGGAACACGTAGGACGTGCGGTCCACGACCCCCGCGGGCATCGTGAAGCCCTCGCCGGCGGACCGCTCGGCGACCTGTTCGAGCGCCTCGGCCTCGACGTGGACCTGGTCGAGGATGACGCGCACGGCGTGCTCGACGGGCAGGAACCGGCCCGGCAGGACGCTGCACGTGCCGTAGGCGGTGAAGGGCGTCGCGGAGGGGTTGAGCTGGAGGACCGGCGGCAGCGCGTCCCACTCGGCCGGGAACTCCTCGCCCTGCCAGCGGGTGGGGGTCAGCACGGCCGCGCCGTTGTCCCGCAGCAGCCCGAGCCGGACCAGTTGCCAGACGGAGGCCAGGAAGGCGCAGGACCAGGTGCGCGCGTCCTCGGGCCCGTTCCACAGTTCGACGTCCAGGAACACGGAGTGGCCGCGCGCCTCGGTCTCGCTCGGCGGCTGCCAGACGCCGCTGGAGTCCAGGGCGGCCGAGGTCCGCTGGGAGGGGGCGCGGCGGCCGTTGGTGAGCCAGCCGGTACGGCCGACGGGCGGGCGGAAGCCGTTGCTGCCGGGCGGCGGGGACTCCACCAGCCGGTGCAGTACGGACTCGGCGAGCGCGGCCCGGTCGCGGTGCGCGGAGCCGCCGGGGGCGAGGGCGGGGCCGGCGCACCCCGACTCGCGGGCCAGGTAGTCGATGGTCAGCCCGGCCTCGGCCGCCGCCTCCAGCAGGGGCGGGATCAGCTCGGCGGGGGTGGACAGCCGGGAGAAGTAGTCGTCGATCAGGAAGCAGGTGCTGATCCGCGGCCGGCGGCCCGGTGGGAGCGGGCCGAGACCGGCCCGGGCGGCGTCCACCCAAGGACGTACGCCGGCGAAGTGACGACGCAGCCGCGTGGCCCCCTCGGCGAAGTCCTCCATGTACAAGTGGCCTAATTCCAGGGAGAGATGGGAGAAGGGCACGGATTCGGTGCGCGGGTCGGCGCTGCTCTCCCGGAAAACGGTGCCCGGCCCCTTCACAACTGCCCCCAGAACTTGTCGTCGGTCAGCCGTTGCGCGAGATCCCCCATGGCCTGCCAGGTCTCGTTGTTGGCGATCCGGCGGTCGTGCACGTCCTCGTCGGTGATGAGGCGTTCCTGCCACTGGAGGACGGGTTCCAGGGGAATGGACGCCAGCACCCTGGTTCTGCCGATGCCCCGGCCGGCCGCGAGTTCCTCGAGCTCCTTGTCGCACTGCCGCATCCACGCGTACTGCGCGGGCGACACCTGGGACCACAACGGCGACTCCAGATCGGGCACCGCGGCGCGCACGAACCTGATGGCGCCGCCCAGCACGTCCGGGTCGTGGCCGATGGCCGTACCGGCTTGCACAATGCCCTGTTTTCCGAATACGAGTTCGGCTGCCGCCATGACGTGCTGGCGGGTCCAGCGGTGATAGACGAGCCAGCGGTTCTTGAGGCGGCCGAGCCCGCCCCGGGGCGAAGTCGCGGCGAGCGCGAGGTCCATCGCATAACTGCGTCCGGCGCTCAGGTCGATGATGATGACGTCGAATTCGCGTTTCAGCCGAAGGACGAGGTCCACACAGCGGTGCAGGTTCTCCTCGTCGGTGACGAATTCACCGGCCGTGCGGTCGCCGGGCAGCAGCACCAGCCGCCCGGACCCACCGGGCCTGCCCCGCAGCACCGGGTGCTCGGTGCGCGCCCAGACGTCGACCCGCAGCGGCTCGCCCGTCTTGCCCTTCAGATAGGAGTGCAGGCCACGCCCCTCGGCCTCGGAGAGGACGTCGGGCAGGTCGAACACGGCGGCGGCGGTGGGCGAGCCGAAGTCGAAGTCCAGGTAGCAGACGTCGTCCCCGTCCAGCGCGCGGTGGTACGCGAGGTTGGCGCTGGTGACGGAACGGCCGGTGCCTCCCTTGTCGGAGGCGGCGAAGACGATCACCTTCACACCTCCCGGGCGTCGGCGCCCCGGGCGCGGGCCAGGGCGTAGAGCCGGGCGAGGACGCCGAGGGCGAGCGAGTGGGCGGTGCCGGGCTGTTTGTCGACGAGCTGACGGGCGCGACGCAGGTCGGCCTCGATGCCCTTGATCTCTTCTCCCTGGGGGCTCTTGGGGGCGGGGGCGGGCTGCTCCAGCTGCTCCTTGCCGAACAGGTGGGCGGCCTCGCTGAGCGCCGCCTGCGCGAGGGCGGTCATCTCGGAGCTGCGGATCGGGTCCTGCGCGTAGAGGGCGTGCGCGGCGACCATGCACTCGGTGACGCGCTCGGTGATGCTCCAGGACAACGGTCCTGTGCGGACCGGTGACTCGGGGTACACGGCGTGCACGTTGTCCCACAGGCCGACGCCCTCACCGTCGCTGACGCGGCGCGCCCAGAGGTGGTCGAGGATGTCCTCGGCCAGCGTGAGCAGACGGTCCTGCGAGCCGATGTTCCGCGACAGCGCGCAGAGTTGGACGGTCCGCTTGAGCAGCTGTGCGGAGAAGTCGCCCATCGTCCACTTCATGGCCGGGCCGATCTCCTCACTGCCCAGCAGCGGGAGGGTGACTCCGGGGTTGTGCAGACCGATCGCCGGGTCCTCGCGGGCCGTGCGGCTGGTGATGCGGCCGCGTTCGGCGAGCCGTTCCATGACGGCGACGGTGCGGGTGAGGTCGTCGTCGGTGGCGCGGCGGCGCAGCAGGTCGTGGACGAGGATCGAGGCCACGGACAGGGAGAAGTACTCGGACTCCAGCTGCTGGAGCGTCGTACGCCAGGGGATCTCCTCCAGCGGCCAGGTGGCGGCGTCGAAGCGGGCGATGCCCGACCAGTACTGCTGAGTGATCTCCCAGCGCAGCCGCAGCGCGTCGGCGAGCTTCTGCTGTTCGGCGGTGAGCAGGCCGAGGACGAGGGTGCGCTCGGAGGACAGGTCGGGGATGCCGTCGAGGGCGACGACGGTGAAGTACAGGTACGGCACGGCGTGGGCCACGCCCTGGGGCTGCTTGCCGATGTCCTGGGCGGTCTGCGCCTCGACCTCGACCTCGGGGGCGTCCTTCACCAGGCTCCAGGCCCAGCCGCACTCGAACAGCCGGTTCTCGTTACGGAGTTGGTCGGCGACATCGGTGTCCAGGCCGAGGGTGACGCTCTCGCTGATGAGGGCGCGCAGCGACTTGAACCGGTCCTGGAAGCGGTGCAGGACCTGGCGGTCGGACAGCCGGCCCCGGCCGAGCAGCCGGGCGAGCGCCTGCCCCTGGTCGGAGGCGATGTCGACGACGTTGACGGTGAAGGAGCGCAGCAGGCTCACCATGGCCGCGGTCAGGCGGGCGCTGGTCGCCTCTCTCAGCTTGTCGATGCGGGCGAGGGTGCTCGCCCGCTGGGTCTTGCCCCGGTACACCTTGAGGAAGCCGAGGGTGGCCAGGCAGAGGGTGATCGACATGGAGTAGGAGTCGACGACTCCCACTTCCTCCTGCTCCTTGGAGAGTTCCTGCTCCGGGTCCTCCGGGGCGAAGTAGTAGCCGCCGGCGAAGGTGGGGCTCTCCTCGCCGCGGTGGTTCTCCATGAAGTCGCCGAGGATCTCCAGGAGGTTCATGGGGATCTCGCTGGAGTCACCGGCGTTCCTGAGGGCCCTCTCCACGTCCAGCTGTGTGGTGTCGGGGTCGTCCAGGCGGAACGGTTCGATTTCGGTGGCGGGGTACAGAAGGCAGAGCAGACGCTCCGCGTCGGCGACGCTGCTGCGACCGCCCCATTCGCCCCATTGCCATTCTCCGTTGTCGAAGGAATGGCGGGCGATGGCCTGCCACACCTCGAGCAGATTCTGTCTCGGTTTGATCTGCATGCCCATTCCCCTCGCACAGGCCCGTCACCATGTAGAAGAACTCCGACATCTCATTCGTCGCGTCGCTCTTTACGTTGCCCGCAGGCCAGGATCATACCCGTGTAGCCGTCCCGTACAAGTTGCTTGGGATTGGCTGTGCGGTGGATCTCCACATGGTCCGCGTAACCGCCGAGAACCGCCCGCACTTCGGATTCGTCGATATCGCGGGCGGGGAATACATGGGGGCCGACACGGTATCCTTCGGAATGCTCCATGAAGGCGGCCGCGAAAGGCGCACCGGAATTCAGGGCGTTCATGAAGCATCCCACCCCTCGCCGGAATTCGGCGAGCGAGGTGGTGATGGATTCGGCGACGAAGAACATCGTGCCGAGGTCCCAGCGGCGCTTGTCGGCGCAGAGATCGAAGAGACTGCCCGACTCGGGCTGCTGGACGGCCTCCTTGAACCGGACCCTGGGCGTCATGCCGAGCGTGGCATATGCCTCGTCCTTGCACAGGACGTTCCAGAACTGATCCCAGTGGGGCGCATAGTCGGGGCACTGCCCCCGGAGGTAGTCCAGATTCCGGGCGGACCGCTCCAGAAGCGTGATCCGGTCGCACCAGGGGAGCATGGCCAGGGCCGGATAGAGATTGGGCCCCGCGCCGACGTCGATACCGGAAGCCACCCGCCCGCGACCTCGGAAGTGATCACTGAAGTGATCGCGCACATGGGAGAGGATCTCCTCGTCCACGGCCTGCATCTCGAGGTAATTGTGGCTGATGTACACACCGGGATCGAAGTCGTCCCAGAGCACATCACCATTCAGCTTTTGGTCAGCGGCGGGCGGTACCGAGGTCATGATTCAGCGTAGCAGGACGCATGGGTCTTGAAGGAGTGGCTGCACGGAGCAATGATGGAGATCAGGTACGCAAATCGCACTGGCTGCAATTCGATTTGTCGACATTCACAAGGGGACGGCATGACTCCTCTTCCCGGAGATCGTTTTCCGTCGGGCACCGGTTCGATAATGAGCCAGATGTCCGGAGAAAGACCCTTACGGATCAGAGCGGTCACCGAGGCGGATCTACCCCATATCGTGCGCCTCGATGCCGATGCCTTCCCCCACGGCCCCTACCCCTACTTCGTCCTGCGCCAACTCCTCGCCGCCTGCGTTGACCTCGTGTATGTCGTGGACGACGGCTCGGACCTCTACGGATACGTGCTCGGGACCTCGCCGAACGACGCGCAGAGCTGGGTTCTCAGCCTCGCCATCACCCCTGGACTGCGCGGAAAGGGGTTCGGCCGGCAACTGCTGACGAAACTGCTCGGTCAGCTACGGGCGAAGGGCGCCCATTCCGTCCGGCTCTCCGTGGAGCCGCGCAACGACTCGGCCATCGCCCTGTACCGCTCCCTCGGCTTCGTCGCCGACCCCGACGGGCCCCGCGCGGACTACTTCGGCCCCGACGAGGACCGTCTCCTCATGACGCTCACTCTGTGAGTCCCCCGAACCCCCGCACATACCTGCGCTGCCAGGGCGTCTCCACCGCGCGCCGGTCGTAGTGACGTCGGACGTAGTCCACCGCCTCGCCCGGCGGTACGCCGTCCAGGACCGCCAGGCACGCCAGGGCCGTTCCGGTGCGGCCGCGGCCGCCGGCGCAGGCCACCTCCACGCGTTCGCCGGCCGCGCGGCGCCATGCCTCGGTGAGGGTCTCCCGGGCCTGCGCACGGTCGCCGGGCAGGCGGAAGTCGGGCCGGCGGAGCCAGCGGGACTCCCAGGGCGGGTGCGGGGGCCGCGCGCCGAGTAGGTAGACGCCGTACGCGGGTGTGGGGGCCGTGGGGTCGAGGGGCCGGCGCAGGCCGCGGCCGCGGATCAGCCGGCCGGACGGCAACAGGAGCACCCCGGGCTCACCCTCACGCCAGGCCCACGCATTGCTTCCCATCACCCCATTCGAACGTGGTCACGGGGGATGGGCAACCGATTCGGCGCGATCGGTGGTCTGGGGGGCGAGGAGGGTGCTTGATGCAGGCCGAACAAGAGGACCGGTTCCAGGAGTTCGTCAGAGCCCGGTGGTCCCGGCTCGTACGGACCGCCTATCTGCTCACGGGGGACGTCCACCACGCGGAGGACCTGACGCAGACCGCGCTGGCCAAGGCGTACCGGTCGTGGCGACGGATCTCGCGCAGCGACAACCCCGAGGCGTACGTGCGCCGGATGCTGGTCAGCTGCAACAGTGACCGGTTCCGCAAGCGGCGGGTCACCGAGGCGCTGACCGCGGCGCCGCCGGAGCGGGCGGGGCTCGACGAGGGCGCGGGGCGGGTGGAGGAGCGTGGCTCCCTGCTGGCCGGGCTCGCCCGACTGCCTCCGAGACAACGGGCGGTGGTGGTCCTGAGGTACTGGGAGGACCTGTCCGAGGCGGAGGTGGCCGACGTGCTCGGCTGCTCGCCCGGCACGGTCAAGAGCCAGGCGTCCAAGGGGCTCGCGAAGTTGCGCATGTACCCGGGGCTGGCCGCCGACCGCACGGTGTCCGGTGGTCGGGGTCAGGAGCGGGAGCAAGAGCGGGAGCGGGAGCAGGGGCAGGGGCAGGGGCAGGTGCAGGGGCAGGTTCGGATTCAGGGTCGGGTTCAGGGAGGCAGCAGGTGAACGGGGCGGGAAAGCAGGTGCACCAGGGGGACTTCGGGTTCGAGGAGAGGATGCGTGAGCTGCTCGCCGAGGACGCGTACACCATCCAGCCCTCGTCGGCGCCGTATCCGGCGATCCGGCGGCGTGGACTGGCCGAGCGGCGGCGGCGTGTGGCGATGACCGGGGCGGCGTTGATGACGCTGGCCGCGGTGCCGGTGGGGGCGTACGCCGTGGCCGGGGGGAACGGGGAGCGGGGCTCCGACACGGCGGCGCCGAAGCCGTCGGTCAGCGCCCCGCACAGCCCGGCCGGAAGTACAGCGGGAAGCACGGGTGGAAGCACCGGCGGAAGCCCGTCCGCGACCTCGACGGGCACGGCGGGCGGACCCGCGCAGCCCGCCACGGACGGGCAGCTGCTCGACGGGATCACCTTCGCGCAGGCGGCGGACGGGCTGGAGGAGTGTCTGACCGCCGAGGGCGGACCGGCCGGCGGCGCCGGCGATCTCGGCAAGGCCGACGACTACCGGATCATCCTGGCGCTCAAGAGCACCGGTGACTCCAACGACCCCGGCGACGGCATCTACGTCGTCGCGGTGAAGGAGCGGCCGGCGGGCTTCCGGGTGGTCTGCTCCCTCAAGGACGGTGTGGCGTCGGGCATCAGCACCAGCTCGAGCGAGGCCGACGCGCCGGGCGCGGGCCCGGTCGTGGCCGACATCAACGGCGGCAAGCTGTACCAGCAGTCGTTCATCGACAAGGGCAAGTGGAAACTGCCGTTCCGGTGGGGGGTCATCGGCACCGTCGAGACGTCGGTGGCCAAGGTGACCGTCTCCTACGGCGACGGCGGCCCCGTGGCAGCGGCCTTGGACCACGGCTGGTTCGTCGCCGCCGGCCTGCTGGACCAGCAGGTCACCCTGGCCCCGCACATCAAGGGCTACGACGGCTCCGGCAAGCTGGTCTACGACTCCGACGAGGACGAGACCTACGAGCGGACGCTGCCCTAGCCGGCACCGGTCACGGCCGGCACCGGTCAGGGAGCGCTCGGCCCCGGCGTCACCAGCCCCGACCCGTAGGCCACGATGACGCGCGCGAGGGCGAGTTCGGGCGTACTGCCGGGGGTGACCGGGCGAGGGGACTACTCCCTGGGGAGTATCAGGACGGCGTCCGGGCCGCGACCAGCAACCGGGTCACGTCTTCCGCGCGGATCGTCAGGGCCGCGCCCACCGTCGTGAGGACCTCGCGTTCGGCCGGGGTGTACGGGCCGTCCGCGAGGGCGATGCGGGCGCCCTGGAGCAGGATCGATTCGCGGCCGACCGCGGCGAGGTGCGGGGCGAGCGGGTCGAGGGCCTCGTGGAGCTCTATGGCCAGTCCCGGGCCGTACGGTTCGCCGTAGTTCTGGCTGGTGTCGGAGGCGAGGGCGGCGACGAGCGCGGCGAGCTGTTCCTCCGTGCAGTCGGTGAAGCCGGCCGCCCGCACCGCGCCCGCCGCGGTCTCCAGGGACGTACGGGCGCAGGCGCCGCCCGCGGACAGGACCGCGAGGGCGACGGTGTGGACGGCGTCGCGGAGCATCGCCGAGAAGCGGATGGTGGTGGGGTGGTCGAGGACGTCGGTGCCGAAGTGGCGGCGGCAGGCCGCGCACTCGACGACCGGGCCGGTCTCGCCGCGTGGCACGACCGGCATGCCGAGGAGGGTGAAGCGGCGCTGGCCGGTCAGCCGCTGGTAGTTGCGGTCGCCGCCGCAGCCCGGGCAGAAGAACTCGCCGTCGCCCGCGGGTGTCCACGCGGTGCGGGTACCCAGGATGCGGGCAAGCCCGGTGACACGGCCGTCACGTCCCCGTTCTGGCAGCACGTCGCACCTCCGTAACCCCGCGGCAACATCGCCGCACGCCTCCGTGATGTTAGCCACATCCATGAGGTGTAGTCAGCACCCGGGACGAGACCTTTCCGTGACCTCCACCGGGGTATGGCCGATATACGTCGGGGCCCCGACCGCCGTATACAGCGGTCGGGGCCCCGAAAGTCCCGGTCAGGCCGGTCAGCGGGTCGCGCGGTTGACAGCGGAGACGACCGCCTTCAGCGACGCACGCGTCGTGTTCGCGTCGATGCCGATCCCCCACAGGATCTTGTCGTCGATCGCGCATTCGATGTAGGAGGCGGCCTGCGCGGAGGCGCCCTCGCTCATCGTGTGCTCCTGGTAGTCCAGCAGGCGTACGTCGATGCCGACGGACTCCAGGGCGTTGAAGAAGGCCGAGATCGGACCGTTGCCGGAGCCGGTCAGGACGGTGTCCTCGCCGTCGACCGTGGCCTCGACGGTCAGGGTGTCGACGCCGTCGGTGTCGGTCGTGGACTGACCGTTGCGGACCTGGATACGGCCCCAGGGGTTCTCCGGGTTCGGCAGGTACTCGTCCTGGAAGGCCGCCCAGATGGCGCCGCCGGTGACCTCGCCGCCCTCGGCGTCCGTCTTCGCCTGGATGAGCTTGGAGAACTCGATCTGCATCCGGCGGGGCAGGTCCAGCTTGTGGTCGTTCTTCAGGACGTACGCGATACCGCCCTTACCGGACTGCGAGTTGACGCGGATGACGGCCTCGTAGGAACGGCCGACGTCCTTCGGGTCGATCGGCAGGTACGGGACCGCCCACTCGATGTCGTCGACGGTGACGCCCTTGGCGGCCGCGTCGGCCTCCATCGCGTCGAAGCCCTTCTTGATGGCGTCCTGGTGGGAGCCGGAGAAGGACGTGTAGACCAGGTCGCCCACGTACGGGTGGCGCGGGTGGACCTCCATCTGGTTGCAGTACTCCCACGTACGACGGATCTCGTCGATGTCGGAGAAGTCGATCTGCGGGTCGACGCCCTGGGAGAACAGGTTCATGCCGAGGGTGACCAGGTCGACGTTGCCGGTGCGCTCGCCCTGCCCGAACAGACAGCCCTCGACGCGGTCGGCGCCGGCCATCAGCGCCAGCTCGGCGGCGGCGACGGCCGTACCGCGGTCGTTGTGCGGGTGGACGGAGACGCAAACGTGCTCGCGGCGGGAGAGGTTGCGGCTCATCCACTCGAAACGGTCGGCGTGGGTGGAGGGCGTGGAGCGCTCGACGGTGGCCGGCAGGTTCAGGATGATCTCGCGGCCCGGGCCGGGCTGCCAGACGTCCATCACCGCCTCACAGACCTCCAGTGCGAAGTCCAGCTCGGTGTCGGTGAAGATCTCGGGGCTGTACTGGTAGCCGAACTCCGTCTCGGGGCCCAGCAGCTTCTCCGCGTACTCGACGACCAGGCGGGTGCCGTCGACGGCGATCTGCTTGATGTCGTCCTTGGAACCGCGGAAGACGACCCGGCGGAACACGGGGGCCGTGGCGTTGTACAGGTGGACGGTCGCCCGCTTGGCGCCCTTCAGGGACTCCACGGTCCGCTCGATCAGGTCCTCGCGGGCCTGGGTCAGTACGGAGATCGTCACGTCGTCCGGGATCGCGCCCTCTTCCTCGACGATCGAACGCACGAAGTCGAAGTCGGTCTGACCGGAGGCCGGGAAGCCGACCTCGATCTCCTTGTAGCCCATCGTGACCAGCTGGTCGAACATCCGGCGCTTGCGCTCGGGCGACATGGGGTCGATCAGGGCCTGGTTGCCGTCACGCAGGTCGGTGGAGAGCCAGCGAGGCGCGACGGTGATCCGGTTGTCGGGCCAGGTGCGGTCGGGGATGTCGACCTGGTCGTACTGTCCGTACTTGTGGATCGGCATGCGGCTGGGCTGCTGGCGGTTCGCCATGATGCGGTGGCTCCTCGGGGTGACCGGAGAATGTCCGGACGGAAGGACGGCCGACGCGCAACACCAAGCACCGCGGGGAGGGGGTCGGCCTCGACTACAGGCCCTCGCCGCGGCAGCTAAGGAGAAGCAGCCCGAAATGCATAGTGCTCCGCAGCCTAGCCGAGCCGCTTGCGTCGCGCGGGACCGTTCCAGTATGCGGGACCGACGGGAGGAACCACAGGAAAAGGTACAGAACGTGCGCCACGCCACTCTCCGCCCTTCCGCCATAGCACCCGGCACCGCAGATCAGGCACCTTTGTCACCGTATTTCACCAATCATGGTTGCCGGTGGTGACAGCGGTGTGACGCAGTGCGAAGGTGCCGGACATGACGACTCACGGGGGCTTCGAGCCCGTCTTCTGCACCGTCGTACCGCCGCACGTCCTCGACCGGCTTGCGCGCAGCGACGACCCCGCTCTCTCCGGTCCCGCCCGGCGCACCATCCTGCGCGACAGCGAGCTGCGTGCACTGCGCCAGGTGAACACCGAGTACGGCCTCCTGGCCGCCCCGACGGTGAAGGCGCCGTCGGACCAGCCGCTGCGCACCCTCTACGACGCCGAGCACGGCACCTCCCTGCCCGGCACCAAGGTCCGCGCCGAGGGCCAGGACCCCGGACAGGACGCCACCGTCAACCGCGCCTACTCCGGACTCGGCGCCACCTTCGACCTCTATCTGAAGGCCTACCAGCGCCACTCGATCGACGGCGACGGCCTGCCCCTCGACGCCACCGTCCACTACGACGAGGGCTACAACAACGCCTTCTGGAACGGCGAGCAGATGGTGTTCGGTGACGGCGACGGCGAGATCTTCGTCGACTTCACCAACTCCATCGACGTCATCGGGCACGAGCTCACCCACGGCGTCACGCAGTACACGGCGAACCTGACCTACAACGGCCAGCCGGGCGCCCTCAACGAGTCGATGTCCGACGTCTTCGGCTCGCTCATCAAGCAGTACTCGCTCGGCCAGACCGCCGCCGAGGCCGACTGGCTGATCGGCGCGGGCCTGCTCGCCCCGGACGTCACCGGCACCGCCCTGCGCTCCATGAAGGCGCCGGGCACCGCGTACGACGACGACGTCCTCGGCAAGGACCCGCAGCCCGCGACGATGGACGAGTACGTCCGCACCGGCCGCGACAACGGCGGCGTCCACATCAACTCCGGCATCCCCAACCACGCGTTCTACCTGGCCGCCACCGCCCTCGGCGGCTACGCCTGGGAGAAGGCCGGCCAGCTCTGGTACGACGTCCTGACCGGCGGCGAGCTCTCCGAGCGGGCCTTCTTCACCGACTTCGCCAAGCTGACGGTGAAGGCCGCGCGCGAGCGCTTCGGCAGCGGCGGGGAGGAGCTCCAGGCCGTGGAGAAGGCGTGGGAGCAGGTGGGGGTGCGGATTCTCTGAGTCCGTAATAGACAGGGACCCATGCGTATTCAGGTGAGTCGCACGGGCGGGTTCGCGGGCATCGAGCGCCGTGCCGAGGTCGACACCTCGGGACGGCCCGACGCCCACGAGTGGCACGCCCTGGCCGAGCGGGCGGTCGCCGCCGGCCGGGGCGCGCCTTCGGTCGGCGTACCGGACGGCTTCAGCTACGAGATCACCGTGGACGGCAGGACGGTGTACGCGGCCGATCCCCGGCTCACGGAGGAGCAGCGCGAGCTGATCTCGCGGGTGCTGAAGGAAGGCGCCTGAGGGGGGGCGCGCGAGGGCTTGCGAGACGCTTGCGGGAGGGGCATAACTGGCAGTTCACGCCGGGACGTTGACTTCCTTACCCAGCGGTAAGCATGATCCCGCCCATGGCGAACGATCCGCGCGACGCGGCGAACCCGATGCCCCGGTTCCCGGCAGACTTCCTGTGGGGCGTGTCCACCTCCGCGCATCAGATCGAGGGCGCGGCGGAGATCCGCGAACCTTCGGTCTGGGACACCTTCACCGCCGTGCCCGGACGGGTGAAGGACGGCTCCACGGCGGCGGTGGCCTGCGACCACTACCACCGCTACCCCGAGGACGTGGCGCTCCTGTCGGGCCTGGGCGTGGACGCATACCGCTTCTCGATCTCGTGGCCGAGGGTGAACTCGCCCGGCGGTCTCGACTTCTACGACCGGCTCGTCGACGAGCTGTGCGCGGCCGGTGTGCGCCCGGTCCCCACCCTCTTCCACTGGGACCTCCCGGCCCGGCTCGACTGGCTGGAGCGGGACACGGCGGCCCGGTTCGCCGAGTACGTGTCGGTGGTGGCCGGGCGCCTCGGCGACCGCGTGCAGAAGTGGATCACCATCAACGAGCCCGCCGAGCACACCCTGCTGGGGCACGCCCTCGGCACCCACGCGCCCGGCAGGCAGCTGCTGTTCGACGCGCTCCCGGCCGCCCACCACCAGCTGCTGGGCCACGGCCTCGCCGTCCAGGCGCTGCGCGCGGCCGGCGCCACGGACATCGGCATCGCCAACTCCCACGGCCCGACCTGGCCGGCCTCCCGGGAACCGGCCGACATGGAGGCGGCAGCCTTCTACGACGTCCTGCTGAACCGGCTGTTCGCGGAGCCGGTCCTGCTGGGCGAATACCCCGAAGGCCTCGGCGAGTTGATGCCGGGGGACGTACAGGCCGACCTCAAGGTGATCTCGGAGCCGCTCGACTGGTACGGGATCAACTACTACGCCCCGACGAAGGTGGGCGCCCCGCAGGGCACGGAGATCGAGTTCGGCGGCATCCGCATGCCGGCCGAACTGCCCTTCTCCGTGCGGCAGATAGAGGACGTCCCGGTGACGGACTTCGGCTGGCCGGTCGTCCCGGAGGGCCTGACGGAACTCCTCACCACCTTCCGCGACCGCTACGGCGACCGGCTCCCCCCGGTCGTCATCACCGAGAACGGATGCAGTTACGAGGGCGTGGACGACCAGGAGCGCATCGCCTACCTGGACGGTCATCTCCGGGCCCTGCACCGGGCGGTGGAGGCGGGCGTCGACGTGCGCGGCTACTTCGTGTGGTCGCTGCTCGACAACTTCGAGTGGGCGGAGGGGTACGAGCGCCGCTTCGGCCTGGTCCACGTCGACTTCGAGACCCGGGACCGGACCCCGAAGGCGTCGTACGCCTGGCTGCGGGACGTCCTGCGGGCGCAGAGATGACGACGGCGGACAGGGCTCCGGCGGACAGTGCTCCGGGGGCCGCAGCCCTCGCCGAGCCCGTGGAGCGGGTGGGCCGGGGCTGGACGTCGGCCCTGTCCCTCGCCAACGGGGCGATCTGGGTGGGCTGGTACGGCCCCCTCCAGATCCTGCTGGCCTCCCAGGCCGAGGACTTCGCACCCGGCTCGGGCATGTCGAAGGAGACGATGCTGGCCTGGGTGACGGGCGTGGGCGCGGTGGCGTCCCTGGCCGCGAACCCCCTCTTCGGCGCGCTGTCGGACCGTACGACCTCCCGCCGGGGCCGCCGTACGCCGTGGATCGTGGCGGGGACGGCGGGCGGCGCCCTCTCGCTGCTGCTGCTCGCGGGAGCGGACGGGGTCTGGACCATGGCGGCGGGCTGGTGTCTGGTCCAGCTCACGCTGAACGCGGCCTTCGCGGCGGTGACGGCCGCCGTCCCCGACCGGGTCCCCCGGCTCCAACGGGGCTCGGTGGGCGGCTGGTTGGGCGCAGCGCAGATCCTGGGCGTGGTCGGCGGCACCGGGCTCGCGACGGCCGCCGGGGGCGTCGGCGCGGGGTACGTGGCGTGCGCGGTGTTCACGACGCTCGGCGTGCTGCCGTACGTGCTCCGGTACGAGGATCTGCGGCTGGCGGTGGAGGACCGGCCGGCGTGGTCCTGGCGGGGCTTCGCGGCCGGCTTCTGGCTGAGCCCGCGTACCTACCCCGACCTGGGCTGGGCGTGGCTCACCCGCTTCCTGATGAACCTGAGCAACGCGCTGGTGCTGCTCTACCTCCTCTACTACCTGCGCGACCGCCTGCACCACTCCGACCCCGAGCAAGGCGTGCTGATCCTGACGGCGGTGAACGGGCTGACGCTGCTCGCCACGGTGGTCGTCGGGGGCGCATGGTCGGACCGGGTCGGCAGGCGCAAGCCGTTCGTCATCTGGTCGGGCGTGCTGATGGCGGTGGCGACGGCGGGACTGGCGCTCTGGCAGACCTGGCCGGGGGCGATCGTCGCGGCGGCGGTGCTGGGCATCGGCTTCGGCGTGTTCACGTCGGTCGACTTCGCGCTGATGACGGACGTGCTGCCGAAGGCCGGGGACCGGGGCAAGGACCTGGGCGTCATCAACGTGGCCAACGCCCTGCCCCAGGTCGCGGCCCCCGCCCTCGCCGCGCCGATCGTGACCTACCTGGGCGGCTACCGGGCGCTGTACCTGGTGGCGGCGGTGGTCGGGCTGGCGGGGGCGGTGCTGGTGGGCCGGATCCGGGGGGTGGACTGACCGTCAGAGGGCTCCGGCGTCCCGGGCCGCCCAGACACTCGGATAGAGGGGCCGGAAGCCGAGGTCACGGCGGATCCGCTGGGTGGACATGATCCCGAACCACGGGTCGGGATCGGTCCGGGTGCGCAGCTCGGCGGGCACCTCGACGCCGTTGAGCTGGTGCAGCTCGACCGCCGTCACGGGGGCGTCGTCGGCGATGTTGTAGACCGGGCCCGCGACGCCCGGCGCGTACAGCAGGCGCAGCAGGCCCTGGGCGACGTCCGCGTGGTGGGCCATCTGCAGCCGCTGGGTTCCCGCCCAGTGCGCGGCCCAGCGCAACGACTGGGCGAGATGCGGATCGCCCTCGCCGTAGACGAACGGCAGCCGGCCGACGCGCACCTCCATGCCCTCCGACGCGAGCAGCTCCCGCTCGGCCGCCGCCTTCGACTCGGCGTAGGCGCCCCACATCTCGCCGCCGGGCCGGATCTCGTCCTCCTCGGTCAGCGGGCGGCCCCGCCCGACGCCGTACACGATCCCCGTGCTGACCTGCACGAACCGCTTCACGCCGGAGACCACCGCGGCGCTGCCGAGTGCCACCGCCGCGTCCCGGTTGACGGCCCACGCCTCCTCGTCCGGCACCCCGCGGAAGGACGCCGCGACATTCACGACCGCGTCCACCCCGGCCACCGCCTTGCCGAGCGCCTCCGCGTCCCGCAGATCCCCCACCACCACCTCGGCGCCCAGCTCCGCGAACCGCTCCGCCCGGGCGGCGTCACGCACCAGCACCCGCACCTTCCCCGGTCCCGCCTGCGCCAGCAGCCTCGGCACGAAACGCCGTCCGACCTGCCCCGTCGTACCCGTCACCAGTGTCAACATCGTCATCCGCTCCATTCGGTCTGGTTCCTCCACCCTCGGGCGGAGCCGCAGCGGCCGGGAGAGACCCGTCGATCAGGGGACCGGCAGTCCCTGGATATGGGCGGCGGGATGCCTCAGCCTGGAGGGGTGAACCGAGCCGAACTCGCCGACTTCCTGCGCCGCGAACGGGCCCGTCTGACCCCCTCCGACGTGGGTCTGCCGGCGGGCGCCCGCCGTCGCACGTCCGGGCTGCGCCGCGAGGAGGTGGCCCAGCTGGTGGGGATGTCGGTGGACTACTACACGCGGCTGGAGCAGGCCCGGGGGCCGCGCCCGTCCCGCCAGATGCTGACGGCGCTGGCCCGCGCGCTGCGGCTGACCGCCGACGAGCGCGACCATCTGTTCCACCTGACCGGCGAGGAGCCGCCGCGCCGGGAGACGGCGTCGACCCATGTCGCGCCCGGGCTGATGCTGATCCTGGACCGCCTGGACGACACCTCGGCGCAGGTGGTGACCGACTGCGGGGAGGTGCTGGCCCAGAACGCGATGGCCCGTGCGCTGACCCGCGATGTCATGTCCCGCCCCCGGCGGGCGCGGAACCTGGCCCGCATGTACTTCCTGGACCCGGACGCGCGCGGCTTGTTCCCGGAGGAGGACAGGGCGGACCACGCCCGCGCCCATGTGGCCAATCTGCGCGCGGTGGCCGCCGCCCGTCCCGACGACCCGGAACCGGCCGCGCTGGTCGCCGAACTACGCGCCGGCAGCGAGGAGTTCGCCCGCCTCTGGGACGAGCATCAGGTGTCCCTGCGGCACAAGGCGACGAAACGCTTCCTGCACCCGGTGGTAGGCCTGCTGGACCTGGACTGCGAGGTCCTGCTCAGCCACGAGCACCGCCAGCTCCTGATCATCCACACAGCCCGCCCGGGGACGGACTCCTACGAGCGGCTCCAACTGCTCCGGGTGGTGGGACTCCAGGACATGTCCCCGCAGCCGACGCCCCTCGACGGATGAGCTAGAACCCCAGCTTGCGCAGCTGCTTCGGGTCGCGCTGCCAGTCCTTCGCCACCTTCACGTGCAGGTCCAGGAAGACAGGCGTGCCCAGCAGCGCTTCGATCTGCTTGCGGGACTTGATGCCCACGTCCTTCAGGCGCTTGCCCTTGGGGCCGATGATGATGCCCTTCTGGCTGGTGCGCTCGATGTAGATGTTCGCGTGGATGTCGAGGAGCGGCTTGTCGGCCGGACGGTCCTCGCGCGGGAGCATCTCCTCGACGACCACCGCGATGGAGTGCGGGAGCTCGTCCCGTACGCCTTCCAGCGCCGCCTCGCGGATCAGCTCGGCGACCATCACCTGCTCGGGCTCGTCCGTCAGGTCGCCCTCGGGGTAGAGCGGCGGACTCTCCGGGAGCATCGGGGCGAGCAGGTCCGCCAGCAGCCCGACCTGCTGGTCGGCGACCGCCGAGACCGGCACGATCTCCGCCCACTCGAACCCCAGCTCCTTGCCGAGCTGGTCGATCGCGATGAGCTGCTCGGCGAGCGTCTTGGAGTCCACGAGGTCGGTCTTCGTCACGACCGCGACCTTCGGGGTCCGCTTGATCCCGGCGAGCTCCTTGGCGATGAAGCGGTCGCCGGGGCCCAGCTTCTCGTTGGCAGGCAGGCAGAAGCCGATGACGTCGACCTCGGCCCAGGTGGCGCGCACGACGTCGTTGAGCCGCTCGCCGAGCAGGGTGCGCGGCTTGTGCAGGCCCGGGGTGTCGACCAGGATCAACTGGGCGTCAGGGCGGTGCACGATGCCCCGTACCGTGTGCCGGGTGGTCTGTGGACGGTTCGAGGTGATCGCCACCTTCTTCCCGACCAGAGCGTTCGTGAGGGTGGACTTGCCCGCGTTGGGACGGCCCACGAAGCAGGCGAAGCCGGCGCGGTGGAGGGCCTCGGCCGACTGCTCGGATGACTGGTTACGGACGCTCATGGCCCCCATTCTCCCTGATCCACGGAGCCCCGCCGCACACACGAGCGGCAGTGCCCTCCATCGTGAGCTCCCGGAAACCTCCACGCAACGAAACGTCATGGAAACACACCTGTACGCGACCGGAAACCGGGACCGGTGAACCTCTGACGAGCCCCCGCATCGTTGGAGACCCCCGTGACTCTGGCCGCCGCCCATGCCGACACAGGCGACACCGCCTGGCTGCTCGCCGCCACCGCCCTCGTCCTGCTGATGACCCCGGGTCTGGCCCTCTTCTACGGCGGCATGGTCCGCACGAAGAGCGTCCTCAACATGCTCA
This sequence comes from Streptomyces sp. NPDC060002, assembly GCF_042737245.1. Lineage (NCBI taxonomy): Bacteria > Bacillati > Actinomycetota > Actinomycetes > Kitasatosporales > Streptomycetaceae > Streptomyces > Streptomyces sp. NPDC060002. The sequence continues at coordinate 273,423 of NZ_JBHWUW010000002.1, forward strand.
TGATGAGCTTCGTGTCGATCGCGCTGGTCACGGTGGTGTGGCTGACGGCCGGCTACTCGCTCGCGTTCGGCGACGACGTCGGGGGCGGGCTGATCGGCGGGCTGGAGCACGCCGGGATGGCGGGCCTCGGCCCGGACAGCGTGCAGGGCACGGTCCCCACCCTCCTGTTCGCCACCTTCCAGCTCACCTTCGCGATCATCACGGCCGCCCTGATCAGCGGCGCGATCGCGGACCGGGCGAAGTTCGGCGCGTGGCTGGTCTTCGTACCGGTCTGGGCACTCCTCGTATACGTTCCCGTCGCGCACTGGGTGTGGGGCCCCGGTGGCTGGATCCTCGACCGGCTGGGCGCCCTCGACTTCGCCGGCGGTCTCCCCGTCGAGATCACCTCGGGTGCCTCGGGACTGGCGTTGTGCCTGGTCCTGGGCCCGCGCCTGGGCTTCAAGAAGGACGCGATGCGTCCGCACAACCTCCCCATGGTGATGCTGGGCGCGGGTCTGCTCTGGTTCGGCTGGTTCGGCTTCAACGCGGGCTCCGCCCTCGGCGCGAACGGTCTGGCGGCCGCCGCCTTCCTCAACACCCTGGCCGCCGGCTGCACCGGTCTGCTCGGCTGGCTGTTCGTCGAGCAGAAGCGTGACGGCCACCCGACGACGCTGGGCGCGGCGTCCGGCGCGGTCGCGGGCCTGGTGGCCATCACGCCCTCCTGCGGCTCGGTCTCCCTGCTCGGCGCGCTGGTCGTCGGCCTCGCGGCCGGCGTCGTCTGCTCCTACGCCGTGGGCTGGAAGTTCCGGCTCGACTACGACGACTCCCTCGACGTGGTCGGGGTCCACCTGGTCGGCGGGGTCATCGGCACGCTCCTCATCGGCGTCTTCGCCGTGGACACCATGACCGGCGGCGCCGAGGGCCTCCTCTACGGCGGCGGACTCGCCCAGCTCGGCAGGCAGCTGGTCGCCGTGATCGTCGTGGGGGCGTACGCCTTCACCGTCACGTACGGCATCGGCAAGGTTCTCGACAAGGCGATCGGCCTGCGGGCGCACGAGGACCACGAGCACACCGGCCTGGACCTTACGGTGCACGCCGAGACGGCATACGATCACGGCGTCCTGGGCCACGGCGCCCCGGTCGGCTCGCACTCCGTCCTCTCCGCCCAGAAGGTCAAGCCACAGGAATGAAGCTCATCACCGCGATCGTCAAGCCCTACCGCCTCGACGAGGTCAAGACGGCCCTCCAGGAGCTCGGCGTGCACGGCCTGACCGTGACCGAGGCCAGCGGCTACGGCCGGCAGCGCGGCCACACCGAGGTGTACCGGGGCGCCGAGTACCAGGTCGACCTCGTGCCCAAGGTGCGTATCGAGGTCGTCGTCGAGGACGCGGTGTCCGATGCCGCGATCGACGCGATCGTGCGCGCCGCGCACACCGGGAAGATCGGTGACGGCAAGGTGTGGGCGCTGCCCGTCGAGACGGTCGTGCGGGTGCGGACGGGTGAGCGGGGGCCCGACGCGCTTTAACCTCCGGCGGTTCGGCTGAGTTTCGGCTGCGGGTCCGTGGGGGCTGATCGCGCCCCGCGGCGGAGCCGCAGAATGTCAGCGCCCCGCGCCCCCCGGCGGCTGGGCCCTGCGGGCCCTCGCCGCCGTCTGATCAGGAACCACACCCCTGCTGCGATCGCCGCCGTCACTACCCCCACCACCAGCCACGGCACCGCCACGAAGGACGCTGTCGCCGACTCCTTCGTGTTCTTGGCGGTCGCCGTGAGCCTGACGTCGGTCCAGTCGAGCTGGGGGGCGTCGCGCCAGCGTTCGGTGAGGCGGACGCGTTGGCCCGGGAGGAGCTGGGAGGGGAGCTTCGTCAGGTCCCGGGTCAGGAGCGTACGGCCGAACAGGCCGCTCGCCTTCAGCTCCACCTTCGGCGCGAGGGTGACGTTGCCGGTGTTGTGCAGGGTGTAGGAGATCGTCGCGGTGCTGTCGCCGAGGCCGGGGATCAGCGGCTGGCCGTGGCTGATCTCGACGTTCTCGACGGCGAGCGCGGGCAGCGTGGGCCCGCCGACCTGGAGGTAGACCCTGGCGCCGACGGCCCGCTGGACGCCCAGCGCGACCCCGCCGTCGCCCTGTTCGACCCGTTCGTCGAGGGCCACGATCGCCCCCGGATGGTCACCGGGCTCGGCGCCCTCGGGCACCCGGACGGTGAACGGCACGGTGACCGTCGCGCGGCCGGGCACGGTGACCCGGTCCTTCGGCAGTTCGGCCCACGCGCCCACGCCGCGCATCTTCTCGCCGAGCGATTTCACGGCGAACCCGCCGTCGCGGGCGGTGTTGTAGGCGTCGGCCGCGTACAGCCGGAAGGTGAGGGGCTCGTCCGTCTTGTTGGCGACGACGACCTTGTCCTCGATCGTCTGGCCGGGATCGGCGGAGACATAGAAGTAGGGCCGCGCGGCGACGGCCGAGGAGACGGGGTAGACCGACCAGCTGCCGTTGTCGGCGGCGCGGGCGGGGGTCGCGAGCGTCAGGAACAACAGCAGCGGCAGGAGGAGGACGTACGGCTTGCGCATGGGTGCGGACCCCCCAGCGAACGGGCCCCGGCTGACGGGCCCCGACGAACGGGCTTCGACGAAGGGGCTTCGACGAACGGGCTTCGACGGTGGGGCGGACGGGCGGGTGCGGACCTGTGGGGCGGGCGCCCGGCCACCGGTGGACGTGGTGCGTACGCTCAGGTGAGCGTAAGGGTCAGGACGCCCGCGTAGCTGCCCGGAGGCGTGAACGACGGTACGTCGAGGGACAGTTGGGCGTCGGTGGTGAACTCGCCACCGGTGGCCGTGCCGTCGGGCGTGGACGCCAGGGTCGCCCCCGCGGCGCCGACCGTACCCGCCGAACCGGCCTGACAGGTGCTCGGGCTGCCCGCCTTGGTGGTGCACGCGGGCGTCCAGCTCAGCTTGCCGGCGTCGATCTTGGCGCCGGGGCCGCTGAAGTCGGTGACCTTGCCGGTCAGGGACCAGCCCGCGGGCCCGCCGCGGAAGTCCTTGACAGTGACCGTCTGGAGCGCGCCGGTCGAGGCCCCGCCCTGGCCGAAGTCGACCGCGGACAGCTGGACGGCGTCCCCGGCCTGGGACATCGACAGCGTGCCCGCCCGGACCGTGGTGGTCACCTTCTGGCTGCCCTCCGGTACGGGCTGGTCGTCGATCACGACGTACGCGACCGGTCCCGCGCCGAGGTCCGAGCTCCACGCGCCGCCCTCGTACGCCACGACACCGGTCGTGGTGAGGTCGCTGACGACGAGCGAGCCCGAGATGCCGCCCTGCGCGTCCGCGGTCACGGTCGCCGTGTCCGCGGTCTGGGCGGACGCGGAGCGCCCGGCCAGCGTGACGCTCGCGCCCGCGGTGAAGCCGCTGCCGGTGACGGCGACGGCCGCGCCCGGACTACCGGAGGCCGAACCCAGCGAGATCGCGCGGGTGTTGGCCGGCGGGTTGTCGGCGGCGGTGATCGTCTCCGACACCGGGGCGGGCGGGTTGGTCACCGTGCAGGGGGTGTCCAGCTCCAGGATGTAGCTGGTGTGGATGTTGTAGTCACCGGGCGAGAGGGTGATCGCGCCGGGCGTGGTGACCGTGAAGGTGCCGGTCATGGAGAACGACGGGAAGGCGCCCTTGCCGGGCACCGGGTCGTTCTTCTTCGGCCCCGTGACCGTGACGCTGCCGGTCTGCGCGCCACCGAGGGTGACCTTGCCCGTCGGCGTCATGATGTCGGCCGGCAGGGCCAGGTCGGTGGGGTTGCTCGCGGCGGGCGTGACCACCGTGTACGTGACGGCGACGGTGTCGCCGACCTCGGGAGTGGTGTTGTCCACCGTGATCTTCGCGGTGGTCGTGCCGTCGATCGGCGGGAGACCCGCGATGGCCGGCGGGATGCAGTGCGTGGGGTAGTCCACGTTGGACGCGGCGCCGGCCGGGGCCGCCAGCGCCCCTCCGGCGGTGACCGCGAGCGCGGTCGCCCCGAGCAGTGACGCCCAGCGCCGTCTTCGGGAACCTCGGGTGCTTCCGGAACTTCGGGGTGAACCCATGTTGCCCCCTCCTCCAGGGTGCGGGCGCAGCGGCTCTTCTGCGCCGACAGGGGGCATTGAGATGCGGATCGCGTGAGAAGTCAATGGACATCACGCGGTGAACTGATGGGCCGTCAGCTCCCTGATACTGCCAGGGAGCTGACGGCCTGTCGGCTCAGTTTCCAACCGCTATCAGCTGAACACGAACGGGCCGGGCGCCTGCGCCGCGTTCGCCGTACAGGTGACGGTGATCCCGAAGACGACCATCTTCAGGGAGCCGCCGTAGAAGTTCAGGCTGTCACCGGAGGCCACGGTCCCGTTGAGCGGACCGACCGTGATCGAGGAGCCGGCGGCCATGGCGGGGTTCACGGTGCCGGAGAAGACCCTCGCGGCGCCGGTCGAGTTCGCCATCGTGAGCGTGGAACTGATGCTGTTCGCACCGATCGCGATCGGCGTGGTGATCGCGGTGGACGTCAGCTTGAGGGTGGCGGCCGTGCCCGTCTGGGTGGCCGTGAGGGTGGCTGCGCCGCCTCCGAAGAGACCGCAGTTGGCGGTGACTGTCGCCGTCAGCGGGGTGACGGCGACAGCCGAGGGCGCGAGGGCCAGTCCGGTGACCGCGAGGGCCCCGACCAGCATTGCCGCACCTGATCCGATTCGCTTGCCTCTCATGGGATCCGCTCCCTTCCCGAGTACGGGAATCCATGTGGGGGGTGGATGGACGGGAGATGCCGACGGACCACCGCCCGGGAGGGATGGGTGCGGACACCCTGCCCGGGTTCAGATCTGACGGTCGGGTCCGATGATCAGGCCTGACGGTCGAATCTGACGGTCCGTCGGAACTTGCGGTTCCATTGATGCGCGAGCGGTACGAGAACGGCAAGGTTGAAATCCGGCCTACCTCCGGCCGGCCCCCCGACGAGCCGCTTCCGGCTCCCGTCAGCCCGCGGAGACGGTGAGCCGGACGGTCCCGTCCGGCGAGGCCACCAGCACCGGCGTCCCCGCCCCGCCGAGATCCCGTACGGCGGCCAGATCGGCCTCGGCGGCCGCCTCCGACGAGGTCACCACCGCCGCCGCTTCCAGCGACTCCGCCCCCGAGGCCACCGCCATGGCCACCGCCGTCTGGAGCGCGCTCAACCGCAGCGACGGCAGATCCACCGTCCCCGCGACATACGTGCGTCCGGTCTCGTCCCGTACGGCAGCCCCCTCGGGCACACCGTTGCGGGCCCGCGCGGAACGGGCCAGGGTGACGATCTTGCGGTCCTCGGGGTCGAGCGCGTTGCTGTCGGTCATGCCCCGAGCATACGAAGAACCGATCCGCTCACCGCGTCTGCCCTGCGCGTCCACGTGACGGGTGGTGCCGCCACCACCAGTAGGGGCGACTCCCCTGCCGTCGCGATGGCCGGAAAGGGATCGGGCCGCGCGGCCGCGGGGGACTCAGGGCCGGTCGAGCCGCAGCCGCTCGGCCCGCGGCAGACCGGCGACCACCAGGTCGTAGGAGTCCTCGACGAGTTCCTGGACCAGCCGGTCCGGGAGTTCCGCGTCGACCGTCACCGTGTTCCAGTGCCGCTTGTTCATGTGCCACCCGGGGACGATCAGCCCCTCGTGCTCCCCGCGCAGGCGCACCGCGTCGTCCGGGTCGCACTTGAGGTTCACCGTCAGGGGCCGCGCGTCCAGGGTCGTCAGGGCGAACAGCTTGCCGCCGACCTTGAAGACCGAGGTCTCCGGCCGGAAGGGGAAGTCCTCCACGGCCGCGTTGAAGGAGAGACACAGGGCACGCAGTTCCTGAGGTGTCACTCCGTCGCTCCTTCACTCCGCACTCGGTCACTTGGCCACCCGGTGCCGTGGCTACGGCACCGGGACCCCGTCATTCGGCTTTCGTCTCGCCGTCCGGCCGGTCCGCCGGTTTCACCGGCTCCACCAGCACCGTGACGATCTTGTTCCGGCGGCCGGCCGCGGTCTCCGCCGTCAGCCGCAGCGCGCGCCCGTCCGGCAGGTCGACCACGCTCGACGCCCCGGCGATGGGCACCCGGCCCAGGGCCTTGGCGAGCAGCCCGCCGACGGTCTCCACGTCCTCGTCGTCGTACTCCTCGATGCCGTACAGCTCTCCGAGGTCGGTGATGTCGAGGCGGGCGGTGACCCGGTGCCGGTCGTCGCCGAGCTCCTCCACGGGCGGGAGTTCACGGTCGTACTCGTCGGTGATCTCGCCGACGATCTCCTCGAGGATGTCCTCGATGGTGACGATGCCGGCCGTGCCGCCGTACTCGTCGATGACGACGGCGACGTGGTTGCGGTCCTGCTGCATCTCCCGCAGCAGGTCACCGGCGTTCTTGGTGTCGGGGACGAAGGCGGCGGGCCGCATCGCCGTCGACACCAGCTCGCCCTCGGCGTCGCGGTTGATGTGCGTCTTGCGGACCAGGTCCTTCAGATACACGATGCCGACGATGTCGTCCTCGTTCTCCCCGGTCACCGGTATGCGGGAGAAACCGGAGCGCAGGGCGAGGGTCAGAGCCTGGCGGATGGTCTTGTACCGCTCGATGACGACGAGGTCGGTCCTCGGGACCATGACCTCGCGTACGAGGGTGTCGCCGAGTTCGAAGACGGAGTGCACCATGCGGCGCTCGTCGTCCTCGATCAGGGACTCCTTCTCGGCGAGGTCGACCAGCGCGCGCAGCTCCGCCTCGGAGGCGAAGGGGCCCCGGCGGAAGCCCTTGCCGGGGGTCAGCGCGTTGCCGATGAGGATCAGGAGTGACGGGATCGGGCCCATGATGCGCGCCAGCGGGAGCAGCACGTACGCGGCCGCCGTCGCGGTGTTCAGCGGGTGCTGGCGGCCGATGGTGCGCGGGGACACGCCCACGGCGACGTACGACACGAGGACCATCACGCCGATCGCCGCGAACAGGGCCGGAGTCGTGCCGTCGATCTGCTGGAGGCAGGCGTAGGTGACCAGCGCGGCGGCCGCCATCTCGCAGGCGACGCGGACCAGCAGCGCCACGTTCAGATAGCGGGTGGGGTCGGCGGCGATCTGGGCCAGCTTGGCGCTGCCCCGCCGGCCGGAACGTACGGCCTCCTCGGCGCGGAAGCTGGAGACGCGCGCGAGGCCCGCCTCCGCGCAGGCGGCGAGCCAGGCGACGACGACCAGGGCGATCGCGCCGGCGACGAGGGTGGGACTCATGAGACGGTCGGGGCCGGGGACGGGCCGGTCAGGCCCTTCTCCGCACGCCAGCCGTCGACGATGGCGGCCTGCAGACCGAACATCTCGGCCTTCTCGTCGGCCTCCTCGTGGTCGTAGCCCAGCAGGTGCAGCACCCCGTGGACGGCGAGCAGTTGGAGCTCCTCGTCCATGGAGTGCTGCGTCGGCGCCTCCGTGCCCTGCCGGGCGGCGACCTCGGGGCACAGCACGATGTCACCGAGGAGGCCCTGCGGGGGCTCGTCGTCGTCCTTCGACGGCGGACGCAGCTCGTCCATCGGGAAGGACATGACGTCCGTCGGCCCCGGCAGGTCCATCCACTGGATGTGCAACTGCTCCATGGCGTCGGCGTCCACGACGATCACCGAGAGCTCGGAGAGCGGGTGGATGCGCATCCGCGCGAGCGCGTAGCGGGCGATGTCGAGGATCGCCTGCTCGTCGACCTCGGTTCCGGACTCGTTGTTGACGTCGATCGACATGGTGCTGGCTTGTCTACTTCCGCTTGTTACGGCTGCCCTTGTGGGTGCCGTTCTCCGTACCGTTCTCGCTGTCGTACTGCTCGTACGCGTCGACGATACGGCCGACGAGCTTGTGCCGGACGACGTCCTGGGACGACAGGCGGGAGAAGTGGACGTCGTCGACCCCCTCCAGGATGTCCTGGACCTGCCGCAGACCCGACTTCGTGCCGTTCGGCAGGTCGACCTGGGTCACGTCACCAGTGATCACGATCTTCGATTCGAAGCCGAGCCGGGTGAGGAACATCTTCATCTGCTCGGGGCTCGTGTTCTGGGCCTCGTCCAGAATGATGAAGGCGTCGTTCAGGCTCCGTCCCCGCATGTAGGCGAGGGGCGCGACCTCGATCGTCCCCGAGGCCATCAACTTGGGGATCGAGTCCGGGTCCAGCATGTCGTGCAGCGCGTCGTACAGCGGGCGCAGGTACGGGTCGATCTTCTCGTACAGCGTGCCCGGGAGGAAGCCGAGCCGCTCCCCCGCCTCGACCGCCGGGCGGGTCAGGATGATGCGGTTGACCTGCTTGGACTGGAGGGCCTGGACCGCCTTGGCCATGGCCAGATAGGTCTTGCCGGTACCGGCCGGGCCGATGCCGAAGACGATCGTGTGCTTGTCGATCGCGTCGACGTACCGCTTCTGGTTGAGCGTCTTGGGTCTGATGGTGCGACCGCGCGAGGACAGGATGTTCTGGGTCAGAACCTCGGCCGGGGTCTCCTGGCCGTCACTCGTCCCGTTCTCACTCGCCCGCAGCATGGCGATCGAGCGTTCCACCGCGTCCTCCGTCATCGGCTGTCCGGTGCGGAGCACCAGCATCATCTCGTCGAACAGGCGCTGGACGAGAGCGACTTCCCGTGGGTCGCCGACCGCGCTGATCTCATTGCCCCGGACGTGGATGTCAGCCGCCGGGAAGGCCGTCTCTATCACGCGCAGGAGGGAGTCTCCGGATCCCAGCACCGCCACCATGGCGTGCTGGGCGGGAACGGTGATCTGTGCTCTCGCCTTGCCCTGCGCGGGCGTGTGAGCTGTGGGTGTCTGAGTCATGGGCCGGCCCGAAGGCCTCTACGTCCTCCCGGATGCGTCTCGCCTGCCACAGGGGCAGCCTGGCGATTCAAGGGTACGCCAGGGGACTGACAACGCCGTAGGGCTTTTCCGGGTCCGGCGACGGGTCCGGGGACCGCGTCCGGCGACTATGCCGAGCGGCCGAAACCGATCGTCGGCACCGCTCTGCGCAGCGGCCACGGGGTGGCCTCCTCCGCCGCCGTGAGCAGTGCCGGGAGCAGGGTGTCCAGGAACGCGTAACGCCGCAGCGCCTCGGGGTCCTGGCTCTCGACCGACTGGACCCTGCGCCACCAGGCCGCGATCTCGGACCAGCCGGGGGCGGAGAGCGAGCCGCCGAACTCCTGCACGGAGAGGGCCGCCGTGAGGCCGGCGAAGGCGAGCCGGTCGGCGAGCGGCCAGCCGGCCAGCGTGCCCGTGACGAATCCGGCCACGAAGACGTCCCCCGCGCCGGTCGGATCGAGGGCCTCGACGGCGATGGCCGGGACCTCCGCTGACTCGCCGGTGCGCCGGTCCACCGCGTAGGCGCCCTCCGCACCGAGCGTCACGACCGCGAGCGGTACGTGCTCGGTGAGGGCGTGGGCGGCGGCCCGGGGACAGGTGGCGCCGGTGTAGCGCATGGCCTCCTCCGCGTTCGGCAGGAAGGCCTCGCAGTGCGCCAGGTCGGTGAGGCCGGCCAGGTCCCAGGCACCGGTGTCGTCCCAGCCGACGTCGGCGAAGACGCGGGTGCCGCGCCCGGCGGCCCGCTCGATCCAGGGGTCGCGTCTGCCCGGGGTGAGGGAGGCGACGGCGGCACGGGCGTGCGGCGGGTGCTCCGGGGCGCCCTCCTCGACCGCCATGGCTTCCAGCGGCGGTTCGTGTCCGTGGGAGACCATGGTCCGCTCGCCCTCGTAGGCCATGGAGACGGTGACCGGCGAGTGCCAGCCGGGGACGGAGCGCGAGGTGCTGAGGTCGATGCCCTCGCCCTGTTCGAGGGCGTCCCAGCAGTACTCGCCGTAGTGGTCGTCCCCGAAGGCCGCCGCGAGGGAGGTGCGCAGGCCGAGCCGGGCGAGGGCGGTGGCCATGTTGGCGACGCCGCCCGGGCTCGAGCCCATTCCGCGCGCCCAGGACTCGGTGCCGCGCACCGGGGCGGAGTCGAGTCCGGTGAAGATGATGTCGAGGAAGACGGTGCCGGTGAGGTAGACGTCCCACGGTGGATCGCCGGGGGCGCGCCGGGCGGCCAGGGGGTCGACCCGGGCAGCGGGGCAGATCTGGCCGGCCTTGCCGGTCTGGCGGTGGCGTCCCTCTCCGGTGGACGCGTTGGACGCGGTCACGGTGCGCTCCCTGACGTGGTGCCGATCTGGCCAGTGTGCACCACGCCACCGACAACACCCCGTCTGTCACACGCGACGCGGGAGACCTACCCCTCAGTACCTGCGAGCGGCGCCCTCGAACCACGCCACGTCCACCGGCAGGCCCGCCGCCCGCGCGTCGAGGACGGTGTCGGCGGTGCCGCCGCCCCTGCCGGCGGGCGGTCGGCCGTTCCGCACGGCGACGAGCCGGTCGGCACGTTCGATCAGTACGGCGTCGGCGGCCTCGTACGCCTGCCGGCCGGCCTTCTCCCGGGGGAGGAGGACCTCCCCGGTGGCTTCGACGAGGCGGCCGCGGCAGGGCGCGCCGGCGGGCTCGACCTGGCTCAGCCGATCGACGACGGCCACCGGCACGGAAGTCACCAGCGGGGGACGGCCGGGGTGACCCAGTCGGGGTCGGCCAGCCGCATGGCCGCCGCGTCGTCGCGCTCGCGCAGGGCGCCGTCGTCGTCGAGCCAGCGCCGGTGCAGGAACCGGAGCTTGTCCCGGTCGAGTTCGACGCCCAGGCCGGGCGCGTCCGACACGGTGACCTTGCCGTCGTCGAAGGTGAGGCGTTCGGTGAGGACGTCCTCCGACTGCCAGGGGTAGTGGGAGTCGCAGGCGTGGTGGAGGTTCGGGACGGTGGACGCCACATGGGTCATCGCGGCCAGCGAGATACCCAGGTGGGTGTTGGAGTGCATGGAGATCCCGACGCCGAACGTCCGGCAGATCTCGGCGAGTTGCCGGGTGTTGCGCAGTCCGCCCCAGTAGTGGTGGTCGGAGAGGACGACCTGGACGGCCCCGCGGGTGAACGCCTCCCTGATCTCGGCGAACGTCGTCACGCACATGTTGGTGGCGAGCGGCACGTCGGTCCTCGCGGCCACCTCGGCCATGGCCGGGGTGCCGAGGGCCGGGTCCTCCAGGTATTCGAGGATGCCGCCGATCTCGTCGGCCACCTTCAGCGAAGTCGCCACGGACCAGGCGCCGTTGGGGTCGAGCCGCAGCGGGTGGCCGGGGAACGCCTCGGCCAGCGCCCGTACGGCGGCGATCTCCTCGTCCGGCGGGAAGACACCGCCCTTGAGCTTGAAGGAGGTGAAGCCGTAGCGCTCCTTGAAGCGCCGGGCCTGCTCGACGACCCCGGCCGGGTCGACGGCGGCGCCCCAGTCGTCCTTCTCCGCGGGGACGCCCTCCGGGTGGTCGGCCCACTTGTAGAAGAGGTAGGCGCTGTATTCGACCGCGTCGCGCACCTTGCCGCCGAGCAGCGTGTGCACGGGCAGGCCGAGCGTCTTGCCGAGGGCGTCGAGGCAGGCGACCTCGAAGGCGGAGACGACGGAAAGCCGCAGCTTGTCGGCGGTCTGGACGCCGCGCAGCCCGCCGACGTCCACCTGCCCGGAAACCCGGGAGCTGTCGACGGCCACCTCGTCGGCGACGGTGAACAGGCCGTTCAGGTCGCTCACCGGGCGGCCGTGGAGCTTCTCGGCGAACGGGCGGGCCAGTTCCAGGTACTTGGTGTCGCCGTACGTCTCGCCGACGCCCGTGACCCCGTCCGCCGTCTCGACCTCGACGATCAGCCGGGGCGTGTACGGCTGGTGCACGCCCTGCGTGTTGAGCAGGGGCGGGTCGGCGACCAGGATCGGGGTCAGGCGGACGTCGGTGATCGTGAGGTTCACAGCGCGGCTCCTACGAGGTCGAGGCCGGTGCTCGGCAGGGTCCTGAGGTCGGCGGGCGAGGGGTCGGTGAGCTGGGCGCGGACCGGTCCGACGGGGCGGCTGCCGCGCAGCCGGGCCGCCGCCTTGTCGTCGCCGTCGCGCAGCGCGCCGAAGACAGCACCCCCCGCGTCCTGCCGCCCCGCGGGCGTCGGACCGTTTCCCTGTCGAGGCTCACCCTCGGCATCTCCCCATGTAGACATCATCCATGTATGCAGATGGAGATTAGATACGCGAACACCGTCCGTCAATGGGCGTGCGCCGCGGTGCACCGGCCGGGCGCGTGGCCCTCCACCCGCACACCCTTACGATCGGCACATGTCGGAGACAGGCGGCGTCCGCGAGGTGAAGTCCGCGGCGCGCACCGTCGAGCTGCTGGAACTGCTCGCGGCGCGCGGCGACCGGCCGGCGCGGCTCCAGGAGCTGGCGGACGAACTCGGCGTGCCGCGCAGCTCGATGTACGCGCTGCTCCAGACCCTGATCAGCCGGGGCTGGGTGCGCACCGACGTGACCGGCTCCCTGTACGGCATCGGCATCCACGCCCTGCTGACCGGCACGAGCTATCTCGACTCCGACCCGCGCGTGCGGCTGGTGCGGCCCTACCTCGACGAGGCGTCCGAGGCGCTGGGCGAGACGATCCACCTGGGCCGGCTGGACGGCCGCGGCGTGGCGTATCTGGCGACGCGCGAGTCGCACGAGTACCTGCGCACGATCAGCCGGGTCGGGCGGCGGCTCCCGGCGCACGTCGGCGCGCTGGGCAAGGCGCTCCTGGCGCAAAGGCCGGACGGCGAGCTGCCCGAGGGGCCGTACGAGGCGTTCACCCCGCACTCCCGCACGAGCCGTCAGGCGCTGCTCGCCGACCTCGCCGGGGTGCGGGCGCGCGGGTACTCCGTGGACCGCGAGGAGGGTGTCCTCGGCCTCGCCGGTTTCGGGTTCGCGCTGCGCTACGACACCCCCGCGCAGGACGCGGTCAGCTGCTCGGTGCCGGTGGCCCGGCTGACGCCGGAGCACGAGGAGCGGATCGTCGCGGTGATGCGGGAGATCAGGGCGAAGATCGAGGCGACGGCGCCGGGTTCGAGCGGCACGGCCGACTGGCGTTAGCGCCTGCCATTACCCGGTCTCCCCTGCCACAAACACAAGGTGATCCACATCACCCGCCCCACCCTTCATCTCGCACCGCGTGCTTGATACAAATTGCCCGCGCGTTCCTGTCCGTCGACGGTCGGCGCCCCACCCCTCTTTGTGAGCCGTCCCTTTCGCATGCCCTGGAACGCCCGTGTTCGCCCCTCGCACCACCCTGCCCTGGCCCGTCGTCGCCCTCTTCACTGCCGGGTACCTCGCCCCCTATCTGCTGCCGACCGTGGTCGGCCGGCTGGACGCCGGGCTGCCGCTGTCCGCCACCGAGGCCGGAGCCGTCGGCAGTGCGCTGCTGCTCGGTTCGGCCGCCGCCGGGTTCCTGCTCGCCTCCCGCGTGGAGCGGATCGGGGCGCGGACCCTCGCCCGGATCGGACTGGCCCTCGCCGTGCTCGGCTACGGCGGTGCCGCCCTCGCCGGTGAGGTGAGCGCCGTCATCGCGGGCGCGGTGCTCGGCGGTTTCGGCTCCGGCACGGTCACGACGGTCGCCGCCACCCGGATCGCCGCCCATCCCGACCCGCACCGCGTCTCCACGGCGGGCCTGCTCGGAGTCTCCGCGCTCGCGGCTGCCGTCTATCTGACGGTGCCGCACCTGGGCGCGGGGCACGGACAGCCGCTGGCCGCGATCGCCCTCACCGCGCTCGCGGTATGGCCGCTGACGGGGCGTCTGCCCGGCCGGACGGCACCTGCCCGCACCCGCCCCGAGGACCGCCCGCGGCTGCCCCGGGTGCGTGCCGGCCTCGTCCTGGCCGCCGCCATGCCCTGCTGGTCGCTGGTCCAGAACTCGCTCTGGGGCGTCAGCGGGCGCATCGGCCTGACCCAGGCGCACCTCACCGAGGCCGGCGTCGGCATCGTCTTCGCGGTGGCGCTGGGGGCCGGGCTCACCGGAGTGCTGGGCGCGGGGGCGCTCGGGGCGCGGCTCGGACGGGCGGTGCCCATCGGCGCCGGGACCGTCCTGATCGCCGGCTGTGTCGTCGCCAGCGCCCGCGCGACCGGGCCGGTGAGTTTCGCGGCCGGCGAGATCGCCTGGAACACGCTCTACCCGATCGTGCTGTCGTACCTGATCGGACTGGCCGCCTCGCTCGACCCGCGCGGCCGCTGGGCGGTGCTCGTCGGGTCCGCGGGCTCGCTGGGGACGGCGGCGGGGCCGCTGACCGGGAGCGTGCTGTCGGCGTGGGCCGGGTTCCCGGTGATGGGTCTGGTGCTGGGGGCCGGGCTGCTCGTCGTCGCGGTGCCGATGACCGCCGTCGCCCTGCGCACGGGCGGCGGCCCGCGGTTCGCGGGCGCGGTCCGACGGCGGGGCGGCGCCCTGGAACCGCGGGTGGTGGTGGAGATCCCGGTGGAGGGCTCGGCGGTACCCCTCCGGGAGGCGTACGGCACGGCCGGACCACGGCGGGCGGGCGCCGCGCCGGGGTCCGGTGACTGAGGCCGCCCGACCGGCCCGTCGCCGCCCGCTGCCCGGCTCGCGCCGCCCCTGCCCGCCGGCGGAAGTACCAGCCGGCCGCGGTGAGCAGCAGCGCCAGACCGGCCGCCGTGCCGACGGTGGCGCCGGTGGCGCCGGTGGCGCCGGTGGAGACGGTGGCGCCGGTGGAGACGGTGGCGCCGGTGGAGACGGTGGAGACGGTGGAGGCGGTGGAGACGGTGGAGGCGGTGGAGACGGTGGAGGCGAGGCTGCCGCCGGAGGCCGAGCCGCTCGCCGACGTGCCCGTGCCGCTCGGGCTGGGCGACCGGGTCGTCGACATGGAGGACGGCGTGCTGCTGAGCTTCGGCCCCCGCACACCTCTCGTCAGCGGCATCCTGGTCGACCGCATCCACCGGGTCTGACCAGGACAGCTCCTAGAACGTGTAGGCGTCGACCTCCGCGAGGCACCGCGCCCGCCGCTCCTCGTCGTCCTCCAGGAAGGAGGCGACGAAGGAGTTGCGGGCCAGCTCGCGCAGCCGCTCCTCGCCCAGGCCCAGGGCGGCGCCCACGGCGTCGAAGTTGTCGCCGGCGTACCCGCCGAAGTAGGCGGGGTCGTCCGAGTTGACCGTGCACAGCAGCCCGGCGTCGAGCATGGCGGGCAGCGGGTGGTCGGCGAGGACGTCGACGGTCCGCAGCCGCACGTTGGACAGCGGGCACAGTGTCAGCGGGATCCGCTCCCGCACCAGCCGCTCCACGAGCGCCGGGTCCTCCATGCACCGGAGCCCGTGGTCGACGCGCTCCACGCCGAGCACGTCCAGGGCCTCGGTGATGTACTCCGGCGGCCCCTCCTCACCGGCGTGCGCGACGCGCCGCAGCCCGAGAGCGGCCGCCGCCTCGTACACCTCGCGGAACTTCACCGGCGGATGCCCGACCTCGGCGGAGTCCAGGCCGACACCGATGATCCGGTCGAGGTGGGGCCGCGCCGCCTCCAGGGTCTCCAGCGCCGACTCGGCGGACTCGTCGCGCAGGAAGCACAGGATCAGCCGGGTCGAGATGCCGTGCTCGGCCTCACTGCTGCCCAGCGCGCGCCACAGTCCGTCCACGACCGTGCCCATGCCGACCCCGCGGGCGAGGTGGGCCTGCGGGTCGAAGAAGATCTCCGCGTGCCGCACGCCCTGCGCGGCGGCCCGCGCGAGATAGGCGTTCGCGAGGTCCTCGAAGTCGCGCTCGGTGCGCAGGACCGTCATGAGCTCGTAGTACAGGTTCAGGAACGACTGGAGGTCCTCGAACTGATACGCCTCGCGGAGCTCGTCCGTGTCGGCGTACGGCAGTGCGACCCCGTTGCGGGCGGCCAGCTCGAAAGCCAGCTCGGGCTCCAGGGTTCCTTCGATGTGCAGGTGCAGTTCAGCTTTGGGGAGTGGCATCAAAGCATCGTACGGCTGCTCCCGCCCGGATTCCGCTTTGCGATGTCTGCGCCGATCACCCCTGCTGACCTGCTTCTCTGCTGGGGGTCCGGGGGTCGTCCCCCGGAATGGCGCAGTACCGCCGTTTCGGAACCGGCACTCGCAGCAGGTCGTGCGCCACGGTCAGCTCGCCCTCGAACCCGGCCGCCCGCGCCTGCCGCTCGAATTCCTCCGGCTCGGAGTAGCGCTGGCTGAAGTGGGTCAGGACCAGATGCCGCACCCCGGCGTCACGGGCCACCCGCGCGGCCTGACCGGCGGTCAGATGACCGTGATCGATGGCGAGTTGCTCGTCCTCGTCGAGGAAGGTCGACTCGATGACGAGCAGATCGGCGCCGTCGGCGAGGGTGTGCACCCCCTCGCACAGCCGGGTGTCCATCACGAACGCGAACCGCTGCCCGCTCCGCACCTCGCTCACGTCGTCCAGCGACACCCCGCCGATCGAGCCCTCCCGCTGGATCCGGCCGACGTCCGGCCCCTTGACGCCGTGCGCGGCGAGCCTCTCGGGCAGCATGCGGCGGCCGTCGGGCTCGACGATCCGGTAGCCGTAGGACTCGACGGGGTGCGAGAGCCTGGCGGCTTCGAGTCGGTAGGACGCGGTGGTGGCGAGGACCCCGTCCGCGTCGACCGGGGCCTCCGTGATGCCGACGGTCTCGCGATAGGCGGTGGAGTAACGCAGCCGGTCGAAGAAGCGCTGCCCGGAGCGCGGGTAGTGCGCGGTGACCGGGTGCGGGACCTTGTCCAGGTTGATGCGCTGGATGACACCGGCGAGGCCGAGGGAGTGGTCGCCGTGGAAGTGCGTGACGCAGATCCGGTTGAGGTCGTGCGCCGCGACCCCGGCGCGCAGCATCTGCCGCTGGGTGCCCTCGCCCGGGTCGAAGAGGACGCCCTCGCCGTCCCAGCGCAGCAGGTAGCCGTTGTGGTTGCGATGCCGGGTCGGGACCTGGCTGGCGGTGCCGAGGACCACCAGTTCACGTACGGACACGGCGGCCTATCCGGGGGGCCAGTGCAGGCCGCGGCCGCCGACGACGTGCGCGTGGGCGTGCCAGACGGTCTGGCCGGCGCCGGCGCCGGTGTTGAAGACGACGCGGTAGCTCTCCAGCTTGTCCTCGTCCGCGACCGCCTGCGTCTCGCGCAGCACGTCGGCGGCGAGCTCCGGCGCGCCGGCGGCCAGGGCGGCGGCGTCCCGGTAGTGCGCCTTCGGGATCACCAGGACGTGGGTGGGCGCCTGCGGGTTGATGTCCCGGAAGGCGATGGTCGTCTCGGTCTCCCGCACGATCGTCGCCGGGATGTTCCCTGCGACGATCTTGCAGAACAGACAGTCGTCCTGCGGTTCCCCTGCCATGCGGGTTCCTCCTCAGACGGTCGATCAGTACGGGGGCATGGTAGCGGGGGGTGCGTTGTTCCAGCCTGTCCGGCGTTCGAGGACGAGACCGTTCAGGCCGAAGCGGGGGTCTGGGGGCGGCAGCCCCGGAGACGGTCGCACCGACGCCGGGTGGGCTATGACCCCGGTAGCGGCGGAGGCGTCTTCGCCGGGGTCTCCTGGAGAGCAGCCAGCGCGAGCGAGACCGCCTCGTCCAGCTGGACATCCCTCCCCGCGGCGTGATCCTGCGGAGCACAGATCACCTCGACGTCGGGATCGACACCGTGGTTCTCCACGCCCCACTCGTACCCCTCCAGCCAGAACGCGTACTTGGGCTGCGTGACGAGCGTCCCGTCCACCAACCGGTACCGGCTGTCGATCCCGATCGTCCCGCCCCACGTACGCGTGCCCACCACCGGCCCGATCCCGAGCGCCTTGATCGCCGCGTTGACGATGTCCCCGTCGGACCCGGAGAACTCGTTGGCGACGGCGACGACGGGCCCCCTGGGCGCGTCCTCCGGGTAGCTGGACGCCCGCATCCCGCGCGGCAGGTCCCAGCCGACGATGCGCCGGGCGAGCTTCTCGACGACCAGCTGCGAGGTGTGCCCGCCCCGGTTCTCCCGGACGTCCACGATCAGCCCCTCCCTCGCGACCTCCACCCGCAGGTCACGGTGGATCTGGGCCCACCCGGGCGCCTGCATGTCGGGCACGTGCAGATACCCCAGCCGCCCGCCGGACGCCTCGTGCACGTACGCCCGCCGGTCCGTGACCCACGCGTGGTAGCGCAGCGCCTCCTCGTCCGCGACGGGGACGACGACGGCATGCCTCGGCTCGCCCCCGCCGGACGGCGAGATCGTCAGCTCGACGACCTTGCCCGCGGTGCCGACGAGCAGCGGTCCGGGCCCGGTGACCGGGTCCACCGGCTGCCCGCCGACGGCGACGATCGCGTCGCCGGCCCGCACCGCGACGCCGGGAGCGGCGAGCGGGGAGCGCGCGTCGGGGTCGGAGGTCTCCGAGGGCAGCACCCGGTCGATGCGCCAACTGCCGTCCGGGTGAAGGGAGATGTCGGCGCCCAGCAGACCCTGCCGGACGCCGCCGCCATGGCCGCCACGCGGCACGACGTAGGCGTGCGAGGTGCCGAGTTCGCCGTGCACCTCCCACAGCAGGTCGACGAGGTCGTCGTGGGTGGCGACCCGTTCCAGCACGGGCCGGTAGCGGTCGAGGACGCCGTCCCAGTCGACGCCGCCCAGGTCGGGCCGCCAGAAGTTGTCCCGCATGATCCGGCCGGTCTCGTCGTACATCTGCCGCCACTCGGCGGCCGGGTCGACGCTGCGGCGGACCCGGCCGAGGTCGACGGTGATGTTGCTGTCGCTGTCCTCGTCGCCGGAGGCGCGCCGGTCGCTGGGCACGACCTTGAGCTTGCCGTCCGTCCACAGCAGCAGCCGCTTGCCGTCGCCGCTGACCTCGAAGCCGTCGGCGTCGGCGGCGAGGTGCTCGATGCGCTGCTGGGCGAGGTCGTAGCGCTCCAGTTCGGTGTGCGGGTCGGGGTCGTCCGGGGTGGCGCGGGAGGCGCCGAGGACTCCGCGCACGGGGTGGCGCAGCCACAGCACGCCGTCCTTCGCCGCGGCCAGCCCGGAGTACCGGCCGGCCTCCACGGGGAAGGGGACTATCCGGTCGGCGAGGCCTTCGAGGTCGATACGGGTGGTCGGGGTGCCCTCGCTGTCGGGGGTCTCGTCCTTGTCGGGGGTCTCGAAGGGCCTGCCGTGCCGCTGCGGGCCGAACGGGGACGGGGTGGTCGCCGCGAGGGTGATGAGGTGCGGGCGGGCCCCGGCCACGAAGGACAGGTCGAAGACGTGCTGGTCGTACACCGGGTCGAAGGCGCGCGTGGAGAGGAACGCGAGGTGCTTGCCGTCGAGGGTGAAGGCGGGCGCGTAGTCCCGGAAGCGCAGCGGGGTCGCCTCGGTGACCGACAGGTCGGTGACGTTGGCGAGCTTGAGCTGGCTGAGCGGGCGCGGCCCGGGGTGCGACCAGGCCAGCCAGGCCGAGTCGGGCGAGAAGACCAGGTCGGACACCTCGCCGTCGGGGCTGCTGTCGACCTCGCGGACCTCACCGGTCTCCCGCTCGACGAGCAGCAGCCGTCCGTCGTGCGCGGCGACGGCGGCCCGGCTGCCGTCGGGCGCCATGGCGAGCTCCAGGACCCGCCCGAGCCGTCCGGCGGCGAGCCGGCGCGGCGTGGCGCCGGGGGCCGCCCCGGTGGCCGGGGCGAACTCCAGCGCGTCCTCGCCCTCGGCGTCGGTCACCCACACGACCCACTCCTCGCCCTCCGTGCGGAAGGTGCGCGGCAGCCGGGCCCGGACGCCGGGTTCGGCGGCGAGCGCGCGGGCGGGTCCGGAACGGTGGGTCACCCAGTGGACGGCGCCGCGCACCTCCACGGCGCTGCCCCGCGCGGTGTGGTCGGGCGCGGCCTCGCCCAGCCACCGGGAGGCGGCCACGGGGTACGGCCGGCGGTCGGTGCGCTGCCCGCCGAGGCGGATGTCGAGCCGGCGCGGTTCCGCGCCGTCCAGGTCGTCGAGGAGCCACAGCTCACCCGCGGCCATGTACACGACCCGAGTACCGTCACCGGCGGCGTGCCGGGCGTAGAAACCTTCGAGAGGCGTGTGTCGCCGCAGGTCGGCCCCGTCGGCGAGGGACGAGTACAGCGCCCCGGTGCCCTCGTGGTCCGACAGGAACGCGATCCTCTCCCCCGCCCACACGGGGTACTCGATGTTCCCGTCGAGCTCCTCGTGCAGCCGGACGAACTCCCCGTCGCCCTCCCGGTCGATCCACAACTTGCCCGCCGTACCGCCCCGGTAGCGCTTCCAGTGGGCGGCCTCGCGCCCCATCGGCGCGGACAGCACCACGGTGTGCGGGCCGTGCGCGACCGTGCCGACCGGCCCGTACGGCAGGGTCGTCGCCGGTCCGCCGTCGACGGGGACGGCGCGGGCCCAACTGCGGCGCAGGGTCGCCTGGTCGTAGGTGCTGACGGCGAGGACCCGGCCGTCCGGGGTCCAGCCCCGCACCCGGGTCTGCCAGCTCCCCCAGTACGTCAGCCGGGTCGACGGGCCGCCGTCGACGGGGGCGATGTGCACCTCGGGGGCGCCGTCGCGGGTGGAGGTCCAGGCCACGGTGGTGCCGTCGGGCGAGATGCGCGGCAGGGTGACCGGCACGTTGTCGGCGCTGACCCGCCAGGCGCGGCCGCCGTCGAGGGGGGCCAGCCACACGTCGTCCTCGGCGGCGAAGGCCACCGACTCGCCGTGCAGGTGGGGGTATCGGAGGTATGCGGCAGGCGTCGCGGACTGTGTCACCGAATCACTGTATGCAACGGCGGGACCGCAGGTCAGGGGTTTCGATCACTTCTTTCCACCGCCATCGCCCCCGCCCCCGTCGCCGCCCACGGTCTCGGTGACGGTGACGGTCACGGTGACCGTCGGCCGGCCGCCGGGCCGGTCGGAACCGGACGGCGCGACCGGCGACGGCGTCGCGGACTTGCAGTCACCGAGCCCGCTCACCCGGAACAACTGCTTCTTGCCGACGACGGCGGTGAGATCCCCCCGCACACAGGCCCCGTCGACCGCCCGCGCGACCTGCCCCTCGACCGTGATGTCCCGCCCGTCGGTGGTCTTCCCCTGGCAGTCCACGGAGGCGACGGTCCCCGCCTTCTCCTGGTCCTCGTACTGAGCCGTGCAGGTCAGCCAGCGCACGTCCACGTCCCGCCGCTGGATCTCGGCCGTCGCGGCCTCGTCGGTGGTGTACGCCACGGACATGCTGCTCAGCCCGCCCGGCTCGCACGCCACCACGCCGACCGCCGCCACGGCCACCAACGGGAGAAGCCGAATCCGCCTCGATGCCCCCATGGACGGCAGCGTGCCACTCGGGCGGGCGGTGCGGTAGCCCGTATGCGGTCACGTTGCGCGCGGGTCCCGCCGTGGCCGCGTGAACGCCGTTCACCGCCGTGGCACTCAGCCGCGCAGCAGCAGCCACTCCTGAAGTTCCACCAGATTGCCCTCCGGGTCCTTCAGATGGGCCACCCGCATCCGGTCCGCCATCGGGGCGGGGCCGTGGATCAGGGTGGCGCCGCGGGCGGTGATCCGCGCGCACATGGCGTCCAGGTCGTCGACGCGCAGGGCCACCAGAGAGCGGTGCCCGTTCGCCGTGCCGCTCAGTTCGCCGAGCACCTGCGCCATCATCGCGCGGTCCTGGATGGCTATCCCCGCCGAACCGGTGGCGGGAGAGAACTTCTCGTACGGTCCCCGCTCCGCCCCCGACTGCGGCTTGAGGCCGAGGACCTCGGCGTAGAAGCGGTAGCAGGCGGCGAAGTCGGTGACCAGCAGCCTTACCTGGACGAATTCCACGATGTCCTCCCGGAGAGCGGGCGGGTCAGGACCAGCGGCCGGTCCTGCCCAGGATGAGGGACGCGGCCGCCGTGCCGGCGGTCGAGGTGCGCAGGACGCTCCGCCCGAGCCGGTACGCCTTCGCGCCCGCCTCCGCGAAGAGCGCCAACTCGTCCGGGGAGACGCCCCCTTCGGGTCCCACGACGAGCACGATCTCGCCCGTGGCGGGCAGCGCGGCGGTGGCCAGGGGCTCACTGCCGTAGTCACGGTCCTCGTGCAGGACGGCGGCGAAGTCGGCGCGGGCGAGGACCTCCGCCACCTGCCGGGACGTCGACGCCTCGGCGACCTCGGGGAAACGGACCCGACGGGACTGCTTGCCGGCCTCGCGGGCGGTGGCCCGCCACTTGGCGAGCGCCTTCGCGCCGCGCTCGCCCTTCCACTGGGTGATGCAGCGCGCGGCGGCCCACGGCACGATCGCGTCGACGCCGGTCTCGGTCATCGTCTCGACGGCCAGCTCGCCCCGGTCGCCCTTCGGCAGCGCCTGGACGACGGTGATCCGGGGCGCCTCGGCGGGCTCCTCGATCACCTCTCCCAGGCCCACCACCAGCCGGTCCTTGCCCTCGGCGGCGACGACCTCGCCGCGCGCCCAGCGTCCGGCGCCGTCGGTGAGGACGACCTCCTCGCCGGTCCGCAGCCGCTTCACGGAGACGGCGTGCCGGCCCTCAGGACCGTCCAGCACGAACTCGGAGCGGGAGGACGGGAGTTCGTCGACGACGAAGACGGGCGCCGTCATCCGGCACCGCCCTCACCGGCCGGGAACTCCGACAACGCTGTCCGCGCGTCGGCGAGTTCGGAGACCAGAACCTCCACCAGCTGCCCGGCGGGCAGCTCGCGGGCCAGCCGGTGGCCCTGTCCCGCCCACAGCGCCATGCCCTGCGCGTCGCCCGCCTTGGCGGCCGCCTTGCGCAGCGGCGAGGTGAGGTGGTGGACCTCCGGGTAGGCGGCCGGCGCGTACGGGCCGTGCTCGCGCAGGAAACGGTTGACCAGACCGCGGGCCGGGCGGCCGGAGAAGGCACGGGTCAGCTCGGTCCGCACGAAGAGGGGGTTGGTCAGCGCCTGCTTGTGCACGGCGTGCGCGCCGGACTCGGGCGTGACGAGGAACGCGGTCCCCAGCTGGGCCGCGTCCGCGCCGGCCGCGAGGGCCGCGGCGATCTGGCTCCCGCGCATGAGCCCGCCCGCGGCAACGATCGGCAGGTTCACGGACTCGCGGACCTGGGCGATCAGCGCGAGCAGCCCGATGCCGGAGCGGTCGTTCTCCGGGTTGTCCCGGTGGGTGCCCTGGTGGCCGCCGGCCTCCACACCCTGAACGATCACCGCGTCCGCGCCGGCCCGCTCCACCGCGCGGGCCTCCTCGGCGGTGGTCACCGTGACCAGGGTGACCGTTCCCGCGCGCCGCAGGGAGTCCAGCGCCTCGCCGCCCGGGATGCCGAAGTGGAACGACACCACCGGCACCGGGTTGTCCAGCAGCACCGCGAGCTTGGCGTCATAGCCGTCGTCCCGGCCGCTGTCCGGATCGCCCAGCTCGGTCTCGTACCAGGCGGCCTCACCGGCCAGCTGGTGGGCGTAGACCTCGATGGCGCCCGTCTCCGCATGGTCCGGCTGCGGCATGAACAGGTTCACGCCGAAGGGACGGGCGGTGAGGCTCCGCAGCTGCTTGATCTCCTGGTACATGCCGTCGGCCGTTTTGTACCCGGCGGCGAGGAACCCGAGCCCACCGGCCTCGCACACGGCGGCCGCGAGACGCGGGAGAGAGACACCGCCCGCCATGGGGGCCTGCACGATCGGATACGGGAAGAGATCGGTCAGTGCGGAGGACATGACGGCATGTTGTCACGTCCTCCGAACAAGTCCGAATCGACCCTTCCCATGGGCGCCGACTGTCACGTGCCGGCAGATCCAGCCCGTCCGGCGATCGAGGACGAGGCCCGTTCAGGGCCGGTACGGGGGTCTGAGGCGCAGCCCCCAGGGACGGGAAAGGGCAGGGGCGGCGGGGGCGAAACCGCCCCCGCACACCCACCGTCACCGCCCGTTGAACGCGTCCTTCAGCCGGGAGAACAACCCCTGCTGCCCGGGCTGGAACTGCCCGATGGGCCGCTCCTCGCCCCGCAACTTGGCCAGCTCCCGCAGCACCCGCTCCTGCTCGGGATCGAGCTTGCTCGGCGTCTGGACCTCGACATGCACGATGAGGTCACCACGCCCCCCGCCCCGCAGATGCGTGATGCCCCGGCCGTGCAACGGAATCGACTGGCCGGACTGGGTGCCGGGCCGGATGTCGACCTCCTCCAGCCCGTCCAGCGTCTCCAGCGGCACCTTGGTGCCGAGCGCCGCCGCCGTCATCGGCAGCGTCACCGTGCAGTGCAGGTCGTCACCGCGCCGCTGGAACATCGCGTGCGGCAGCTCGTGGATCTCGACGTACAGGTCACCGGCGGGGCCGCCGCCGGGGCCGACCTCGCCCTCGCCCGCGAGCTGGATCCGGGTGCCGTTGTCGACACCGGCCGGGATCTTCACGGTCAGCGTGCGGCGCGAGCGCACCCGCCCGTCGCCCGCGCACTCCGGGCACGGGGTCGGCACGACGGTGCCGAAGCCCTGGCACTGCGGGCACGGCCGCGAGGTCATGACCTGTCCGAGGAAGGACCGCGTCACCTGCGACACCTCGCCGCGGCCGCGGCACATGTCACACGTCTGCGCCGTGGTGCCGGGGGCCGCGCCCTCGCCACTGCACGTCGAGCAGACGATCGCCGTGTCGACCTGGAGGTCCTTGGTCGTGCCGAAGGCCGCCTCCTCGAGGTCGATCTCCAGCCGGATCATCGCGTCCTGGCCGCGCCGGGTGCGCGAGCGCGGACCGCGCTGCGACGCCGTACCGAAGAACGCGTCCATGATGTCCGAGAAGTTCCCGAAGCCACCGGCTCCGAAGCCGCCCGCGCCACCGCCTCCGGACTGCGACAGGGGGTCGCCGCCGAGGTCGTAGACCTGCTTCTTCTGCGGGTCCGACAACACCTCGTAGGCGGCGTTGATCTCCTTGAACCGCTCCTGGGTCTTCGGGTCCGGATTGACGTCCGGGTGCAGCTCGCGCGCGAGCCGCCGGAAGGCCTTCTTGATCTCTTCCTGCGACGCATCGCGGCGCACGCCGAGAACGGCGTAGTAGTCCGTGGCCACCTACGACTCCGCCAGGATCTGTCCGACGTACCGTGCCACCGCTCGTACCGCTCCCATCGTTCCCGGGTAATCCATGCGGGTCGGTCCGACCACGCCCAGCTTGGCGACTGCTTCGCCGCCCGAACCGTAGCCGACCGACACCACCGAAGTGGAGTTGAGTCCCTCATAGGCGTTCTCGTGACCGATGCGTACGGTCATGCCCGAATCGCCTGCCTCGCCAAGGAGCTTGAGGAGCACGACCTGCTCCTCCAGTGCCTCCAGGACGGGCCGGATAGTGAGGGGAAAGTCATGTCCGAAGCGGGTGAGATTGGCGGTACCGCCGATCATCAGCCGCTCCTCGTTCTCCTCGACGAGTGTCTCCAGCAGGGTGGAGAGCACCGTCGTGACCGTGCCGCGGTCCTCGCCCTCGAAGGCTTCCGGCAGATCCTCCACCAGCTGCGGCACGTCCGCGAAGCGGCGCCCCGCGACCCGGCTGTTGAGCCGCGCGCGCAGATCCGCCAGCGAGGCCTCCCCGAAGGGCGCCGCGCAGTCCACCATCCGCTGCTCGACCCGCCCGGTGTCCGTGATCAGCACGAGCATCAGGCGTGCGGGCGCGAGCGAGAGAAGCTCCACGTGCCGCACGGTCGAGCGGGTCAGTGACGGGTACTGCACGACGGCGACCTGCCGGGTGAGCTGCGCGAGCAGCCGTACCGTCCGGGCCACGACGTCGTCGAGGTCGACGGCGCCGTCGAGGAAGTTCTGGATGGCCCGCCGCTCCGGACCGGTCATCGGCTTGACGCCGGCCAGCTTGTCGACGAACAGCCGGTAGCCCTTGTCCGTGGGGATCCGCCCGGCACTGGTGTGCGGCTGGGCGATGTACCCCTCGTCCTCCAGGGCGGCCATGTCGTTGCGGACCGTCGCCGGGGACACGCCGAGGCTGTGCCGCTCGGTGAGCGCCTTCGACCCCACGGGTTCCTCGGTGCCGACGTAGTCCTGGACGATGGCACGCAGCACCCGGAGCCTGCGTTCACTCAGCATCGCGCGCACACCTCCAGCAGTCGTCCCCAGTCCCCTGGGTGTCTCGTTCTGGCACTCTTCACATCCGAGTGCCAGCGTTCCCCGGCCCAGTGTACGGCTGTGGGGTACACCCGGGGCAAGGTCGGCCCATGGTGCAGCGTCGTAGGGCTAGCGTCGCGGCATGACGGTGACTTGGGAAGAGCTCGGGTGGGAGCGGGTCGCGGCCGGGGTGGGCCGGGTGCGGCTGCCGGGCTGGGACTGCACGGCGGGGCTGGTCGTCGGGGCGGGCGCGGTGCTGATGATCGACGCGGGGTCGAGCCTGGCCGAGGGGGTGCGGCTGCGGGCCTGGGCCGAGGAACTCAGCGGCTCCCGTGTGACCCATCTCGCGCTCACCCACCCGCACTTCGATCATGTGTTCGGGGCGGCGGCGTTCTCGGGCGCGGAGGTCTTCGGGGCGGTCGGGGCGGACACCGTGCCGGCCGAGGAGCTGCGGGCGGACGCGGTGCGCAACGGTCTCGACGAGGCGGCGGCGACGGAGGCCGCCGACACGCTCGTCCGGCCCCGGCACCTCGTCTGCGGCGAACGGACCCTCGACCTGGGCGGCGGCCGGCAGGTCCTGCTGGCGAACGTCGGACCCGGTCACACCGCCCATGACCTGGCGGTCCTGGTTCCCGGCAGCCCCGAGACGGTGTTCTGCGGCGACCTCGTCGAGGAGTCCGGCGAGCCCCAGGCCGGACCCGACTCCGTACCGTCCCAGTGGGCCGCCGCGCTCGACCGCCTCCTCGAACTCGGCGGCGAGAACGCGCTGTACGTGCCCGGTCACGGGGCGGTGGTGGACGCGGCGTTCGTGCGGGCGCAGCGGGACGCCCTGAGCACCCGTTTCGGCGTGTCGCCCTGATCGGCCCCGAGCTTCTCCTATCGTCATCCGAATGCGCCAGTACTCCGCCGACCTCACCCCACCCTGGAAGGGACCGAAGCCGGTCCCCGAGGTCCCGGCGGAGCCCGGGCTGGTGGTGGAGGAGCCCGGCACCGGGTTCTGCGGGGCGGTGATCCGCTGCGAGGCGGGCACGGTGACCCTGGAGGACCGCTTCGGCAAGCACCGGGTGTTCCCGCTGGAGCCGCGCGGCTTCCTGCTGGAGGGCAGGGTCGTGACCCTCGTGAGACCCGCGTCGTCCTCGCCCGTACGTCCCACCCGTACCGCCTCCGGTTCGGTCGCCGTCCCCGGCGCACGCGCGCGGGTCGCCCGCGCCGGCCGTATCTACGTCGAGGGCCGGCACGACGCCGAGCTGGTCGAGAAGGTGTGGGGCGACGACCTGCGCGTCGAGGGCGTGGTCGTGGAGTACCTGGAGGGCGTGGACGACCTGCCGTCGATCGTCGCCGAGTTCGCGCCGGGCCCCGACGCGAAACTGGGCGTCCTGGTGGACCACCTCGTCCCCGGCACGAAGGAGTGGCGCATCGCCCGGTCGGTCACGAGCGAGCACGCCCTGGTCGTCGGCCACCCGTACATCGACATCTGGGAGGCCGTGAAACCGTCGTCCGTCGGGATCGAGGCCTGGCCCCGGGTACCGCACGGCCAGGACTGGAAGACGGGCGTGTGCCGGGCCCTCGGCTGGCCGGAGAACACCGGGGCGGTCTGGCAGGCGATCCTGAAGCGGGTGGGGTCCTACAAGGACCTCGAGCCGGAGCTGCTGGGGCGCGTCGAGGAACTGATCGACTTCGTGACCGTGTCCTGAGCCCCCGGCCCGGATCCCTGAGTCTTCGGCCCTGAGCCCTCACTCCTCAGCCCTGATCCCTCGACCCTGACGGCTGCGGCCTGCGGTCCGCGGTCCACGTTCCGCGGTCACGGTCCACGGTCCACGGTCCACGGGCAGACGCTCAGTCGACCAGGTCCCGCACCACCGCGTCCGCCAGCAGCCGCCCGCGCAGGGTGAGCACGGCACGCCCCTCGTCGTAGGGGCCGCTGTCGAGCAGCCCGTCCGCCAGGGCCCGCCGCGACGCCGCGAGTCCGTCCGGCCGCAGCAGGTCCAGCGGTACGCCCTCCCGCAGCCGCAGCTCCAGCAGGATCCGCTCCACCCGGCGGTCCTCGGCCGGCAGCAGCTCCCGTCCGGCCCCCGGCGACCGTCCGGCCGCGAGCGCCGCCGCGTACGCCCCGGGGTGCTTCACGTTCCACCAGCGGACGCCGCCCACGTGCGAGTGCGCTCCCGGGCCCGCGCCCCACCAGTCGGCGCCGCGCCAGTACAGCTCGTTGTGCAGGCAGCGGGCCGCCTCGGAGGTGGCCCAGTTGGACACCTCATACCACTCGTAGCCCGCCGCGGCGAAGGTCTCCTCGGCGATCAGGTAGCGGTCGGCGTGGACGTCGTCGTCCGTCATCGGGACCTCGCCCCGGCGGATCCGGCGGGCGAGCTGGGTGCCCTCCTCGACGATCAGGGCGTACGCGGAGACGTGGTCGGGGCCCGCGCCCAGGGCGGCGTCCAGCGAGGCCCGCCAGTCGTCGTCCGACTCGCCCGGGGTGCCATAGATCAGGTCCAGGTTGACGTGGTCGAAGCCGGCCGCCCGGGCCTCCGCCACGCAACGCTCGGGCCGGCCGGGGGTGTGCGTGCGGTCGAGCACCTTCAGCACGTGCTGCCTGGCGCTCTGCATGCCGAAGGAGATCCGGTTGAAGCCGCCCTGGCGGAGGGTGGCCAGGTAGGCGGGGTCGACGGATTCCGGGTTCGCCTCGGTCGTCACCTCCGCGTCCGCCGCCAGCCCGAACTCGTCGCGGATCGCGCCGAGCATCCGTACCAGGTCGGAGGCGGGCAGCAGGGTCGGCGTACCGCCGCCGACGAAGACCGTGCGGGCCTCGCGCGGGTCGTCGCCGAGGACCGTGCGGGCCAGGCGGATCTCGTCGATCAGGGTGTCGGCGTAGTTCTCGCGGGAGGCGAGGACACCGCCGGTGCCGCGCAGCTCGGTGGCGGTGTAGGTGTTGAAGTCGCAGTAGCCGCAGCGGGTCGCGCAGTACGGGACGTGCAGATAGAACCCGAGGGGGCGGTCGGCGGCGCCGGCGAGCGCGTGCGCGGGGAGCGCGCCGTCGTCGGGGACCGGCTCACCGTCGGGAAGTGCGGAAGGCATGTCGTCCATTGTCCCGTACGCCCGCCCCACCCCGGATGCCCCGGCACCACGGGGCCCATGGCCACACCCACCGACCCGTGGTACGCCCGCCCGACTCCGGATGCCCCGGCACCACGGGGCCCATGGCCACACCCACCGGCCCGTGGCCCGGACGCCAGGCGGGCCGTCAGTCCAGCAGTTCGGCGCCCAGCGGCCGTCCCGCACGTGCGCCCGGCAGGATGTACGCCACCGCCGAGCCCCGCGCCTCGATGAAACCGCTCAGGTCGTCCTGAGCCGCCATCCGGCGCTGCACCCGCGCGAAGAGCGCGGGGTCCCGCATGAACGCGAGGAACAGCAGGCCCTGCTCGGTGGGGCCGTCGGCGTAGGAGTAGCCGCGGCGCAGCATCCGGGCGCCCGCGTCGAGGCGGGGACTGACGGCCCGGACGTGGGAGCGCGGCGGGGCGGCGTCCTCGGGGCCCCCGGCCGACGGCCCGCTGTCCAGCGGGCCACCGGTCGGGCGGTCACGGCCGATGATCTCCTCCTGACGGCGCACGGCCAGCCGCGCGAAGTCCTCGAGGCGCAGCTGGACCCGCCGTACGACGAGGTAGGTGGCGTTGCCCGACCACACCCAGCGCTCGCACTCCTCGGGGGTGGGATTGGCGGGCCCGTCCTTGAAGCCGAGCAGGCTGCGCGGGGTGGTGCCGCCGTCGGGGGACGGGGGCAGGAAACCGTCCTGCCGCCAGCGCGGGTACAGGGTCTCCCCGGCCAGCCGGGTCAGGGTCGCGGCGATCGCCTCGGTGGCGTCCGCGGTGTCGGCGCAGAGCTGCACCAGCAGGTCGCCGCCGCAGCGGTCGGGCTCGAGACGGTCGCCGGTGAAGGCGGGCAGGTCACGCAGGGCGGCCGGGCCCCGCAGGCCGAGGCGCGCGGGGAGGGCGGGGCCGATGCCGAGGGTGGCGGTGAGGCGGGCGGCGCGCGAGCTGTCCGCCTCCAGCGTCTCGGCGAGGGCGTGCGTCCACGTACCGAGCACCGCCTTCAGCGCTCGCGCGCCCGCCGCGCCGCGCAGGGCGGGGTCGAGGTCGTACGCCAGGAGCAGCGTGGTGGCCTGCCGCGGGGTCGTCACCCCGGCCTGGCGCAGGCCGTGGAAGCCGGGCCCGCGGGCGTCCTCGGGCGGATCGGCGTCGCGGGTACAGGCGGTCACGGTCAGCCCGAGCCCCGCGCCGGCGATCAGGACGCGTCGGCGGGTGGGGGTGTCACTTGCGGCATTCGTCGCCTTCGGCACGAACCGGACGATACATGTGCAGACCCGACCGCCCGGTTTCCCCCGCCTCACCCGGCACCCCCGGCCCCCTCCCGGCCGCCGCCCCACCCGTGTTCGACGGGCTCCCCGCCACCCTCGCCACCGCAACCCTCGCCACCGCGCCGTCCCCGGCGGACGGGCCCGAGCTGCGGCTACTCCGCCTGAAGTACCAGCAGCGCCAGGTCGTCCTCCGGCGGCTGCTCACCGAACTCGTGCACCAGCCGCCGGATCCGCTCCGCGATCAGCTCCGCGTCGAGTCCCGCGCAGCCCGCCAGCGCCGCGGCGAGACCGTCCTCGTCGTCGAACTGCCTCAGGCCCGACCGCCGTTCCGTGACGCCGTCGGTGACGCACAGCAGGCTGTCGCCGGGCCGCAGCTCCAGACTGTCGCTGGTGTACGTGACGTCCTCGAAGACCCCGAGCAGGGTCTGCGGGCGCCCGCCCGTGGCGACCGAGCCGTCCGGCCCGAGCAGCAGCGGCAGCGGGTGCCCGGCGGAGGCGAGGGTGCAGCGCACCCCTCCCTCGAAGGGGGCCAGCTCGCCGTAGAGGAGCGACAGGAAGCGGGTCTGCGGCCCGTCGCCCGGCCCGGCGGGGCCGACGAAGGCGCGGGCGGCTGCGTCGGCGGCCTCGGTCGCGTCGTCGAGGAGGAGCTGGTTGAGCCGGTCCAGGACGTCGGCCACGCCATAGCCCTCGCGGGCCAGCAGCCGCAGCCAGGGCCGGGCGAGGCCGATGACGACGGCCGCCTCCGGACCCTTGCCCTGCACATCGCCCACCGCGAAGCACCAGCGGCCGTCGCCGGCCGGGAACAGGTCGTAGAAGTCGCCGCTCGGGCCGCCCTGCTCGCGCGGCTCGTAGACGAGGGCACTGCGCACCCCGGGGATCTCGGCGACCGCGCCGGGCAGCAGCCCGCGTTGCAGAACGGCGCTGATGGTGGCCTGGCGGGCGTACTGACGGGCCGCTCCGATGGCGAGCGCCACCCGGCGGCCCAGATCCTCGACCAGCCCGGTGACCTCGTCGGCGAAGGCCGGCAGCCCGGCCTGCCCGATGACCAGGGTGCCGAGCGGTCGGCCGCCGGCGATCAGCCGGTAGGCGAGGGCCGTGCCCTGCGGGCCGAGCACCTCGCCGGGCCAGGGGAAGGGCTCGGGCCCGGAGCGGGGACCGCCGTCGGGCGGACAGGGCGGATCCTTCTCCAGCGCCCGGCGCAGCTCCTCGACGCGGTTCTCGCAGCCGTGCCAGACCCGGGCGAGCCGGGGCCCGGGCCCGCCCGCCCACTCACCGCGTCCGCTCACCTCGTCCTCGAGCCACACCGCGCACCAGTCGGCGAGCCGGGGCACGAGCAACTGGCCGGTCAGCACGGCCACCAGATCCTCGTCGAGCTGCCCGGCGAGCAGATCGGACGCCTCGGCGAGAAAGGAGAGGGCGCCGCGGTTGAGCCAGTCCCGGTCACGCGACCCGACCGGCTGCGGGACCGGGGCCAGGGCCTCCAGGAGACCCGGGGTGGTGTCGTCGAGCGGGCGGTCGGGGTGGGCGGTGAGGCCGGCGTGACTGAAGCAGCCGAGGTGTCCCGCGCGGCCGGGGACGTCGTGCTCATGGCCGGGATGCGGCCGGTCACCGCGGTCGGGGAGGTCGGCGTCGTGGGACTCGGCGGCCGTCGGCAGCAGCCGGGCCCAGACCGTCTTCGTCCCCCTGCGGTACGTCACCCCCCAGGCGTCGGCGAGCGAGGCGACCAGGCGCAGGCCGCGACCGTACTCCGGTGTCCCGTACGACGGTTCGGCGGTGCCGTCGCGCGGGGCGCGGGAGGGGTGGTGGTCGGAGACCTCGACGACGACCGCGCGGCACCCACCGGGATGCCCGGGGTGTTCGGGATCCTCCTCCAGCCGGCACGCCAGCTCGACGTCGGTGCCGGCGTGCACGACGGCGTTCGTGACGAGCTCGCTGACGACGAGGGTGGTGTCCTCCGCGAGGCGCTCGCCCAGTTCCCCGGCCTCCTCGGCGCCGAGCAGGCCGAGACCGGCCCACTCCGTCAGCGCGGCGCGCACCAGCTCGCGGGCGGCGCCGGGCGCGAGGGGGCTGCCGTTCAGGGTCGCGCGGACGTGCGGGAGCGCGACCGAGTGCGTACTCGGGTGCGCGGGCGCGCCCTGGGCACGGGACACCGTGTCCCGTTGCGTCGGAATGGCCCCCATGCGCAGCTCCCCGGGCGGTTCGGATCCCCACAGGGTGACAGACCGATCCCGGCCATGAGCGCTGGGTTACCGAAGTGGGCCGTCCTGAGCAAGAACCGTGCCACGCATCTGTCCGCGCGTGCTCGATGACGCACGCTTGAGGGGCGGAATCCGAGCATTCGGACTCCGCCCCGGTCGCGCGCCGACGCGCTGTTCCTCGCGCCGTCGCGCGCCGCGTCACGCCTCGCGCGATCCGGCGTACATCTCGTCGATGAGGTGCTTGTACTCCCGCTCCACGACGGGCCGCTTCAGCTTCAGGCTGGGCGTGATCTCGCCGTGCTCGACGTCCAGGTCCCGGGGCAGCAGCCGGAACTTCTTGATGGTCTGCCAGCGCTGGAGACCCTCGTTGAGCTGCTTGACGTAGCCCTCGATGAGCTGCACGGTGACGGGCGCGGCGACGACGTCCGCGTACGACTTTCCGGCCAGCCCGTTGTCCTTCGCCCAGTCGAGGAGCGAGACCTCGTCCAGGGCGATGAGCGCCGTGCAGAAGTTCCGGTCGGCGCCGTGCACGAGGATGTTGGAGACGTACGGGCACACCGCCTTGAACTGTCCCTCGACCTCGGCGGGCGCGATGTACTTGCCGCCGG
This sequence comes from Streptomyces sp. NPDC060002, assembly GCF_042737245.1. NCBI lineage: Bacteria > Bacillati > Actinomycetota > Actinomycetes > Kitasatosporales > Streptomycetaceae > Streptomyces > Streptomyces sp. NPDC060002. The sequence continues at coordinate 306,360 of NZ_JBHWUW010000002.1, forward strand.
ACGTCTTGATGAGGTCCTTCTTGCGGTCGGTGATGCGCAGGTACCCGTCGGGCGACAGCTCGCCGATGTCGCCGGTGTGGAACCAGCCGTCCGCCTCCAGGACCTCGGCGGTCTTCTCGGGGAGCCCGTGGTAGCCCTCCATGATGCCGGGACCGCGCAGCAGGATCTCGCCGTCGTCGGCGATCCGCACCTCCGTGCCGGGCAGCGGCTTGCCGACCGTGCCGGTGCGGTAGGCCTCACCGGGGTTGACGAAGGAGGCCGCGGAGGACTCCGTCAGGCCGTAGCCCTCGAGGATGTGGATGCCGGCGCCTGCGAAGAAGTAGCCGATCTCCGGTGCGAGCGCCGCCGACCCGGAGACACACGCGCGCAGGTTGCCGCCGAAGGCCTCGCGGATCTTGGCGTAGACGAGCGCGTCGGCGACCTTGTGCTTGGCGCCGAGCCCGAAGGGGACGGCGGCGGTGCCGGTGCGCCGGAAGTTGTCCTGGGCGGCCTTGGCGTACTCGCGGGAGACCCCGGCGGCCCACTGGAAGATCCTGAGCTTGGCCCCGCCGCCCGCGCGGGCCTTGGCGGCGACCCCGTTGTAGACCTTCTCGAAGATGCGCGGCACGGCGGCCATGTACGTCGGCCGGACGACCGGCAGGTTCTCGATGATCTTGTCGACGCGGCCGTCGACGGCGGTGACGTGCCCGACCTCGATCTGGCCGGAGGTGAGGACCTTGCCGAAGACGTGCGCGAGCGGCAGCCACAGGTACTGCACGTCGTCGGGGCCGACCAGGCCGGTCGCGGCGATCGCCTTCGCCATGTACGACCAGTTGTCGTGCGGCAGTCGGACGCCCTTGGGCCGGCCGGTGGTGCCGGAGGTGTAGATGAGGGTGGCGAGCTGGTCCTTGGTGATCGCGCCGACCCGCTCCTTGATCAGCTCGGCTTCCTTCTCCAGCCGGGCGGCGCCGCGCTTCTCCAGCTCGTCGAGGGTGAGGATCCAGTCGGCGGTCTCCACACCGGCCGGGTCGATCACGACCACATGGGTGAGGGCGGGCAGCTCGGCCCGCTTCTCGACGGCCTTGGCGAGCTGGGCCGCGTCCTCGGCGATGAGCACCTTGGACTCGGAGTCCGCGAGGATGAACGCGGACTCCTCGGCGTTGGTCTGCGGATAGACGGTGGTAGTGGCGGCCCCGGCGCACATGATGCCGAGGTCGGCGAGGATCCACTCGAGCCGGGTCGAGGCGGCGAGCGCGACGCGCTGCTCGGCCTGCACGCCCAACTCGATGAGGCCGGCCGCGATCGCGTAGACCCGTTCGGCGGCCTGCGCCCAGCTCACCGACTTCCAGTCGTCGGGGCCCTCGCCGGCCGCGGCCGGTACCGGGTACCGGTATGCCTCGGCGTCGGGCGTGGCCGCCACGCGCTCCAGGAAGAGGCCCGCGACGGACGGCGGACGGTTCTCGATCAGTGTCTGTGTGTCGCTCACGACATCCTCCGGGCCCGCGACGATGCGGCTGGCTCATTGCGGCGTCGTTCGACGCGGCGGTTGCTGACAGCGGCGTGGTTGACGGCGGCTGTTGTTTAACTCACGAGTAACTACCGAGCAGGGATCAGAGTAGAGGGCGACTGGCCAGCACGTAAGGGGCTCCGGGCAGTCACTTTCTCCTGAATACAGCCACAGGGCCCGCCGCGCTGTCGCGCGACGGGCCCTGAAAACCGGTGCAGATCGTGGCTATTTCTTGCCCTTGCCCGATCCCGCGTTGTCGTCACTGCTGAGGACGGCGATGAAGGCCTCCTGCGGAACCTCCACGGAACCCACCATCTTCATCCGCTTCTTGCCTTCCTTCTGCTTCTCCAGCAGCTTCCGCTTCCGGGAGATGTCACCGCCGTAGCACTTGGCGAGGACGTCCTTGCGGATGGCGCGGATGGTCTCGCGGGCGATGACCCGGGAGCCGATGGCCGCCTGGATGGGCACCTCGAAGGCCTGCCGCGGGATGAGCTCGCGCAGCTTGGCGACGAGCCGCACGCCGTACGCGTACGCCGCGTCCTTGTGCGTGACCGCCGAGAAGGCGTCCACCTTGTCGCCGTGCAGCAGGATGTCGACCTTGACCAGGCTGGAGGCCTGCTCGCCGGTGGGCTCGTAGTCCAGGGAGGCGTAGCCGCGCGTCTTGGACTTCAGCTGGTCGAAGAAGTCGAAGACGATCTCCGCGAGCGGGAGCGTGTAGCGGATCTCGACCCGGTCCTCCGAGAGGTAGTCCATGCCGAGCAGGGTGCCGCGCCGGGTCTGGCACAGCTCCATGATCGACCCGATGAACTCGGAGGGGGCGAGGATCGTGGCGCGTACGACGGGCTCGTACACGTCGTCGATCTTCCCCTCGGGGAACTCGCTCGGGTTGGTGACCGTGTGCTCGGAGCCGTCCTCCATGACCACGCGGTAGACCACGTTGGGCGCGGTGGCGATCAGGTCGAGCCCGAACTCGCGCTCCAGCCGCTCGCGGATCACGTCGAGGTGCAGCAGCCCCAGGAAGCCGACGCGGAAGCCGAAGCCGAGGGCGGCGGAGGTCTCCGGCTCGTACACCAGCGCGGCATCGTTGAGCTGGAGCTTGTCGAGGGCGTCGCGCAGCTCGGGATAGTCGGATCCGTCCAGCGGATACAGGCCCGAGAAGACCATCGGCTTCGGGTCCTTGTAACCGCCGAGCGCCTCGGTGGCCCCCTTGTGCAGGGTGGTGATCGTGTCACCGACCTTGGACTGGCGGACGTCCTTCACACCGGTGATCAGATAGCCGACCTCGCCGACGCCGAGGCCGTCGGCCGCCTTCATCTCGGGAGCCGAGACGCCGATCTCCAGCAGCTCGTGCGTCGCGCCGGTGGACATCATGCGAATCCGCTCACGCTTGTTGAGCTGACCGTCGATGACACGCACGTACGTCACGACACCGCGGTAGGAGTCGTACACCGAGTCGAAGATCATCGCGCGCGCGGGGGCGTCCTGGACGCCGACCGGGGCGGGGACCTCGGCCACGACCCGGTCCAGCAGCGCCTCGACGCCCAGACCGGTCTTGGCGGAGACCCGGAGCACGTCCGCGGGATCGCAGCCGATGAGGTTGGCGAGCTCCTCGGAGAACTTCTCGGGCTGGGCGGCCGGAAGGTCGATCTTGTTCAGTACGGGGATGATCTTGAGGTCGTTCTCCATCGCCAGGTAGAGGTTGGCGAGAGTCTGGGCCTCGATGCCCTGGGCGGCGTCGACCAGGAGGACGGTCCCCTCACAGGCGGCCAGCGACCGGGACACCTCGTACGTGAAGTCCACGTGCCCGGGGGTGTCGATCATGTTGAGGATGTGGGTCCTGCCCGGGTCCCCGGTCGGGGCCCAGGGCAGCCGGACCGCCTGGGACTTGATCGTGATGCCGCGCTCGCGCTCGATGTCCATGCGGTCGAGGTACTGAGCACGCATCTGCCGCTGATCGACCACTCCGGTCAGCTGGAGCATGCGGTCGGCGAGCGTGGACTTGCCGTGGTCGATGTGCGCGATGATGCAGAAATTGCGGATCAGAGCCGGGGCGGTACGGCTCGGCTCGGGCACATTGTTAGGGGTCGCGGGCACGCAGGGTCCTGTCTCTTGAGGCGCCTTGTGCCTCGGGTCGGATCGATACGTAGGCTCCATGGTCCCACGGGTGGCGACCAGGGACCGGTTTGGGCCACTCGGGGAGCCACTGGTAGTCTGGGCAGCTGTGTCTCTTGCCCTCGTAGCACGAGGCACGTCTCCTCGGAGAACTTCTCGGACAACACTCTCGGGGAGCTTCGGGGTATCTCGGAAAATCATCGGTACGGGACCTTTGCGGGCCCGTGCCTGAACCTGAAAAGGCTCATTCGTGGCGAACATCAAGTCCCAGATCAAGCGGATCAAGACCAACGAGAAGGCTCGGCTGCGCAACAAGGCCGTCAAGTCCTCCCTGAAGACCGCGATCCGCAAGGCCCGCGAGGCTACTGCCGCGGGTGACGTCGAGAAGGCCACCGAGTACCAGCGCGCTGCGGCGCGTCAGCTCGACAAGGCCGTCTCGAAGGGCGTCATCCACAAGAACCAGGCCGCCAACAAGAAGTCGGCGCTTGCTTCCAAGGTCGAGACCCTCAAGGGCTGATCCCCTCAGATCTGATCGCCGGAAGGACCAGGGCGGGCCCTCTCTCATCCGCCCCCGACCGGCACCCACGGATCGCGCACGGCCTGCGTTCGCCACGCGGGCGCGATCCAGCATCGTGAAGCTTTGAACCGAAGGCCCCCGCGCCTCGCCCTTCCCCAGGGCGGGTACGGGGGCCTTCGGTCTGCCCGGGCCGTCTGTCTGTCAGGGGCATCCGCCTGTCGGGCACCCTGGGTCACGGCCGTCGAGGCCGCATGGCCACCGAGGCCGCATCGCCGCCGGAGCCGCATGGCCGCCGGAGCCGTCAGGACCAGAAGTCGTTGCTCGTGTCGATGTCCTCGACGCACTCGTCGAGATCGCTGATCTTGTCACCGACGATCCGGAAGACGATGCCCCCGTTGTCGTCGATGTGCTTGCCGTTGCGGTCGGCGGTGATCCGGTGCAGGGAGACGGCGTGCCCACGGCCGTCGACGAGTACGGTGCGCAGGTCGACGCGCAACGAACCGCCCGTCTCCGAGAACAGCCTGCCGTACATCTCCATGACCGCGTCGAGGCCCTTGAAGTCCCCGGAGAGCATGTGGGAACCGGGCACGTGGTGCGTACAGTCCCCCGTCATCATCCCGCGCAGGGTGTCCATGTCTCCGCGGGTGAAGGCCTCGTATCCCTTGCGGACGAGTACCGCGTGCGGGTGTTCAGCCATGTCGATCGCCACCTTTCGCATGCGCCGGCGATGTGCGTGCGGCTGGTACCCCCGATTCTCCTCCCCGGCGGGGGAACGGCTACTGGATCACCCCGGTGACACCTGGGACGTACGGCTACCCGCGTCCCCCGGACCGCGCCGCCCGCGCGATCGCCACGACGGCCTTCTCGAGGGCGTACTCGGGGTCGTCACCGCCACCCTTCACTCCCGCGTCCGCCTCGGCGACGGCCCGCAGCGCGACGGCCACTCCGTCCGGCGTCCAGCCACGCATCTGCTGGCGCACCCGGTCGATCTTCCAGGGCGGCATGCCCAGCTCCCGCGCGAGATCGGCCGGCCGGCCGCCGCGCGCCGAGGACAGCTTGCCGATGGCCCGCACTCCCTGGGCCAGCGCACTGGTGATCAGCACCGGCGCGACCCCGGTCGCCAGCGACCAGCGCAGCGCCTCCAGCGCCTCGGCGGCTCGCCCCTCCACCGCCCGGTCGGCGACGGTGAAGCTCGAGGCCTCGGCCCGCCCGGTGTAGTACCGCCCGACGACGGCCTCGTCGATGGTCCCCTCGACATCGGCGACCAGCTGGGACACTGCCGAAGCCAGCTCCCGCAGATCGCTGCCGATGGCGTCGACGAGGGTCTGGCACGCCTCGGGCGTGGCCGACCGCCCGGTCGCCCGGAACTCCTGTCGCACGAAGGCCAGCCGGTCCGCCGGCTTGGTCATCTTCGGACAGGCCACCTCCCGCGCCCCCGCCTTGCGCGCCGCGTCCAGCAGCCCCTTGCCCTTGACTCCGCCGGCGTGCAGCAGCACCAGCGTGATCTCCTCGGCGGGCGCCCCCAGATACGCCTTGACGTCCTTGACCGTGTCGGCGGACAGATCATGCGCGTTGCGTACGACCACGACCTTGCGCTCCGCGAAGAGCGACGGGCTGGTCAGTTCGGCGAGCGTGCCGGGTTGCACCTGCTCCGGGGTCAGGTCGCGCACGTCCGTGTCGGCGTCGGCGGCCCTTGCGGCGGCCACCACCTCCTGCACGGCACGGTCGAGCAGGAGGTCCTCCTGGCCCACGGCAAGCGTCAGCGGGGCGAGAGGGTCGTCATTCGCAGTCTTCCTGGCCATCACGGAAAGCATCCCACGAGCCACTGACAACCCGACCCCCACCGACGGGCAACCGCCTGGCCGCCGCCGAGCCGCCGAGCCGCCGAGCCGCCGAGCCGCCGAGCCGCCGAGCTGCCGAGCTGCCGACGGGGCACGCTCACGGCTCCTCCCGCCACCCCTCCCACTCCCCCGCGAACTCGTCCAGCGCCGCCGCGTCGAGCCGTTCCTCCTCGTCTCCCAGCAGGACGAGCCACTGCGCGTCCTCCGCGTCGTCCTCGCCCGCCAACGCGTCCCGGACGACCCTCGGCTCCTCGCGCACCCCGAACCGCTCCCCGAGCGCCTGGGCCACCTCCTCCGCGGCATCGCGATCGGGCAGCACCAGCACATGTCTCACATCACTCACCGCACCATTTTCCGACACGCTCAGGAGCCGGCGCCCCAGCCGGTCCCCCCGACCGGTCGCCCCAACCGGTCATCCAGTCGGCCACCCCCGCTGATCACCCCCGCCGGTCACCCCCGCCGGTCATGCCGGTCACGCCGGTCACCCCCCGCTGATCACCCCAATCAGTCACCCCCGCTAGTCACCTCAGCCGGTCGCCCCAGTCGGTCGCCCCAGTCGGTCACCCCGCCGTCAGCCGAGAGGCTCTCCGCCCTCACCCTCAGTCCCGCGCCACCCGCAGCTCCCCGCCTGTCCCGGCGGCCACCGCCAGCGCCCCGTCCCGGTCCGTCCGCAGCACCGTCGCCCCGCCCGCGCGCAGCGCCGCGACCGTGCTGGGCGCGGGATGCCCGTACGGGTTGTCCGCGCCGCACGAGATCAGCGCCAGCCGTGGCGCCACGGCGCGTATCAGGTCAGGATCCTGGTAGGCCGAGCCGTGATGGGCCACCTTGAGCACGTCCACCCCACGCACCAGCGGTGCCGCCGCCGACCGCAACAGCGCCTGCTGGGCCGGGGGTTCGAGGTCGCCGAGCAGCAGCATCCGCAGCCCGGCCACCCGCACGAGCAGCGTCACGCTCGCGTCGTTCGGCCCGTCCGGTCGCGGCGCCGGGCTCGGTGGCGGCCACAGCACCTCCCAGTCGAGAGCACCGAGCCGCCGTCGCTCCCCGGCCGCGGCCCGCACCACCGGCACGTGCCTGGCCTCCGCCTCCTTCCGTACGAACTCCACCTGGTCCGCGGGCTCCTCGAACCCCGTCGTCTCGATCGCCCCCACCGCCCGGCCCCGCAGCACCCCCGGCAGCCCGGCCACGTGATCGGCGTGGAAGTGGGTCAGCACGACGAGCGGCACCCGGGTGATCCCGAGCTGGCGCAGACACCGGTCGACCAGTACCGGATCCGGTCCGGCATCCACCACCACGCCGGCGCCCCCGCCCGCCGCCAGGACGGTCGCGTCACCCTGCCCCACGTCGCACATCGCAAGCCGCCAGCCCGGTGGCGGCCAGCCCGTGAGCACCCGGGTCAACGGCGGCGGTTGCACCACCGCCAGCAGAAGCAGCACCCCGCAGACCGCGCACAGCCACGGGTGTCGCGACAGCCGCCGCCCGAGCAGCAGCACCCCACTCGTGACCAGGGCGAGCAGCAACGCCCCACCCCAGCTCCCCGGCCAGTCCACTCCCCCGCCGGGCAGCGCCGCCCCGGTCCGCGCCACACCCGCGATCCACCTGGCCGGCCAACTCGCGCACCAGGCCAGCGCCTCGGCCACCGGCATCGCCACGGGAGCGGTCGCCAGCACCGCGAAGCCCAGTACCGTCGCCGGCGCGACCGCGAACTCCACCAGGAGATTGCAGGGCACCGCCACCAGACTCACCCGCGCCGACAGCACAGCCACGACCGGCGCGCACAACGCCTGCGCGGCTCCCGCGGCCGCCAACGCCTCCGCGAGCCGCGGGGGCACCCGGCGCCGTCGCAGCGCGGCACTCCAGCGCGGCGCCAGCGTCAACAGGGCCCCGGTGGCCAGGACGGACAGCAGGAACCCGTAACTCCGGGCCAGCCATGGGTCGTACAGCACCAACAGCAGCACCGCTGTCGCCAGCGCCGGGATCAGGGACCGACGGCGGCCGGTCGCCAGGGCGAGCAGCACGATCGCTCCGCAGGCCGCGGCGCGCAGCACACTCGGGTCGGGCCGGCACACCACCACGAAGCCGAGCGTGAGCGCTCCGCCGAGCAGCGCGGTCGCCCGGAGCGGGACGCCGAGGCGAGGTGCCAGACCGCGGCGCTCGACGTGCTGGGCCAGCCCGGGCGGGCCGAGGAACAGGATGAGGATGATCGTGAGATTGCTCCCCGAAACGGCGAGGGTGTGAGCCAGATCCGTCTCTTTGAACGCCTCGTCCAGTTCGGGTGTGATCCGCGAGGTGTCCCCGACGACCAGCCCCGGCAGCAGTGCTCGTGCGTCCGCCGGAAGTCCGTCGGTGGCCTGCCTGAGCCCCGCCCGCAGCCGCCCCGCCCACCGCTGCGCGCCCGATGGTTCCCGCACGACCGACGGCACCGCTCGGCCCCGCACCCGCAGCACGGCCGCGAATCGGTCCCCGCCGGCCAGCGCGGGCACCAGCCGCCCGGTCACCCGCACCCGTGTGGACGGCAACAGCTCCAGCCACGAAGCCCCGGACCGCGCCCCGGAGCCTTGCGCACCACCGGACACGGGCCGGCCGGCAGCCTCCTCGGGAGCACCGCCGAAATCCTGAGGCCCCGATACCCCACGGCCGGGAATCTCGCGATCCGGCACCTGGCGATCCGGCACCTGTCGATCGGGCGCCTGGCGATCCGGCACCTGTCGATCGGGCGCCTTACGGCCCTCGGGATTCGCCCGTGCTCCACCCGCGCCCCGACGCGAACCTACGTCCACCAGCAGCAGCACCGGGGCCCGCGTCGCCACGGACGTCCGGTCCGCCCCCTCGACGCTGCGCACCTCGGCGTTGATCAGGACGGAGTCCGGGGTCACATGGTCCCCTCTGACCCGGGGCCGGGTGAGTCGTGGGTCGGAGGTGATCTCGACCTCGGCGGTGACGGTCGCGTACTCCCGCGCCAACTCCGGCACCGGCCCCCGGCGCAGATCGGCCCCGTGCAGCCCGGCCGACGCGGCAGCCGCGCCCACGCAGAGCAACGAGGCGGCGACGGTGACCCGGGGCCACATACGCCGGCCGGCAACGGCCCCCGCTCCGCGTCCCGCCGCGCGCCGCCTCACGATCAGAAGGGCACCGGCGGCCAGCAGGCAGACGGCCACGATGCCGGCCACCCACCCCGCAGACGCGTCCAACGTCAGCGCCGCCGTCGCCCAGGCCGCGAGTGCGGGTGGCACGAGCCGTAGATCCACCGGCCCTTCCTGACGCGGATGGGCGTCGCCCAGCCGCTTCCCGGAGGCCGCGTGCACGGCCTGGCGGGCAGGGGAGCCTGGCCCGGCCCGAACACCGACGGCCTGGGTGTCTTCGCGCCTCATGGCCGCACCAGGTTCCGCAGGTCGGCGAAGCGTCGCTCGCCGATGCCGTTGACCTCGCGCAGTTCGTCCACCGACCGGAAACCGCCGTGCTGCGCCCGGTAGTCGATGATGTGCTGCGCCAGTACGGGTCCCACGCCGGGCAGCGTGTCGAACTGGTCCACGGTGCCCGTGTTGAGGGAGACGGGGGCCGGGGGCCCGGCTCCCATGCCCGCACCGGTGGAACCCGCCGCCGAACCCTCTCCCGTCCCGGCGGCCCCGGGCTGCGGGACGGGGCCGCCGACGACGACCTGCTCCCCGTCCACGAGGAAACGCGCGCGGTTGAGACCGTCGGTGTCGGTGCCCGGTCGCACACCACCGGCCGCGCCCAGTGCGTCGACCACCCGTGAACCGGCCGGGAGGCGGTGGATGCCGGGTTTCCTCACCTTGCCGCTGACGTCCACCACGATCTCGGCCCCGGCCGTGTTCCCAGCGCCCGGCAGGCCTGCGGAAGGGGCGGGCCCGGCGGCCGGGTTCGGCTCCCCCGCCTCGTAGGGGGCGGCGGCTCGCACCACCTCCGGCGCCCGCACCGGCTGGGCCCGGCCGACACAGAAGTGCTGCACGGCGAAGGCAGCGGCGAGGACGAGCAGCACCGAGAGCGCGAGCACGCTCCTGCGTTCCAGTCCGCAGCGCGCCAGCAGCCACACCGGCATCCGCTCCCGCAGTGCAAGCCCCACCCGCTCCTGCCAGGGCCCGGCGACACGAGGACTACTCCCCTTACGAACCCCGTCGCCGTCGATGTCGCCATCGGCATCGGTATTGGTACTGGCATCGACATGGACACCGGCACCAGCACCGGCACCGGCACCGGCACCGGCACCGGCACCAGCACTCTGCCCACCCCCGCCGTCGGGCACATCCACTTGCGGCGCACCCGGCCTGTTCTGAGCACCCGGCGGCCCCATCCCCATCTCCCCTTGTTCCCGGGGCCGTTCGACGAACAACGCCTTCGCCCGACGCCGGTTCTCCTCCGCCGAGGCATGCCGGTGTCCGGTCCGTGCGCCGCCTGGCGGACGGAGACGGTGGGTACGGCCGTCGGAGCCGGGGCCCCGGCCGGGGCCGCTGGTCGCGTTCGGGATGCGTGGACGTGATCGAAGTGCCATGCGACGAGGATCGGACACTTCGCCACATCGCGATGATCTTGCTCAATTTCCGGGGACCACCGCCCAGTTGTGGATAACTCCACCACTCACACGAGTGAGCCGGGCTCTCAGCGCGGCGAGACCACGACCCCCAGCAGCCCTGGCCCGGTATGCGCCCCGATCACCGCGCCGACCTCGCTCACATGCAGGTCGGCGAGTCCGGGCACGCGGGACCGCAGACGGTCGGCGAGAGCGGACGCCCGCTCGGGAGCGGCGAGATGGTGGACGGCGATGTCGACGGGCGCGCTGCCCGCCCGGTCGGCCCCGAGTTCCTCCAGGCGCGCGATCGCCTTCGACGCCGTCCGTACCTTCTCCAGGAGGTCGATGCGCCCCCCGTTCAGCTGGAGCAGCGGCTTCACCGCGAGCGCGGAGCCCAACAGGGCCTGGGCGGCGCCGATCCGGCCGCCGCGGCGCAGGTAGTCCAGGGTGTCGACGTAGAAATAGGCGGCGGTGCCGGCGGCCCGCTTCTCCGCCGCGGTGACCGCCTCGTCGACCGTGCCGCCCGCCTCGGCGACCTCGGCCGCCGCGAGCGCGCAGAAGCCGAGTGCCATCGCGACCATGCCGGTGTCCACCACCCGTACCGGCACCGGCGCCTCACGCGCCGCGACGACCGCGGCGTCGTAGGTGCCGGACAGCTCGGCGGAGAGGTGGAGCGAGACGATGCCGGTGGCGCCGGACTCGGCGATCCTGCGATACGTCTCGGCGAAGAGCCGGGGGCTGGGACGCGAGGTGGTGACGGAACGTCGCTTCTGCAAGGCCTGGGCGAGGGAACGGGTCGAGATCTCGGTGCCCTCTTCGAGAGCCTGGTCGCCGAGGACGACGGTCAGGGGCACCGTGGTGATGCCGTGACGCTCCATCGTCCCCTGCGGCAAGTAGGCCGTTGAATCCGTGACGATCGCGACATGGCGGGACATGACCTGGAGGTTACCTGGCGTAGCCCCCGTGCGGCAGCCCGGCCCCTCGCAGCTGGACCACCCTTGACCGAATCAAGTACCACGCCCAACGGCACCTGATCCAGGACCTCGTCACATGACGAACCGGGGTCCCGGAGGGCAGGAATCCGGCACCGGACTCACGTGGTGCTCTCGGGGCGCGGCTTCTTCTGCCAGGGGTAGGCGGGGCGCGGTCCCGGTGGGGTGATGGCGGGCCGGGTCGGTTCCTGCGCGGTGCGCGCACCGGGTGTCTCCGGCCAGGTCTGTCCCGCCGCCGCGCTGTCGGCGGCCGGCGCCTCGGGCCAGGGCGGCGGCGGCTGTGTGGAGGAGTCCGACGTGGTCCAGTGCCGCAGGGCACCGGCCTCGACGTCGATCTGGGTGCTGAGGGAGTCGAGGTCGTCGTCCGCGAAGCGGTGGGCCCGGTCCCGGGCCGCCCAGCGCAGCGAGTCCGCCGATCCCACGATGCGCTCGGTACGCTCCCGCAGCGAAGGCAGCCGCGCGGCGAGCGTCGCCCGGTCCGGTTCGGATTCCAGGCGTTTGAGCTCGCTGTCCAGTTCGTGGCCGTGCGCGCTGAGCCTCCGGAACAGGGCGAGGGACTCCTTGAGGGACTCGTCCTCGGTGACGCCCGCGTACAGCGCGTCCTGGGTGGCCCGCATCGATGTGCGCAGCTTGAGCCTCAACTGGGCGATCTCACCGGCCGGTCCGAACTGGGCGAAGGACTTGGCCCGCAGAGTGTGGTCCTCGACCGTGCGGCGGGCCTGGTCGATGGTGCGGTCGACGCCCCGCTTGGCGGCGCCGATCACCTTCACCGTGGCGTAGGCGCCGAGCACCAGGAAAAGCACGAAGAGCAGGGCGACGACTGCGATCACTGCTTCCACGAGCTCCTCCTTCGGCCTGCACGACACATCCGGCGCCGCACAGGGCACGCCGTACTTCAAACGGTAAACGAGAAGGGCAGGCTCGGAGTTCCAGAAGAACCCCGAACCTGCCCGTAGGGGACTACCCGGAGCCGCACCCGCCGGCCCGCGACACCCGGCCCCGCCGTGTGTACCGCCTGGTCATGCGCACCATCCGGTCATGATCGTCGGCAGGACACGCTCATGCGTACCACCCCGTCATGTTCACGCTCACGCTCACGCCGGAACGATGTTCACCAGCTTCGGCGCCCGCACGATGACCTTGCGGATACCGGCCCCGCCCAGCGCCTTCACGACACCCTCGTCGGCCAGCGCCACCTTCTCCAGCTCCTCGTCGGAGATCGCCGGGGACACCTCCAGGCGCGCCTTGACCTTGCCCTTGATCTGCACGACGCAGGTCACGCTCTCGTCCACGACGTAGGCCGGGTCGGCGACCGGCAGGTCCTGGTGGACGACCGAGTCGGTGTGGCCCAGCCGGCGCCACAGCTCCTCGGCGACGTGCGGGGCCAGCGGGGCGACCAGCAGCACCAGGGGCTCGGCGACGGAACGCGACACCGCGCCGCCCGCCTTGGTCAGGTGGTTGTTCAGCTCGGTGATCTTGGCGATGGCGGTGTTGAAGCGCAGGCCCTCCAGGTCCTGGCGCACCCCGTCGATCGCCTTGTGCAGGGCCCGCAGGGTGTCCTCGTCGGGCTCGGCGTCGACGACGCTCAGCTCGCCGGTGGTCTCGTCGACGACGTTGCGCCACAGCCGCTGCAGCAGGCGGTACTGGCCCACCACCGCGCGCGTGTCCCACGGGCGCGACACGTCCAGCGGGCCCATCGCCATCTCGTACAGGCGCAGGGTGTCGGCGCCGTACTCGACGCAGATCTCGTCCGGAGTGACCGCGTTCTTCAGGGACTTGCCCATCTTGCCCAGCAGGCGGCTGACCTTCTCGCCCTGGTGGAAGTACGCGCCGTCGCGCTCCTCCACCTCGGCGGCGGGCACCGGGAAGCCGCGGCTGTCGCGGTAGACGTAGGCCTGGATCATGCCCTGGTTGAACAGCTTGTGGAACGGCTCCGCGGAGGAGACGTGCCCCAGGTCGAACAGGACCTTGGACCAGAAGCGGGCGTACAGCAGGTGCAGTACGGCGTGCTCGGCGCCGCCGACGTACAGGTCGACACCGCCGTGCGGCTGGCCCTCGCGCGGGCCCATCCAGTACTGCTCGATCTCCGGGTCGACCAGCTTCTCGCTGTTGTGCGGGTCCAGATAGCGCAGCTCGTACCAGCAGGAACCGGCCCAGTTGGGCATGGTGTTGGTTTCGCGGCGGTACCTGCGCGGACCGTTGCCGTCGCCCAGGTCCAGGGTGACGTTCACCCAGTCCTCGTTGCGCGACAGCGGCGTCTCCGGGGAGGTGTCCGCGTCGTCCGGGTCGAAGGTGCGCGGCGAGTAGTCCTCGACCTCCGGCAGCTCCAGCGGCAGCATCGACTCGGGCAGCGAGTGGGCGACGCCGTCCTCGTCGTAGACGATCGGGAAGGGCTCGCCCCAGTAGCGCTGCCGGCTGAACAGCCAGTCACGCAGGCGGAAGTTGACGGTGCCCTTGCCGATGCTCTTGCGCGCCAGCCACTCGGTGATGCGCGCCTTGGCCTCGACGACGCCCAGGCCGTCCAGCGAGATGTCGTCGTTGGAGGAGTCGATGATCTTCGCGTCGTACGACCCGAAGGCGTTCTCCCACGTCGACGTGTCGGTGCCGCGGCCGTCGGTCGGCTCGACGATGCAGCGGATCGGCAGCTCGAAGGCGCGCGCGAACTCGAAGTCGCGCTGGTCGCCCGCCGGGACGGCCATGATCGCGCCGGTGCCGTAGCCCATCAGCACGTAGTCGGCGATGAAGACGGGGACCTGCTCGCCGTTGGCCGGGTTGGTCGCGTACACGCCGGTGAAGACGCCGGTCTTGTCCTTGGCCTCGGCCTGGCGCTCGACGTCGGACTTCGACGCGGCCTGTGCCCGGTACGCGGCGACGGCCTCGGCGGGGCTCGCGTGGCCGCCGGTCCAGACGTCGTGCGTGCCTTCGGGCCAGGTGTCCGGGGTGAACTTGTCGACCAGCGGGTGCTCGGGCGCCAGGACCATGTAGGTCGCCCCGAACAGGGTGTCCGGGCGCGTGGTGAAGACCGTGATGCGCTCGCCGTCCACGGGGAAGTCGACGCGCGCGCCCTCGGAGCGGCCGATCCAGTTGCGCTGCTGGAGCTTGATCGCCTCGGGCCAGTCCAGCGCGTCCAGGTCGTCCAGCAGCCGGTCCGCGTAGGCGGTGATGCGCATGTTCCACTGGCGCAGCTTGGCCTTGAAGACGGGGAAGTTGCCGCGCTCGGAACGGCCGTCGGCGGTGACCTCCTCGTTGGCCAGCACGGTGCCCAGACCTGGGCACCAGTTGACCGGGGCCTCGGAGGCGTAGGCCAGGCGGTACTCGCTCAGGACGTCGGCGCGCTCGGTGGCGGTCAGCTCGTTCCACGCGCGCGTGGAGCCCGGTACGCCGCGCTCACCGGACTCGAACTGGGCGACCAGTTCGGCGATCGGACGGGCCTTGTCCGCCTCGTCGTCGTACCAGGAGTTGAAGATCTGCAGGAAGATCCACTGGGTCCACTTGTAGTAGTCCGGGTCGATCGTGGCGAACGACCGGCGCTTGTCGTGGCCCAGGCCCAGCCGGCGCAGCTGGGACTTCATGTTGTTGATGGCCGCTTCGGTGGTGATCCGAGGGTGTTCGCCCGTCTGCACGGCGTGCTGCTCGGCGGGCAGGCCGAAGGCGTCGAAGCCCAGGGTGTGCAGGACGTTGTGGCCGGTCATGCGCTGGAAGCGCGCGAAGACGTCGGTCGCGATGTAGCCCAGGGGGTGGCCGACGTGCAGGCCAGCACCGGAGGGGTACGGGAACATGTCCATGATGAACTTCTTGGGCCGGGCCACCAGCTCGGGGTCACCGGCCAGGTCGCCCTTCGGGTTCGGTGCGGCGTACGTACCCTCGGCGTCCCAGAAGTCCTGCCAGCGTGCCTCGATCTCGGCGGCCATGGCAGCCGTGTAGCGGTGCGGCGCTGCCTCCGCCGGTGCGGCGGCGGCAGCGGGGTTCGTCTCGCTCATGGTCCTCAAAGCTCCATCGATCGTCTCTGCCAGCGGGTTGTCGTCCAGGAAACGAAAAATCCCCTCGCACAGGAGGGGACGCCGCGCCGATTCCGAACCGTCCGATCACCGGCGGTCGGGACTGATCAGCGCGGCTCGCTAAGCAGAAGGCGTACAGCACGCATGGCGTTAGGGTACCGCAGGCCTTGAGCAAGCCGCGACGCTCGTACGTATGCATGGTCGCGACAACGTTGCTGCGACCACAATGGCGAGGCCGGAACTGAACCAAGATCAAGGGTTACTTCGCGTAACAGTAGCTAAGGGACATCACAACAGCCACATTGTCGTTTGATAACAGCGCAATAACTCAAACCTCGTACCCATTGGTATGGAGCCACTTAGAGTTCGGCAGCGGGACCGCTTTCCCGAAACTGCTCGGAGTTGCCCCCATGAACCCTCGTCCTAGTAACAGCTCGCTTCCCAAGCCCGGCCGGTCGGCCTATGGGGTGGCGACGGCTGTCGTCCTGGTCCTCATACCCGTGGTCGTCCTGGTCGGCGGCGACCAGTTCCAGGCGTTCCTCAACTTCGGTGCGGGCGTGCTGTCACTGGTATGCCTCACCTGCTCGGTCATCTGGGGTCTCGTCGCCCAGGACCGGCTCATCCTCAACACGCGCCAGCGGATCATCGCGCAGGGCATCCACCGGGTGACCGCGGTGGGCTCCATCGCGTTCCTCGTCGTGCACATCGCCGTCAAGCTGGTGCTGCAACACACCGTCCTGATCGCCGCGCTGATCCCGTTCAGCCTGGGCGTCAAGGGCAGCGCCGGACTCATCGGCCTCGGCTCCCTGGCCGCCCTGCTCATGATCTTCGTCGGCATCACCGGCGCGCTGCGCAACCGGTTCGCCGCACCCGCCGAGGTAGCCGCCCGCTGGCGCGCGATGCACATGCTGGCCTACCCGGCGCTGTGCGCGGCCCTGATCCACGGCCTGTTCGCGGGGCGCGCCGCCAAGCCGTTCTTCATGGTCTCGTACGAGCTGTGCCTGGCCGGGGTCATGGCCGCCCTCGCGCTGCGCGCCGCCCCGCGCCCGTTCAAGCGCAAGGTCGCCGACCGGATCGCCACGATCCTGGGCACGCAGGACCGCTCCGCGATGGACGGCCTGGACGCGTCACGCGCGCGCGTGGGAGAGACCGGATCGTCCGCGCTGCCCGGCTACGAGGGCCGCTCGGGCCGCTCGCCGCTGACCGACACGATGAGCTCCACCCGGATGTCCCCGCCGTCGTCACCGCTGTACGACACGCCCGCGCCCGCCGCCCAGGAGCCCGCGAACGGCTTCGCGGCCGCCTATCGCGCCGTCAACACACCGCAGCGAGGCCAGCAGCAGCCCTACGCCGCCGACCAGACGGCGCGGATGAACCTGCCCTTCGACATCCAGGCCACCGAGGCGATCCCCCGGGTCGACAACGGAGGCAGCACCTCGGGCAGCTGGCCGGTCCCGTCCCCGCCGCCGGTCGGCGAGGCACCCCCGTCGGCCTACGACCCGCTCCAGGACACGGGATTCAGCATCCCGGTCTACAACAATTCGGGCACCGCCGGGTACGGCGGACGTGACGTGTACGACACCGGTGAGACGAACCCCCCTTACGGGACGTACAACCAGAACGACACGTACAACAGCGGTCCCGCCAATGAACCATCACCTGGCTCGTCGTTCGACGCACCGGGTTCGGGCGAACCTTGGAACACGCCTTCCGGAGGCTATAGGTGAACGAGGCCCTGCCCGACGTCCCAGAAGTCCGCGTGGTCGGGCTTCCACAGCTCACGTCGGGCTTCGACCTTGTCGAGAGACTCGACCTGCCCATGCACCTGAAGGTGCACGGGCCGCTCGAACCCCTGGGCGGAGAGGCACTCGCGAAGCTCTCCGAGAACATCAACCTGAAGGGGCGCGGCGGCGCGGGCTTCCCCTTCCACAAGAAGCTGCGCTCGGTCGCCGAGGCGGCGATCAAGCGCGGCGTACGGCCGGTCGTCGTCGTCAACGGCAGCGAGGACGAACCGGCCTGCCGCAAGGACACGGTGCTCATCAACCGTGCCCCGCACCTCATCCTGGACGGCGCGCTGCTGGTCGCGGAGGCGCTGGGTGCCCGCACGCTCGTGGTGGGGGTCACCCGCGAATCCACCCAGCGCTCCATGGAGGCCGCGCTCGCCGAGCGCGGCCTCAGCAACGGCCGTAGATCGGCGCTGAAGGCGTTCGTCCAACGCAACCCGATCCGCATGGTCACCGGCGCCGCCGCGTCACTGGTCCGCTCGATCGACGGCGGCCCGCCGATCCCGCCCGGCCGCAAGGTCAGCGCCTCGCAGAACGGCGTCGGCGGCGCGCCCACCCTGCTCTCCAACGCCGAGACGTTCGCCCAGCTGGCCATCGCCGCCCGCATCGGCCCGGAGCGCTACGGCAACACCGGCCTGTACGACGAGCCGGGCACCGTCATGCTGACGGTCTCCGGCGCGGTCGCCCGCCCGATGGTGATCGAGGTTCCCACGGGCGTGCCGCTGCGCTACGTCCTTCAGCTCGCCGGCGCCCCGCCGGTGCCCCAGGGCGTGCTGACCGGCGGCTACCACGGCAAGTGGATCGACGCGGCGACCGTCAACGAGGCGATCGTCTCCCGCAACTCCCTCGACGCGGTGGGCGGGGCGCTCGGCGCCGGCGCGATCCTGCCGATCAGCCAGGAGACCTGCCCGCTGGGCGAGTCGCTGCGCGTGGCCCAGTGGCTGGCCGACGAGAGCGCGGGACAGTGCGGTCCCTGCTACCTCGGCCTGCCTGCCGCCGCACGCGGCATGGAGGACATCATCAACGGCGGCGGCCCGGCCGCCCTGGAAGCGCTCAAGCAGGTCGCCAAGAACGTCAAGCGGCGCGGTGCGTGCTCGCACCCGGACGGCTCCGCGATGTTCCTCGAGTCGACCATCAAGGCGTTCACCGACGACCTGGCCGCCCATGTCCTCGGCAACGGCTGCGGACGCCCCGTGGAGGGCGTTCTGCCGCTCTTCGAGGCCGGCATGGCCCCGGCGGCCATCACGAGCGGCATCGCGCCGGAGGAGAGCGGCTCGAGCCGCCAGAAGATCTTCGTCGACTGGACGCTGTGCCGCGGCCACGGCCTGTGCGCCGACATCCTCCCGGAGGTCTTCCAACTGGGCGCCGACGGCTTCCCGACGGTGGCACAGGCGAAGGTGCCGCAGAACGCGGAGGCGAAGGCGCTGCGCGCGGTACGCCGCTGCCCGGCCCTCGCCCTGCGCGTCGAGGAGGACACGCGCCCGCAGGCGCCCGCCCGCAATCTCCCGGTCCTCTCCCAGGGCCGCGGCCGCCGCGCCCTCGGCCGCTAGAGCGCTACGCCGACGACAGACCGGCAGACGACAAGGGGCCGCCTGAGAACAGGCGGCCCCGAACCGTCGGTCCTGACGGAATGTCCGAAGAGGGAATGCCGGAACGCGATCCGAACGCAAAAAGATCTCACCGGATCGAATCCGATCCGGCGAGATCTGCTGTGGAGCTAAGGAGAATTGAACTCCTGACCTCCTGCATGCCATGCAGGCGCTCTACCAACTGAGCTATAGCCCCTCGCGGCCGAGCGGCGAAGCCGCGTGCTGACCGTGCCGCCCGGTTTCCCCGGCGGCGACGCCAACATTACCGGCCCGGGGCGTGGACCACCAAATCGTTTCGACCCTGTCCGGTTTCAACCGGTATGCGGGTCAAGCGGTGACGAACGAGTAG
Source organism: Streptomyces sp. NPDC060002 (assembly GCF_042737245.1). Classification (NCBI taxonomy): domain Bacteria; kingdom Bacillati; phylum Actinomycetota; class Actinomycetes; order Kitasatosporales; family Streptomycetaceae; genus Streptomyces; species Streptomyces sp. NPDC060002. The sequence goes on from NZ_JBHWUW010000002.1 coordinate 325,553, forward strand.
AACCGCTTGAGCGTGCAGTGCTCCTCGAGGAGCCGCCCGTAGATCGGCTCGCCCTCCAGCTCCCGGTACGTCTCGATCGGGTCGCCTTTTATGATCAGCGCCCGCGCGCATTCCTCGCACCAGTACTGGTAGTCGGGGTTGACCGGCTCCATGTCGCGGACGATCGGGGTGCCGCTGCCGCACCAGTCGCACTTTCGCCTGTGTGCACCCATCGATCAGCTCCAGCTGTGGCCGCAGGCCGTGCACACGTAGGAAATCCCGCCGTTGTCACCGAGAACCTGGGCCACATGACCGGAACCACAGGAGGGGCAGCTGAGCCGGGTGGCCTTGTCCGGCGTCACCGCCGCTTCGGAGAGGTCACCGACCTCTCCGAAGATGCTCGCAGGCATCGCTACTCCCTCCCGTCGGGCCGCGCTCCCTTCCGGCCGTTTGATTCTGCCACGGCCGGGCCAATACGGTCAGCGACGCCTCAGTACCAGTCCGGACACGGCACCCAGGACAGCTGTCGTAGCGAGCGCGAACATGCATGTGAGAAGCGCTTCCGAAGAGGTATACGCCGCCGGGCCCCCAAGTGACTCAAGCCGGTGGAAGAACAGTGTGCCGAAGGCCGCGACGCCGATCAGCTGCCCGAGCTGGGTCACCGTGGCGAGCAGTCCGCTGGCGTCCGCCGCGTCCTCGGGCCGCACCGCCGCCAGCGCCCCGGTGAGTGTCGGGCTGAAGGCGAGGGCGAGCCCGACGCCCACGCCGGCGTACGCCGCGTACAGCCAGGCACCACCGTGGTCGCCGCCCCGGAAGGCAAGGCCCACTCCCAGCACGGACAGCGCGGTGAGCGTGAACCCCGCCGGGGCCAGGGACCGTTGCCAGGATGCGGGCCACCTGCGCCAGGTCAGTCCGACCACCCCGAAGACCACCGCGGTCGGCGCGAAGGTGAGGCCGGCGCGCAGCGCGCTGTAGCCGAGGCCACCCTGGACGTGCAGGGTCAGCACGAACAGGAAGCCCCCGTTGACCGCCATGACGGCCAGGACGCGCAGGACGGCGAGACCCATCCCGGGGTGACGCAGAACACGGGGCGCGATCAGTGGGGCGCCGCCCAGCCGGGCGAGCCGGGCCTCGTAGCCGCGGAACAGCACCAGCACGAACGCGCCGACGGCCAGCGACACCCAGGACCACACCGGCCAGTCCTTCTCCTGTCCGAGCACGAGCGGCACCGTGATCAGCGAGACGGCGGCGCCCAGGAGCACGAGACCGGGCCAGTCCATCCCGCGCGCCCCTTCACGCGCCCCCGCGCCCGCCGCTGCCCGTCCCACTCCCCCGCCACGGGGCAGGACCCGCCTGCCGACGACCAGCAGGACCAGGCCCACCGGCACGTTCACGAGGAACACCGGACGCCAGCCGGTGCCCAGCAGGTCGGCGGCGACCAGGACGCCGCCCACCACCTGCCCGGCGGCCGCACCGACGGCGAGGACCGCCGAGTAGGCGCCCAGCGCCCGCACCCGGGCCTCGCCGGTGAACGTGCGCTGGATCAGGCTGAGCACCTGCGGGATCATCACCGCCGACCCGGCGCCCTGCACCAGTCGGAACACGATCAGTTCGGTACCGCCCTGAGCCAGCCCGCAGGCCAGCGAGGCGGTCGTGAACAGAGCGAGTCCGACGAGGTGGACGCGGCCGTGCCCGAACCGGTCGCCGAGGCGCGCGCCGGTGATCAGCAGCACCGAGTACGTGATGGCGTATCCGGCGACGACCAGTTGGAGGTCCGCGCCGGACGCGTTCAGGTCGGAACCGATCGTGGGGGCCGCGACGTTCACGATGAAGACGTCGAGCAGTGCCATGAACTGGGCTGCGAGCACGACCGCCAGCAGCCGCCGGGGCCGATTGTCAGTGCCAGGGTCTTTACTGGCAGCAGGACTTGAAGCGGGTGGAACGGGCGCGGGGACCGGGCTCGTCCGGGGTGTCGTCGTCATGCGTCGAGCGTGACGAGGATCCGGTACGGGTGCCGAGAGCCCGCCGATGCTGGTACTGACGGCACCTGGCAGGGGACGGGCGGGGGATCGACCATGGGGGACGTGACGATGGTGACGCGAACAGGCACGGAGACGAGGCCGGAGACAAGGCTTGATACAAGGCCGGAGCCGCGACCGGTGCCGCGGCCCGCGCCTGGGTCGCCGCATCGGCGCCGCCCCGAGCTGGCCTCGTTCCTGCGCAGCAGGCGGGCCCGGGTGACACCGGGTGACGTCGGGATGCCACCCGGGCTGCGGCGCCGCACACCGGGACTGCGGCGCGAGGAGGTCGCGCAGCTCTCGGGCGTGGGCGTGACCTGGTACACCTGGCTGGAGCAGGGCCGGCCGATCAACGCCTCCGCCCAGGTCCTGGACGCCGTGGCGCGCACACTGCGGCTCGATCCGCCGGAGCGGGAGCATCTGTACCACCTGGCGGAGGTGCCCTACGCGCCCGTGCCGGAAGCCCTGGTGCAGAGTGTGGGTCCGGAGATCCAGGGCATCATCGACGCCCTGGCGCCCCGGCCGGCGGTGGTCTACAACTCCCGCTACGACATCCTGGCCGCCAACCCCGTCTACCACGACCTGTTCATCACGCCGGTGGACGCCTGCGGGCCGGGGCCGAACAACGCGCTGTGGCGGCTGTTCACGGTCCGGGAGCAGGACTGCCCGCTGCTGTTCCGGGACAAGGAGCTGCCGGTGATGGTGGCGACCCTGCGGGCGTCGTACGGGCTGCATGCCGGTGAGCCCGGGTGGGAGGACTTCATACGCCGGCTGTCGCAGGCGAGCCCGCTGTTCACGCGGCTGTGGGAGTCCGGTGACGTGGCGGAGCCCGGCCGCCGGGTGAAGGTCTTCCGGCACGAGGCGGTGGGCGAGCTGCGGATGACGTCGATGTCACTGTCGATCAACGGGATGCCCGAGTGCCGGATCGTCGTCTACACGCCGGACGACGAGGAGACCGAGCGCCGCACGGCCGTACTGCGGAACGGAGCGACAAAAAACCCCGCCCCCTGACGGGGGGCGGGGGGCGGGGTCTTCGTGAACAGATCTCGACCGATCGCTACCGATCTTTGACAACTCAACAGAGTGTCGACCGACAGACCAGGTGATCCGTGGAGCTAAGGAGAATTGAACTCCTGACCTCCTGCATGCCATGCAGGCGCTCTACCAACTGAGCTATAGCCCCTTGCGTTCTTCCCGCTCGGCGGGCGAACAAGAAGAACTTTAGCCTGCGACCTGCCGGAAAGTGAAATCCGGGTCCCGGCGGCCGCACGGCCCTCAGTCGTCGTCGCCGAGCACCGGTTCGGGCAGGGTGCCGGCGTTGTGCTCGAGCAGGCGCCAGCCCCGAGCGCCCTCGCCGAGGACGGACCAGCAGCAGTTGGAGAGACCGCCGAGGGCCTCCCAGTGATGGGCGTCCAGGCCGAGGAGACGGCCGATGGTGGTGCGGATGGTGCCGCCGTGACTGACGACGACGAGCGTGCCGTCCTCGGGCAGCTTCTCGGCGTGCCGCAGCACCACGGGAGCGGCGCGGTCGGCGACCTCGGACTCCAGTTCGCCGCCCCCGCGGCGGACCGGCTCACCGCGCTTCCACGCCGTGTACTCAGCACCGTGGGCGGCGATGATCTCGTCGTGCGTCAGCCCCTGCCAGAGGCCCGCGTACGTCTCGCGCAGGGCCTCGTCGTGGGTCGCCTCGAGGCCGGTGAGGGCAACGAGCTCGGCGGCCGTGTTCGCGGCCCGCGACAGATCCGAGGAGACGATCGCGTCGGGCTGGAGCGAGGCGAGCAGCCGGGCGGCACGGCGGGCCTGGGCCACGCCGGTCTCGGTCAGCTCCACGTCCGTCGTGCCCTGGAAGCGGCGCTCCACGTTCCAGGCGGTCTGGCCGTGCCGCCACAGGATGACGCGGCGGCCACGGCCCGGCCGGCCGTCGGCGGCCGGGCCCGCGGCGGCGCTCACCGCAGGTCCCCGAAACCGGCGGTGTCGTCCTCCTCGGCCTCGGCCTGCAGCTTGGCGTGCTCCTGGGCCTTGCCGCGGGTCGCCTTGGCGTCGGCGGGCAGCTCCAGCTCTGGGCAGTCCTTCCACAGCCGCTCCAGAGCGTAGAAGACGCGCTCCTCGCTGTGCTGGACGTGGACGACGATGTCGACGTAGTCGAGCAGGATCCAGCGGGCGTCGCGGTCGCCCTCCCGGCGTACGGGCTTGACGCCGAGCTCCTTCTGGAGGCGCTCCTCGATCTCGTCGACGATCGACTTGACCTGGCGGTCGTTGGGCGCGGAGGCCAGCAGGAAGGCGTCCGTGATCGACAGCACGTCGCTGACGTCGTACGCGATGATGTCGTGCGCGAGCTTGTCGGCAGCCGCCTGGGCGGCGGACTGGATGAGCTCGATGGAGCGGTCGGTGGCGGTCACTACGTGGCTTTCCGTCGGCGGACACTTGTCCCCAAGGGTCTCACGGTCCGCCGACGGCACCCCACCTGATGAGGGGATCACCCGCGCGGGGGCCGCATCCGTCCGGCCCCCGCGAGTGATCTCAGCCGGCCGACCCGGCCGAGGAGGGCTCGTAGTCCTCGCCCAGGACGACCGCGACGTCCGCGTTCGCGGAGACCGTGCCCTTCTTCACCGCGTCGGCGTCCAGCCCCAGGGTCTTGGCGACCTCGGTGGCGTTCTCCTTGCCGGCGGGGTCCGCGTAGAGCACCCGGGAGGCGGCCTTCGTGCCCGACGGGGTAGCGGCCTCAAGGAAGGTGAAGCCGCCGTTGAGAAGCACCACGCGCGCGTCCTCGGTGTTGGCCTTGGTGCCGCTCGCGTTCTGGACGGAGACGCTGACGGCCGCGTCCTTGTCGGGGCTCTTCGCGGCGCCGCCGAGGACGTCCTTGACGACGCTCGCGCTGGCCTCCGCGTTGAGGGTGCCGTCGGTCTGCACGGGCAGCAGCGCGGTCTTGTAGTCGCCGCCCTTGGCGAGATCCGCGAGCTTGGCCAGGAAGGCGCCGAGGTCCTTGTCGGTCAGCGAGGGGTCGAGGATCTGCGCCAGGGTCTGGACGGTGACGGTGGCGCCCTGCGCGTCGGAGGACACCTTGCGCAGCACTCCTTGCATGACCTGGCCGAACCGCTGCAGTTGGGCGTTCTGGGCCTCGCCCGTGGCGCGGTAGGTGGCGTACGCGACGGCCATCTTGCCGCTGAGGGTCTGGCCCTCGCCCTTGCTGACGAGCGGCGCCGTGCCCTTCTTGGCGGCCGGGTCGGGCACCGCGGAGTCGGTGTCGACATCGATGTTGCCGACGAGGTCGACGAGGTTCTGGAGGTAGGGCGTGTCGAGCCGCCAGGTGCCTTCGATGTCGGTGCCGAGGACGGTGTCCAGCGCGTCGCGCGTACCCGCGGAGCCGTCGTCGTCGACGGACTTGGCGAGGGTCGTCGTGGTGCCGTCCTCGTCGGTGACGACGAGCGAGTTGGGCAGCAGGACCGTGGCGGCCTGCTTGGTGGTCGTGTTGTCGACGAGCAGCACCGTGGAGGTGCCGCCGCCGGAGGTGTTGTGCAGGTGGACGACGACCACGTCGCGCTTCTGCGCGGCGGTGGCGGTCGTGGTGCCGGTGCCGGAGTCCGGGGACGACGACAGGCCGGGCAGCTTCCCCGCGTACCAGAGACAGCCCACTCCGCCGACCGCGACCAGGGCCAGGACCACGGCGAGGGCGACGAGGCGGCCGCGCGCGCGGCGCTTGGCCTCCTCACGGCGCTCGGTGCGGTTCTCGGTGAAGTTCAGCCAGTCGATGACGTCCTCGGAGTCGCCGTCGGGCTCCTCCACGAACGCGAACTGCTCGGTCTCGTAGTCCTGTCGGGGCTGCCCGGGCGCTCCGGACGCACCGCGCCCGGCCGGCGCCGCACCGGGCCGCCCGTCGACGTCGATGCCGGTATCGGCCGTCGCCTCCGCGCCGGTCTCGACCGGACCGCCCTGCTGCGGGATGTAGGCGGTCTGCTCGGCGACGCGGGGCTGTTCGGCCCGGGGCTGCTGTCCGCCGGCGGAGGTCTGCCCGTAGGGGTCGTACGGGGCCTGGGTCGCGGTGCCGTAGGGGTCGTAGCCGACGGGAGCCTGGCGGCCGGTGTCGTACGGGTCGTAGGCGGGCGTGGGCGGCTGCTGACCGGTGTCGTACGGGTCGTAGGCAGGCGTCTGCTGCTGCCCGCCCGTGGCGTAGGAGTCGTAGCCGTACCCCTGCTGCCCCTGGGGCTGGTGCGTCTGCTGCCCCTGCTGCCCGTACGGGTCGTAGGGCTGCTGCGGCACCTGCTGCGACGGGACCTGTCGGTAGACGGGCTGCCCGAACTCGTCGTAGCCGACGAGCTCGTACTGGTCGCCCCCGTACCCCGCGTCGTATCGGTCGTTCACCGGTACCCCTCTCGGCTCACTGGCCGCGGTACAGCTCGCGCTTGGTGATGTAGCGCACGACTCCGTCAGGCACCAGATACCAGACGGGGTCACCCTTGGCGACTCTCGCACGGCAGTCTGTGGAGGAGATGGCGAGCGCGGGAACCTCGACGAGCGAGACCCCGCCTTCGGGCAGACCGGGGTCCGTGAGGTTGTGTCCCGGCCGGGTGACGCCGATGAAGTGCGCGAGGGAGAACAGCTCCTCGCTGTCCCGCCAGGTCAGGATCTGGCCCAGGGCGTCCGCGCCGGTGATGAAGAAGAGGTCGGTCTCGAGGTTGAGCGCCCGGAGATCGCGCAGCGTGTCCACGGTGTACGTGGGGCCACCGCGGTCGATGTCGATACGGCTCACCGAGAACTGCGGGTTCTCGGCGGTCGCGATGACCGTCATCAGGTAGCGGTCCTCGGCCGGGGAGACACTGCGGTCGGTCTTCTGCCACGGCTGGCCGGTCGGGACGAACACGACCTCGTCCAGGTGGAACTGCGCGGCGACCTCACTGGCCGCCACGAGGTGTCCGTGGTGGATCGGATCGAACGTCCCGCCCATGACGCCGAGGCGGCGCTTGCCCGGGTTCGACGGGCCGGTAGGCATGTCCTGCTCTCCCATGCGTGCAGACCCTACCGGCCCGGTTCCGGGGCCCCGGCCGGCGGATGCCCGGAGCGCCCCGCTATGCCGGACTGCCCGTCGGTGAACACGTCGTGTCTCAGCGGTCGCGGTTGAAGCGGGTGGTGATCCACAGCAGGAGCAGCAGGATGAGGAAGGCACTGCCGCCGGTGACCAGCGGGCTGAGGCTCTCGTGGTTGCCACCGTGTTCCTCACCCTCGGCGGCGAGGGTGACCAGCTGGGCAGCGGTGCTGTGAAGGCTCATCTTCGGCAGGACCTATCCGATGGTGGTCCCCCCGCTCGAGAGAGTCGAGAGTGGGGGAGGGCGGGATGGAGATGTCGGCCCATCGTAAGCGGGCGGCCCGGCGGCGATCACGCCGACTCCGCCATTGGGAACCTTCCCGACGGCTCAGTCGTCCTTCCGCTTGTAGCCCCGCAGCAGGAACCACGCGGTGAGCACACAGCCCAGGATCATCACGACCAGTACGACGCGGAGCAGATTCCCCGCCCCCTGCTGCTGGGCGGCGCCGGCGGCTTCGGTGAGCCAGGCGGCTGCGGGGTGGTGCTCCATGGGGCGGGACTCCTTCGGTGTAGTGCCCGTCCACGGTAACTCCGCCTAGGCTGAGCTCGGCTTCGGGGGTGCAAAGGGCCGCACAAGGGTCCGTAAAGGGTCAGGCAGAGGGCCACACAGCAGGTAGCGGCCACACAGACGCACATGGGGGAAGACATGTCCGACGACGGCCACGAGCAGAACGGCACCGGCCACGAGCACGTGCCGAGCAGGCAGCGCAGGCGCTTCCCGGGAATCTCCTCCCGCGCGTACGAGCACCCCGCCGACCGCTCCGCCCTGGTGGCGCTGCGCAAGCTGAGCGGCTTCGACACCGTGTTCAAGGCGCTCAGCGGGCTGTTGCCCGAGCGGAGCCTGCGGCTGCTGTTCCTGTCCGACTCGGTGCGGGTCTCCGACCAGCAGTTCGCGCACCTCAACGACATGCTGCGGGACGCCTGTTACATCCTGGACCTGGAGAAGGTCCCGCCGATGTACGTCAACCAGGACCCGCAGCCCAACGCGATGTGCATCGGTCTGGACGAGCCGATCATCGTGGTCACCACCGGGCTCGTCGAGCTGCTCGACGAGGAGGAGATGCGCGCGGTCGTCGGCCACGAGGTGGGTCACGCCCTGTCCGGGCACGCCGTGTACCGCACGATCCTGCTGTTCCTGACGAACCTGGCGATCCGGGTCGCCTGGATCCCGCTGGGCAACCTCGCGATCATGGCGATCGTCACGGCGCTGCGCGAGTGGTTCCGCAAGTCGGAGCTGTCCGCCGACCGGGCGGGTCTCCTCGTCGGCCAGGACCTGAAGGCCTCGATGCGGGGCCTGATGAAGATCGCCGGCGGCAACCACCTGCACGAGATGAACGTAGACGCCTTCCTGAAGCAGGCCGAGGAGTACGAGGCCGGCGGCGACCTGCGCGACTCCGTGCTGAAGATCCTCAACGTGCTGCCCCGCACCCACCCCTTCACCACCGTGCGCGCGGCCGAGCTGAAGAAGTGGGCCGAGTCCCGCGACCACCAGCGGATCATGGACGGCCACTACCCGCGGCGCACCGAGGACAAGGACACCTCGGTGACGGACTCCTTCCGTGAGTCCGCGAGCCACTACGCGACGAGCGTCAAGAGCTCCAAGGACCCGCTGATGAAGCTGGTCAGCGACATCGCGGGCGGGGCCGGCGACCTGGGCGGCCGGGTGCGGCGCGGCTTCGGCGGGTTCGCGGGCTCGGCTCCGGCGGAGGACCAGCCGCCGAGGAACGGGGCGGACGGCTCGCACGGCGGCTCGGACGGCGGCCCGGACGGCGGCGCGGACGGGCGTACGGACACGCCTCCGCGCGCCGACGACTGATCCGAATCCGAGCGGAAGCGCGGCCCTGAGCGGCTCTGAGCGGGTTCACACCTTCGGCTGGGCGCTCGTCGCGAGCGATCCGCACAGGGCCGTCGCGCCGCCCGTCGCGTAGGGGTCCGTGCCGGCCGGGCCGCCCGTCTTCGCGGTCTGGCCGGCCAGCAGGGGACGCAGATGGTTCGTGGAGTCCTCGGCGCAGGACAGCGGGCCGGCCTGGACGTAGGACACGATCAGCTGGACCTGGTGGGTGCGCAGGTCGTTGCGGTCGAAGCGGAAGTGCAGCTCGCGGCGGACGGTGAAGAGGGAGGCCGAGGTGTCGGCGCCCGCGCCGGTCGGCCGCAGCGCGTACACGAAGGTGTGGTCCGCGGTGACCTCGAGGGTCGCGGAGTCGGTCTCGGCGGCCTGGAGCGTGCCCTGGACGCGGATCTTGCTGTCGGCCAGCTGGGCCTGGGCGGGGTCGAAGCGGACCAGCCAGCCGGTCGGCGCGTGGCTGCCGTCGGCGGCCGGGTGGCTGAAGCTCTCGTCGAACTGGTCGAGCTGCTCGGCGGCGACCAGGGCCCGCACGGGCCGCACCTGCTGCCGGGTGAGCACCTCCGGGTAGAGGGAGGAGTGCACGATGTACTCCTTGGCCGCGGTCAGGGCGGTGACGACCTGGCTGTCGGAGAAGTGCGCGGTGCGCCGGGAGGCGGGCAGCGGGATGCCCTCGGCGCCGATGCGGAACTGCGCGGCGGGACTGTTCGTGAACAGCGACTCGGGATCGGCCGCCCCGGGTACGACGCCCTGCGGGGAGAGCGGGATGACGGTCATCCGCAGGGGCTCGACGGACCGACGCGCCACGGGGCTCTGGTAGGGGTTGCGTACGCCCATGTAGACGGCGGTGCCGAAGGCGACGGCGATCAGCATGACCAGGATCAGTGCCTGCCGCGACAGGCCCCGGCGCCGGGGCGGTCGGCGGCGGACGGCGGGCGCGTGGTCGGCCATGCGCTCCTGCGCGGAGTACTCCTGGATGCAGGCAGCACGGACGAACGATTCGTCGAAGACGACGGATCGGTACTCGTCCTCTCCACCTCCGGGAGTGCCCTCGGGTGTCCCCTCCGGTGGGTCTCCAGGCCCGGCCATACTTTCAGAGTAGGTCGCGCGGACCCCGGGTAAACGCCCTGCCGTACGACAACTTCTGACAGACGTTCAGGGCGTTCGCGGAACCGCCGAGACGGGTGGCTGGGAGTAGTCGGCGGACGCCGAGGGAGGCGGCACGCTCCCCTGTTCGAGACCGGTCGTGGCGGGCGAGGGCAGCTGGTCCCGGCTGCTCGACGAGGCGCCCCGGTAGACCGCGGCGAAGGCCAGCGCGACCATGCCGACGCCCATGACCAGGGCGAGCATCCAGGCGACGGGGCGATGCCAGCGGACCTGCCTGCCGTACGCCCCGGGGACGCCGTAGCGGCGTTCCCAGGCCTCGGGGAGGTCGGCGTCGTCCAGATCGTCGGGATCGGGATCATGGCCGAAATCGCCGGGTCCGTCGGAACCGTAGGCGTCGTCGTAGCGGTCGCCTCTGGCGCGGGTCCTGCGGGCCTCGGCCTCGGAGGCCTCGGCTCTCGCCTCCGCGGCGGCCAGGAGGCGCTCGACGGCGGTCGGCTCGTGGACCACGGCCGCCTTGATGAAGGCCTCGTCGAAGACCACGGAGGCGAACTCTTCGTCCGGCACCCCGCGGTCGTGGTCGTCGTCGGGCTCCCAGCCGTCAGGAAACGGCCTGCCCCCCACGTCCTCCGGCACGAATCCAGAGTAGACCTGGGGGGTCAATTTGGGCAGTCGGTAGGGAAATTCATCCGCCGGATGAGACACCCCTCACGACGCCCCCGAAGGAGGTTTCAGCGCCGTACGTGCCCGTCGCCCGTGACGATGTACTTGGTGCTGGTCAGCTCCGGGAGACCCATCGGGCCGCGGGCGTGCAGCTTCTGGGTGGAGATGCCGATCTCCGCGCCGAAGCCGAACTCGCCGCCGTCGGTGAAGCGGGTGGAGGCGTTCACGGCCACCGTGGTGGAGTCGACCAACTGGGTGAAACGGCGGGCGGCCTGCTGCGAGGTGGTGACGATGGCCTCGGTGTGCCCCGAGGTCCACAGCCGGATGTGCTCCACGGCCCGGTCCAGCGAGTCGACGACGGCGGCGGCGATGTCGTAGGAGAGGTACTCCGTCTCCCAGTCCTCGGGCGTGGCCTCGACCACGGTCGCCTTGGAGTCCTTGGCATAGGCCAGCACGCGCTCGTCGGCGTGCACGGTGACGCCCGCCTCCGCGAGGGCGTCGAGGGCGCGCGGCAGGAACCGGGGGGCGATGTCCTGGTGGACCAGGAGGGTCTCGGCGGCGTTGCAGACGCTGACCCGGTGCGCCTTGGAGTTGATCAGGATGTCGATCGCCATGTCGAGGTCGGCGTGGGCGTCGACGTAGACATGGCAGTTGCCGGTGCCGGTCTCGATGACCGGGACGGTGGACTCCGTGACCACGGTCCGGATGAGCGAGGCCCCGCCGCGCGGGATCAGGACGTCGACCAGGCCGCGGGCCCGCATCAGCTCGCGCACGCTGTCGCGGCCCTCGCCGGGCACCAGCTGCACGGCGTCGGCGGGCAGCCCGGCCCCGCCGACGGCGTCGCGGATCACCCGGACGAGAGCGGTGTTCGACTCGTAGGCGGAGGACGAGCCGCGCAGCAGGACCGCGTTGCCGGACTTCAGGCAGAGGGCGGCGGCGTCCACGGTGACGTTCGGGCGGGCCTCGTAGATGATGCCGACGACGCCGAGCGGGACACGGACCTGGCGCAGGTCGATGCCGTTGGGGAGGGTGGAACCGCGGACGACCTCGCCGACCGGGTCGGGCAGCGCGACGACGTCCCGGACGTCCGAGGCGATGGCCCGCACCCGCTCCGGGGTGAGGGTCAGCCGGTCCACGATCGCCTCGCTGGTGCCCGCCTCACGGGCCTTGGCGATGTCCTTCGCGTTGGCCTCGACGATTTCGCTCGTACGGACCTCCAGCGCGTCCGCGATGGCGAGCAGCGCGTCGTCCTTGGCGGCCCGGGGCAGCGGCGCGAGGTCGGCGGCGGCCGCCTTGGCGCGGTAGGCGGCACGGGTGACCGGGGACATGGAGTCGTACGGCGAGAGCGTGGTCATAGGGGAAGCGTAGTGCGCCGCGCGGGCCGGTCCACCGTTCGTTCCACACCCCGAGATGCGCCACGAGACGTGCCGCGGGATGCGCCGCTCGAACCTCCCGAGGCCCGCCGACGACGGCGTCAGTACGGGTGGACGCCGACCGGGGTCGCGGGGGCCGGTCCATAGCCCTCGGCGATGCGCTGGTGGTAGGTCTGGCGGTCGATGACCTCCAGGCCGACGATCTCCCAGGGCGGCAGCCCGGCGGTCTGGCGGTGCTCCCCCCACAGCCGCAGGGCGACGGCGGCCGCGTCATGCAGGTCGCGGGCCTCCTCCCAGTACCGGATCTCGGCGTGGTCGCCCGCGTATCTGCTGGTCAGGAGGAAAGGGTGGTCGTGGGCAAGCTGCTCGATGGCCCGCCGGACCTCCTTCAGCGGGGCCTCCTCACCGGAGACGCTGAGGGTGACATGCCACAGCCGGGGGACGTCCACGGGCTGCCCGCCCTGGGACTCGGCGCCCTCCTGGGCCAGGTACCGGTCGCCCGCCGCCACGCTGGTCAGGGCGCGCTCCTCGCCCGGCGCGCGCGTGGGCGCACCCGCGGCACGTGACGAAGCCGGACCGGCCGTACGCGGCGCCGCCGAACCGGTTTCGCCGGTACTCCCACGGGTCGCTGCCGCCCCAGGGCGCACTCGTCTCACGACGGCCTCCTTTACGCAGCGCTCGTGCGGAATCTGTCCCTGGGACAAAGTTGAGCAGGCCGCACGGCTCCGCGGGGCGGTTTCACGGAACGTCCCCCACCGGTACGGACCGTTCGAGCGGGTTTACGGGTGCAGGATCACCAGGTCGTCCCGGTGGACGACCTCGCGCTCGTACTCCGCGCCCAGCTCCCGCGCCAGTTCCCTGGTCGACCGCCCGAGCAGCTGGGGGATCTCCTTGGCGTCGAAGTTGACGAGGCCGCGGGCCACCGCGCGCCCTCGGGTGTCCCGCAGTTCGACGGGGTCGCCCGCGCTGAACTCGCCCTCGACGGCGGCGATCCCGGCCGGCAGCAGCGAGGTGCGCCGCTCGACCACCGCGCGCACCGCCCCGTCGTCCAGCGTCAGCGAGCCCTGCGGGGTGGAGGCGTGCTGGAGCCACAGCAGCCGGTCGGCGGAGCGCTTGCCGGTGGCGTGGAAGTAGGTGCCGGTGTCCCCGCCGGTGAAGGCGTCGGCCGCGTGGACGGCGCTGGTGAGGACCACGGGAATGCCGGCGGCCGCCGCGATCCGGGCGGCCTCGACCTTGGTGACCATGCCGCCGGTGCCGACGCCCGCCTTGCCGGTGCTGCCGATCTCGACGTGCGCCAGGTCCTCGGGGCGCCGCACCTCGGCGATCCGTGAGGTGCCCGGCTTGCTGGGGTCGCCGTCGTACACGCCGTCGACGTCGGACAGCAGGACCAGCAGGTCGGCGTGGACGAGGTGGGCGACGAGGGCGGCGAGCCGGTCGTTGTCGCCGAAGCGGATCTCGTCGGTGGCCACCGTGTCGTTCTCGTTGACGATCGGGAACGCGCCCATCGCGAGCAGCTCGTCGAGGGTGCGGGAGGCGTTGCGGTGGTGGGCCCGCCGGCTCATGTCGTCGCTGGTCAGCAGCACCTGGCCGACGCGGACGCCGTAGCGGGCGAAGGAGGCGGTGTAGCGGGCCACGAGCAGGCCCTGGCCGACGCTCGCGGCGGCCTGCTGGCGGGCGAGGTCCCGCGGGCGGCGGCGCAGGCCCAGCGGGGCGAGTCCTGCGGCGATGGCGCCCGAGGAGACGAGCACGATCTCCTTCTCGCCTCCGCTGCGGCTCTTGGCGAGGACGTCGACGAGCGCGTCGACCCGGTCGGCGTCGAGTCCGCCGGAGGCGGTGGTCAGCGACGAGGAGCCGACCTTGACGACGATCCTGCGGGCCTCGCTCACGGCCTGCCTTGCCCCTGCCACCTTGTTTCTTCGCCCCTCGCGTAGGTCGACGGCTGCCCGCCTGGCAATCTACGCGAACAGGGGCGGAGGCCGCGCAGGGGTTTCACTTCGCGGACAGCGCGCGCTGCCGTGACCGTTCGCTCACGCTTTGCGTACGGCAAAAAGGTTGTACTGGTTCCCCATGCAATTTGAAGAGAACACAAATTTATTTTGAAGTTTGTGTCACCTACAGTTCGCCCTGTGAAGCGCATACTCCTGAGATCGGGGAAGAGCCCCTTCGACGTCGTCCCGGTCGAGGAAGCCCTCCACCGCGACGTCATCGCCACCAACTCCGGCAACCTGATCTTCAGCGATGCCGCCCACAAGATCCTCACCACGCCGGACTCCGAGGTCTTCTCGAACGGCATGCGGACCGACGTGAACGCGGCGGCCCGGATCAACGAGGAGTACGACGCCTTCGTCATACCCCTCGCCAACGCCTTCCGGCCGACCTTCGAGCAGCCGCTCCAGCGGCTGACCAGGCTCATATCGAAGCTGAAGATCCCGGTCGTGGTGATGGGTGTCGGCGCGCAGACCGGTGTGACCTACGACCCGGCACGGCTGAAGCCCATGGAGCCCAGCGTGCGCGCCTTCTGCGCGGCGGTGCTGGAACGCAGCGCCTCCATAGGCGTGCGGGGCGAGTTCACCGAGCAGTACCTCACCGACATGGGCTTCCGGGACGTCGAGGTCATCGGCTGCCCGTCGATGTTCATGCACGGCGACCGGCTGCCCGTCGAGAAGAAGACGCCGGCCCTGACCGCGCAGTCCCGGATCGGCATCAACGGTTCGCACACCGCGGTGCGCGGCGGCGGGCTGCACAAGGTCATCACCCGCACCCACGAGCGCTACCCGAACCTGCGCTACATAGGCCAGAACCTCACCGACGCCAAGCAGCTGCACTGGCGGGACGTGGACTCCCCGGCCGGCCGGATCACCGAGATGCCGACCCACCCCGACCACCCGATGTACCGGGAGGACAAGGCCCGGGTCTACATCGACCCGATCACCTGGATCGACGACCTGCGGGACTTCGACTACTCCTTCGGCTCGCGCATCCACGGCAACATCGCGGCGCTGCTGGCGGGCACGCCCGCGACCGTGCTGGCCTTCGACTCGCGCACGCTGGAGCTGTGCCGCTACTTCGAGATACCGCACCGGCTGCTCAGCGAGGTGCCCGCGGACCTGGACCCGGCCGAGCTGTACGAGGAGGCCGACTTCACCGGGCTCAGCGGCAACCACAAGGAGCGCTTCGACCGGTTCACCGCGTTCCTGGACAAGAACGGGCTGCCGAACGCCTTCACCCACGGCGACGGCGGCGTGGCCTTCGAGAAGAAGCTGCGCTCGCTGTCCTTCCCGCCGGGCGTGCGCCCCTGGAACGACGCCGACCTCGCCTCGCTGGCCGGCAGGTTCGGCTGGCTCCAGCAGCGCATCACCGAACTGGACTCCCACAACGCCCAGTTGAAGCGTGACCTGGCGAAGAACCGGCCCGGCGCGAAGGCCGCGGCCAAGGCCGCCGCGGTCATCCCCGCCCCGTCGATCTACCGACGCGCGAAGCGCGCGGTGGGCGGCCCGCTGCGCCGCGCGCTGAAGCCGAGCAAGTAGGTCCCGCGAGCACGGCCGTGCGGCATCGCGGCCGTGCGGCACCGCGGCCGTGCGGCACCGCGGCCGCGCGGGCTCAAGCGGCCGCCGGGCCGCCCGGTCGCATCGGGTGCCGGAGTCGGCGGAGCCTGCGGCGGACCTTACGGGTGAAGCCGCGGAGGAAGGTCTCGGTCGGGTCCTTGCGCCAGCCCGGGAAGTCCTTGGCCTCGCGGGGCTCGGCGAGGTAGATCCGGTCGGGCACCCCCGCCGTGCGGGAGCCGTAGTGCGGATAGGCCAGGTAGAGCTGGGTGTTGCGCTTCTTCAGGACCGGGGCCGGCTCGCTCTTGGCCTTGATGAACTCGAGGACGTCCACCAGGAGTTCGGGGCGCCGGCGGGCCACCAGCTCCAGGCGCAGCCGCTCGTGGACCCGGAGCCTTTGGGCGACGCCCTCGTTCCAGTAGGTGTCCATCAGCGGCTTGGCCAGCTCCATCTTGGTGCGCCGGATCTCCTCGTCGTTCCTGAGGAAGACGGGCCCGAACTGCGGCAGCACGGTGACGAGGAACGGGCGGACCATGAGCACGTC
Organism: Streptomyces sp. NPDC060002; assembly: GCF_042737245.1. NCBI lineage: Bacteria > Bacillati > Actinomycetota > Actinomycetes > Kitasatosporales > Streptomycetaceae > Streptomyces > Streptomyces sp. NPDC060002. The sequence goes on from NZ_JBHWUW010000002.1 coordinate 341,699, forward strand.
CCGCTTGGCGCCGGGCGGGACGAGCCGCTCCAGCAGTCCCATCAGGGCGCGCGCGGAGTCGAAGCGCAGGGTGTAACTCCCGCTCTTCGTCACATGCTTGCCGTCGGTGCGGCCCACCAGGTAGTAGCAGGTGTAGTCGGCGACCACGGAGACGCCGTCGGCCCGCAGATAGGCCTCCATCGTGAACAGGGCGTCCTCGCCGGTCCACAGCGACTCGTCGAAGCGTATGCCGTGGCGCTCCAGGAACTCCCGGCGGAACAGCTTCTGCGCACTGAGGGTGAACTTGATGTTGGAGGAGTAGACGTCCGTACGGTCGAGGGTCTCGCCCCACATCGACTTCGGGGGCTTGCGGTTGATGCCCTCGACCCGGCCGAGGACCACGTCCGTGCCGTTGCGGTCGGCCATGGCCACCATGCGCTCCAGGGCCTCGGCGCCGAGCCGGTCGTCGGCGTCGAGGAAGAAGACGTAGCGCCCGGTGGCCTTGGAGAGGCCGACGTTGCGCGGGCCGCTGGGGCCGCCGGAGTTCTCCTGGCGGACCACGGTGACGGCCATGGGCACGCGGGCGGCAAACTCCTCCAGGTACTCCCCGGTGCCGTCCTGGGAACCGTCGTCCACGGCGATGACCTCCAGGCGCGCCGCGTCCAGGGTCTGTGCCTCTACCGATGCCAGGCAGTCGACCAGGTACGGCATCGCTTCGTACGCCCCGATGACCACCGTGACGTCAGGCTGCGCAGCGGTCACTTTTCCCTCTCAACACGCACCGGTTCCCCCACATGAACACTTTGGATACCCGGTAGACGATGGATGAACGGGGTGGGTTGCCTGGGTTTCGGCACGTGTCCCACATCACAGAACGTACAAGAGGCCGGGCCCCCGGAGAGAACACTCCGGGGGCCCGGCCTCAGGAAATACGGGTGTCAGCCGGCCGTAACGCCCTTGGCATCCTTGGGCAGCTCCGTCGCGTCGTCCGGCGCGGCACCGACCGCGGCGTCCGCCGAGACGGCGTGGGACTCCTGGCCGACGTTGCGCGCCTCCGCCTTCAGCGCCAGGTCGGTGATCGCCGTGTCGAACTGCTCGAGCGAGGTGGGCTCGTCGGGTCCGAGCAGGTACTCCTTGAGTTCCTTGCGGTCCTTGGCCAGCGGATCGCCGGCCGGGTCGCGGACCGCGTCCAGCAGCTGGTCCAGCTCGGCGGCGCCGTTGCCGAGGATCACCGCCGCGCGTACGGCGGTGTTCTGTCGCCTGAACTCCTCCGCGCCCAGCTCCGCGGAGTCCGCGACCGCATACGGCTTGCCGCTCGCGATGAAGTCGGAGACCACGCTGGAGATGTCCGAGACCATCGCCTCGCAGGCGTTGAAGCAGTCGTACAGGCGGGGTCCGGCCCCGGTGATCACCCGGTGCTCGAAGGAGGGGAAGGAGCGCCAGTAGGTCTCGTTCCACTCGGCGCGCAGCCGGGCGGCCTCTTCGTGCTTGCGGACGTCGACGATGCCGTCGCGGCTCGTCACGGCCTCGTCGGCGCGCTCGTCGAAGGCGAGGGAGAGACCGTCCAGCCGGGCCTTGAGGCGGGTCAGTTCCGCCCTGGCCCCGGCCTCGGCCGCCGGGTCGGCGGTGAAGCGGGGGTCGCCCGCGCGCTGGGCGGAGGCCTTCTTGATCAGGGCGGTGATCCGACGGTGCGCGGCGCCGGCCTTGGCGCTGCGGGTGCCGGTGAAGGGGTGCGGCTTGTACAGGACGCGGACCGGGGGATCGGCCGCGACCAACTTCTTCACGATGTTCTCGCCGGCCAGCAGGAGCGAGGTGTTGCCCGGGTTGTCGTCCCAGCCCTCCCAGGTGGGCGCGTACAGAACCGTCGCGATACGACCCTCGGGTGTGCCTTCCGAGATCCTGATCGGCGCCAGTTGCGGGCGGCCGACCTCCACGATGTCCTCGTCGCGGATGCCGACGTCGGCGATGGCGTAACGGTCGCGGCCCGCGCGGCCGGCGGTCCACACCTCGTCGTAGACCTTGCTGAACGGGTTGACGCTGGCGAGCTTGTCGCTGTCGCCGTGGCCGATGAAGACGTGCTTCATGGTCGGGACCCGCAGCAGGTGGATGTTCTTGCCGACGTTCGCGCAGTACAACGCGACCCGCACCATGGACAGGTCCATGTTCATCAGGTGCACCCCCCCGGGCACGCAGACGACCGGGACCGAGGTGGGCGCCATCTTCTCCAGGACGGTGCGCTCACGCAGGATGACCAGGGGCCGGGACTCCATCTGCTCCATGGTCTCCAGCCACATGTTGACCTGGTAGGCGGAGTCGTCGGAGCCGGAGAAGTACAGCACCGTCTGCGGGCGGTACTCGCGCAGCCAGGCGCTGACCGTGCCGAGGACCTTGTCGGCCTTCGGCGGCAGCCGCTTCGCCCGCAGATACGGCACCAGCGCCAGCACGTACAGCGCGCCCAGGCCCAGGGTGACGCCGATGCCGGCGAAGCCCGCGGCCTCGGAGTCGGTGAGCGCGCTGACGAGGAGACCCACGACGGCCGCGAGGTCGAGGTGGAGCATCTTCACGGTGGCGCGGCTCAGCAGGCGGCGCGGCGGGGCGTCCGGTATGCGCAGCCTGGAGGCCAGGTCGACGTTCCTGGTCACGACCGGCATCTGACGGCGCTTGCCGATCAGGGTGATCAGCGCGCCGTGCGGGGCCTGGAGACCGAAGAACACCGTGAAGCACGCGATCGCCGCGTAGAAGACCGGCTCCTGGGAGAGGTCGAGCCTCGCCAGCAGCAGGATCAGCAGCAGCTCGCGGACCAGGAACCGGGTGGACAGACCGGCCCGCACCTTGCCCAGGAGGGCGATGAGGCGACTGCCTTTGCGGTGGAGGTAGAGATCCGCCAGGTACGTCACGGCGGCCGCGGCGGCGAAGGCGGGGACGCTCGGCACGAGCGCGGCCGCCATGAGGCCGGGGTAGCCCAGCATCATGAGGACCGCCGCGGCCAGTTCGGCCGCGCTGCCCACCCGGGCTACGCGAATAGCGGTGGATATCACGGAGAAACCTGCTCTGGGAGGGGGCCGGTCATAGGTACTAAAAGTCCGGAAAATCCTTTGTGAAGGTTTCGGGAGTTTTACGGGTCAGGCCTCTGTGAATTCTCCGTAAACAGGGAGCCACAGAGGCCTGAAAAATCGATGGCTATTTCCGATGGATTATGCCATGCCATCCTGTCGGTCGAGCACTCCGGCCAGGGCCTGCTCGAAGCCCGACGCCCGGCCGGCGGCCGCCGTCGGGTCCTGCTGGCGGACGTCGATCACATGCCCGGTGAGCTCGGAGAGCAGCACATCGAGCGAGGTGCGGGCGACCGCCTCCGAGGAGAGCAGACTGCCCGAGGGCTCCTGCCCGAAGGCCTTGGTACGCATGGGTGTGGCCGTGCGCTCCGGGTTGACGCAATTCACCCGGATGCCGTCACCGGCCCACTCGTCGGAGAGGGCCTGGGTGAGGTTCACCATGGCCGCCTTGGTCGAGGAGTACAGGCTGTACTCGGCGCGCCCCCGGGTGTAACTGCTGGAGGTGTACAGCAGCAACTGGCCCTTCGTTTCCGCGAGGTACTTGTACGCCGAACGTGCGATCTGCACCGGTGCCAGGTAGTTGACTTTCAGCGCTTCCTCGATGGTCGCGTTGTCGGTCTCGGCCAGCTTTCCGATGCGCAGCACGCCCGCGGTGTTGACGACGTAGTCGATGCGCCCGGTCTCGCTGTACGCCTTGGACAGGGCGTCGTCGACCTCCTCCGGGTTCTCCACGTGCGTGCCGGTGGTGGAGCGGCCCAGGGCGTAGACCGTGGCGCCGTAGGACTCGGCGAGCTCGGCGATGTCCTTGCCGATGCCGTACGAACCGCCGAAGACGACCACGGTCTTGCCGGTGAGGAGCTCCCGGTAGACCTCCTCGCCATTCTGCTCGGGGGTGGCGGAGGAGGCCAGCTGGAAGAGCTTGTCGGCGATGAAGACGTCGACGGGCTGGGTCACCTTCATGTTGTACTCGTCACCCGCCACGACGTGGATCGGCACGTCGGGCAGGTAGCGCAGCACGACGGTGCAGTCGTCGGTGGCCTGGAAGTTGGGGTCGCCCGCCGCCACCTCGTAGGCCCGGCGGATGGTGGACAGCTTGAACGCCTGCGGGGTCTGACCGCGGCGCAGCCGGGAGCGGTCCGGGATCTCGGTGATGAACTCGCCGTCCTCGCCGTGCGTGCGCGTGACGATGATGGTGTCCGCGGACGGGATGGCGACGTCGACCGCCTGGTAGCGCTCCAGCGCCGTGACGCAGTCGTCGATGACCCGCCGCGAGAGCAGGGGACGCACGGCGTCGTGGAAGAGGACGTTGAGATCCTCGCCGTCGGCCAGCCCCTCGCCCAGGGCCGCGATGGCGCGCTCGGTGGTCTCGTTCCGCGTGGAGCCGCCCTCGATGATCTTCCGGACCTTCTTGAACCCGGCCTTGGACACGATCTTCTCGATGTCCGGCACATAGCCCGGTGCCATCAGCACGATGATCTCGTCGATCGAGTCGGCCTTCTCGAAGGTGGTCAGGGTGTGCTCGATGACTGCCTTGCCGGCGATCTTCAGCAGCTGCTTGGGGATCGACAGACCCACGCGCTGGCCGGTGCCACCGGCCAGGATCACTGCGGTGGTACGGGGCTTGGCTATGTGCTGGGACACAGTGGACCTACCTTGGGGCGACAGGGAACGGGGAAATGGTCCCACTTGCGGTTACCGCGATGCAAGGTGAGCGCCGTTCGCTGCAAATGTGTACGCAACCTGGCATTCACCTGGTCTCGACGGCGATTCCCGAGACTCCGGCGCGGCTTCCCGTGGATGGTCCCTGGAAAAGCTGTGAGTTACTCCACAAGGAGTATGTCATTGCCGAGAGTGACGGAGTGACACGGGCAGGAGCGCGCCGGACGGCGTCAGTGCCGCCGCAACCGCTTGAGGCAGCGGTGCCCGAGAACCCGGACAAGCTCCTTCGACGAGGTCTGGTGCACCGCACGTGCCAAGGTCCCGCCGGGCGCCGCGGCCACCGCGGCGAGTGCCCCGTACAGGGCCTGAGCGGCCACCTCGGGGGCGATCCGGGCCTCCCCCGGCCCCTGCCCGGCGGGCTCCGGCACAGCGGACAGCAGGGCCGGGTCACCGATCACCCGCACCCCCGTCGACCCGATCCGGCCGGCCATCTCGGCGCCGATCCCGGTGGCCGCCCGGACCGCCCAGTCGGGTGTGGAGATCCTCACGTCCTGTGAGGTGGGGCTGCACGTGTTCTTCATATGCATGACGGCGCCGTTACGAACCAGTAGAGAATAGAGCTCGTCGGGGAGACCATTACCGCGGAATTCCTTGTTGAGGTTGCGCAGCATTTCGGTCTCGGCGAGGGTGAGAGAGCGATTCGCCGTGTCCGGAACGGGCTGAAGGAGATTCGCGGGCAGTCCGAGCAGCCCCTCGAAGGTGCGCATCAGCCCGCCCCGGTCCCGGTCGTCCACCACGACGACGGTGACCCGCTCGGGCCCGACCACCCGCACCCACCGTTCGACCAGCCGGTCGTGCCGGTGCCGGCGCCAGAAACTGGGGTTGGGTTTCTCGTAGGGGGCCTTGCGGAGCATGTGCTCCAGCCACTCCTCGTAGCCCATGCGCAGGCCGTTCTGCACGTACTGCTGCCACTGCGAGGGCATGATCCTCACCAGCGGGCGCAGGGTGACCAGCACCTGCACCGACTCCCCGCCGAGCTGCTCGACGATCCGCTCGGCGGTCGCGTCGTCCGGGGCGTCGGCGAAGAACTCGCTACTGATCACGCAGGTGTGGCGGCCGGTGGCGTGCACCTGTTCCACGAGCCGCGTCCAGTGCCGCTCGGTGGGCGTGGTGTCGCCGATCATCCCGGCCCGGGAGCAGGCGGCCAGCACGGCCTGCATGGGGTGTCTGCTCTGCGCCGGGTACGCGACGCCGTAAGCCGGCAGCTTCTCCTTCGCCGCGAAGAGAGCGCCCTGGATCGAGGTGGTCCCGGTCTTGTGCGGCCCTATGTGCAGCAGCCGGGTGCCGGCGGCCTGCGGGGTGGGTTTCGCGGGGACCGGGGCGCCGTCACTCGTACAGTCCGCGGGGTTCGTACAGTCCGTCTCCATGGTCAGAAGACGGTAAGAGAGCTTCCTTAGGGGACGCTGAGAGGAGCCTGGGGCGCAGATGAGTCCCGGGCTCCGTTCAGCGTTTTCCCACCTCGCGGTTTCCGCATCCGCCCAGACGAAGAGAGACCCGTGGTGGGGGGGGCGGCGGCGGGCGCGCCCCCCCCCGCACCGGCGGGGCCTCCCACACCCCCCCCCCCCCCCCCCCTCCACCCCGCCCGGCCCCTGGCGCGGCGGCCGGCCCCGCACCGTGCACTCGATCCGGGCGCTGGTGCTGCGC